>NZ_CP019771.1:332427-664854 GCF_004328665.1 Pseudoalteromonas sp. DL-6
AGAGCGATGTATTACCGTTTGGTTGTATGCAGCATCATCAACATAACTTAGGAAGTTTTCTACTGTTTTAGGCGTTTGTTGATCGAACAAGTTAATTTCTATTGTTCCTTGGCTCGTTTGCATTTCGACTATGGTTGCTGTGCTTGAAAAACTGGCTGCAGCTAGAATTGACGCTAATATAAGCTTCTTCATTACTATTCCTATTTTTTATTGTCATTAGAATTAATATTTTATGCGTCATAGAATAGTGTGATTCATTTTATAAATCGATACATAAGTACTTAACGCTACAATTCATAGCAAAGTAATTACACCACAGTTACAACTGTTTACATTTTAATTTGAAACACGTTATGGATAATTAATTGTCTTAGTGCCTTGGTGTACATCACGATTACTCTTTTTAAATTAACTTTAAACCTAGCAAGGTACTTAAAAAGACCCTTATCAATCACTCTTTTTTTGTTATTATCAGCCTACACAATGATAGGAGTAAATAACAATGACTAACAACACGACTATTTGTGACTTTGGCCTACACCAAGGTGAACCATACACCCAATTGCCAGTTAGTTTTTTGAAATGGATGATTGATATTAATCACCAAAAATCTCAATATGCACGAGATGAACTTGCCCGAAGAAACCGAGTTGTAGAGCAGCAGCGTGAAGCCTCACTGGCTGAAAAAACATAAAGAAGTGCGTTTTTTTAACCTCGAACTAGTTTAAACTAGCTGCCTACTAGATTGAGCTTTTATTCATCGATAGGTATTTTATGCGTACTCTTGTTTTTCTTGTTTTTCTCCTTGGCTTGTCTGGCTGTGCCAGCGACGCTGTCAATAAACCTACAGCGCACTATTTAACGGTTCTTCATACCAATGATAACCACGGTCGCTTTTGGCATAACGAAAAAGGCGAATATGGCATGTCTGCGCGTAAAACCTTAATTGACCAGCTAAGAGCTGATGCAAAAGCACAAGGACATCAGGTGTTATTATTATCAGGTGGCGATATTAATACCGGCATACCTGAATCAGATCTGCAATTTGCGGAGCCCGATTTTAGAGGTATGTCGAAAATTGGCTATGACGCAATGGCACTAGGTAATCATGAGTTTGATAACCCATTAAGTGTATTAAAAAAACAACAGCAATGGGCTAACTTCCCGCTTTTATCTGCCAACATTTTCGATAAACAAACTGATAAAGCTGTTTTTGAGCGCTATAAAATATTCAAAAAAGGCGGCTTAACCATTGCCGTTATTGGTTTAACAACCACAGATACTGCTAAAATTGGTAACCCACAATACATTGGTCACTTAGATTTTAAAGATCCTGTTGAAATTACCGCCTCACTTACCCAAACCCTAAAAACAAAATACAATCCCGACATTACCATTGCCGTAACCCACATGGGACATTACGTAGATGCTAATTATGGGATCAATGCCCCTGGTGATGTCACTTTAGCTCGCTCCTTAGATAAAAATGCTCTTGATATGATTATTGGAGGGCACTCCCAAGAGCCAGTGTGTATGGCTGCTGAAAATGTTACTGATGAGAACTTTAAACCGGGTTTAGCCTGTAAACCTGATCAGCAAAATGGAACTTGGATAATGCAAGCCCATGAATGGGGCAAGTATGTGGGAAAAGCGGAGTTTAAATTAGAAAACGGCCAATTATCACTGCTTAGTTATCAATTATTACCGGTTAATTTATACGTAGATAAAAAGCAAAAAGATGGGAGCGTAAAATCCGTTCTTGCTGCAAATTACATTAAACCAGATCCAGAACTGCAAACCTTTTTAGCGACGTACCAACAAAAAGGAGCAAAGCAAATTGAAGGTAAAATTGGCTTCGTCAATGCCAGACTTGAGGGAGATCGCAACAAAGTACGCTTTGAACAAACAAACCTTGCGCGCGTCATCATCCAAGCACAAATGAACACCGTGGGTGCGGACTTTGGCATTATTAGCGGTGGCGGTGTTCGCGATAGCATTAATGCAGGTGACGTGAGTTATAAAGATATACTTAAAGTACAACCTTTCAAAAATCGTGTCGCCTATATCGACTTTAAAGGCAGTGATGTTTTAACCTATTTAAATGTCGTGACACGTTTTCCACCCGACTCTGGTGCTTACATGCAATATCACAACTTAGCATTTGAATTGAAAGGTGAGCAGGTAACTAATGTGTTCATTGCTGGAAAACCGCTTGATATAAACAAAACATACCGTATGAGTATTAATGAATATAACGCTTCAGGTGGCGATAGTTACCCAAAAATCACACAAATGGCAGGATTTGTAAGCACCGATGAAACGGACTCACAAGCATTAAAGCGGTTTTTTGCTGAGCACAGCCCTGTTGATGCAAGTGAATTTGTACCTAAGTAGTAATCTAATGTGAACAATAATGAGTGTCATTAAAATGCTAATGGCACTCTTCATTAAGGTTTATGTGGTAGCTAAGCTAGTTTAAGCTCACTTAAATCATTACCCTAGGCAGTAATTCGAAATTACTTTCCTATTATTTCAATATTACCTTGGCTTACATTGATTAACCCATAGCTATGCATCCGTGAACGAGACCCCTCTCCAAATGCCTTTGGCGGATAATACAACTCCTTCTGCTCAGGGCAATCATTTAATACATCATCCAGTGCAGCACGTATTTCGCTTAAGGTTTTTTCCAAACTGTTATTAAAGTTTGGCCGTTTTCTAACGGTATGCCCGAGCTCAACCAAACGATAAAAGTACTTATTTGCAAATTCTAGCAGCTCCTCGGGTACATTTTTATTCTGGTTAAGTTTTATCTCTGGATTATTAGTGCAAAACTCAACAAGTGCTAAATAAAAGCACAAAGGCTTATTTGCCAAAGCTACATGTTGATCGGGATAATAGCTACTGGACAACGTTTTACTTTTTAAATTAATCACGAGTATTAATGGCTTTGATTCTAGCGTGTTTAGCTCTTGACCAGTAACGAGCTTTTTATCTCCTTGATAAATAGCTGCCTGTTTTATCATGTATATAAGTAATGCGCTAATCACAAAAAGCAGTATATAAATAGCCATTACATCATTCGTAAAATAAGGTTGCTTTAAAGATAAAACTATAAACACCACATTGTTATTACTATTTAATTTTCGAATAAACTCATGGGTTTTTAAAGATAAGTTAAACTCATGCTTTGGTTCTATGGCAACCACCTGTATACCCGTACCTTGAATCTGAGCATTAACTGTTTGAATATAATGCTGTAACGCAGCTTTATTACCCGAATGTTTCAGTAGCTCATTTGATAAATCAAGTAAAGGTAAGTCTAAAGCGATTTGTTTTTCTATTTGGGCTATTTGTAACTGGTTTATCTGTTGCTGCTTCTGCGTTGTTGAAACATAAAAAACCAGTGAAAAGACAATGAATAGTACAAAAAAACATACTGGCAGTATTACTCTATTCATTATGACTCCCCTTTGAAGGTAACAGGGTAGCTATTGCAATGCCAATATGGCTCAACATCTTGATAGTATTGAAATGATTGTTCTTTAGACATGCTCAATAGGTGAGATTGAACAGCGCAGAGTAAATCGGTATTGTTATGCTGCATTTTTAAGTACCAACGGGTACCTGCAATATTACTGCTGATAGGCGTAATATAATTTTCTGAGAAGCGCTTACTATCACTTTCTCTCCAAAAAGAGGCAATAAGGTCAACTTCTCCGTTTGCCAGTAGTTCCCGCAATTCATTATGTGAGCTGGCATAGGTTATTTTTAGCTGAGCAACATTAAGCCCTAATTGCTTAAATGTTTGTTTTGGCAAAATATGTCCAGAGCGGCTGGTAGGGTAATCCAGTAAGCCTATTTTTTTATCTAAAAAGTATTGTTTCGTGATCAGTGGTTTTTCTTTTGAAGATATAAAGAACGCAGTGTAATCTGAAAAGCCCACCACTGGCTGATAATTGTAAGTCGTCTCAGCTCTAAACGCTTCCATAATATTATTCTTAGCTAAAATTAAATCCGCAATACCTTTGCCTACAAACTCTAAGCTATCCACCGTTCTGTAACCCCAATAACCAATAACAGAGCCATATTGTTTAGCCACAACCTTATCCTCACATAGGTTTTGAGTGAGTAATTGAGCAACATACTTTGAGGGTGTAAATACTATAAGCTGATTTTGATTAGCCGTTGCTGTTGTTTGGCATGTCGTTGATGTTTCTATCATCACTGGGAAGGCTATTTCTTTTTCATCCACAACTATTTGACCAGCAAACCAACTAAACAGCAGCGCTATAAACATAAATGTAACAATTGCTGTTTTATGCAACATTAACTTTTTAATATTCAAAAAACACCGATTTAAAATAGAGTAATAACTCATTTGAACAATTTTAATTACTTATTACAATAGGTAATTTTACCCATCAAAGTTAAAGTGTTGATTTTAATTAACTTTAAATAAGAAAGTATGAATTTTATTGAGTCCTTTCTATCAATGCAAAAAATGAGGACAATTGACCTTATAAGCTTTTACAAATTAGATATCACACTTACTAGGATGCCTCGATGCAGATAAATGTAAAATATTCGCTTTCATTAACACTTTTAATTAGTGCAATATTTGCAAGCACAGACTGTAATGCGTGGGGGCAAAACGGCCACCGCGTTGTTGGAAAAATTGCAGAGTCGCACATAAGCGAAACCACCAAAGCTGCACTTATTCCTTATCTTAACGGTGAATCTTTAGCACAGGTTTCCACATGGCCAGATGAAATGCGCTCTGCACCAGGTGATTTTTGGCAAAAAAAGTCATCACGCTGGCACTATATTAACGCAGATGACGATGCAAAATTTAGCTTTAACCACGACCACACTAAACACAAAGAATCAGTAACAAACATATTAGAAGGGATTCACTATTCAATTCAAGTATTGAAAGATGATAAAGCAAGCCTTGCAGCAAAGCAGTTTAGTTTACGTTTTTTAGTGCACCTAGTCGGCGACAGCCATCAACCATTTCATGCAGGCAGAGCTGAAGATAGGGGCGGTAATCGCATTAAGGTTTCTTTCTTCAACCAACAAACCAATCTTCATAGCTTGTGGGATACTAAGCTAGTAGAAAATGAAAATTTATCTTTTACTGAATATGCTCAATTTATAAATACCAACAACAGCGAACTAATTAGCGAGTATTTACATAGTACGCCAACAAGCTGGCTTGAAGAGTCACATAACCTTGCTTTACAAATATACAAATCAACAGATGAGAATATTAGCTACGACTATATTTTCACTAACACCCCTATTGTGAAAACCCGCTTGCAACAAGCTGGAATTCGCTTAGCTGGATTGTTAAATACATTATTTGATCCTACTACAAAAAAACTTTTCGATGTCGAAAACAATAAAAAGAATTCTTTACGAACTAATTAGTTATAAGTTGATGCCTTATATTTAATTTAATGAATATGTAATAAATTATGCTTAGTATACTCATCTTACTTTTGAAGACTAATCTAGTTGGTTTAAATATTGTAAGTTAGTACCTATTAATTAGCTTTTATATTTCATTTGAGATAGAAAAGTTAGTATAATGTTAAGTGCTTAAGTCATAACCTCGTTGAGGCGCTGACAATAACGACAAAATATATAAAAAGTTTAATTATTTAACTACACGGGAAAATTAAATGAAAATTCAAGTTCGCAAAACGGCTTTATCACTTGCGATAGCTGCATGCATAAGTGCTAGTGGCGCTGCATTCGCAAGTGATACGACTTCATCAGTTAAAGGTCAGATTTTTGGCCCGAGCGGAAGCCCTGCTGCAAATACAAAACTAATACTTGTCCATGAACCTACAGGTACTCGCAGAGTAGTAACAACAAATGAGTCAGGTACATATAACGCAACCGGTTTGCGTGTAGGTGGCCCTTATAAAATTGTTATCGACTCTGAAGTATTTAGAGATGTTCAAATAGAGGATGTTTACCTTTCTCTTGGTGAAGTTAGACAGATAGATCAGCAATTATCTAGTACAGATATGGAATCTATTGTCGTTACAGGAACTCCTGTTTTTTTTAACTCTTCTGCAAATGACTCTTACTTTGGAGAAGATGCTATTCAATCTGTACCTAGCATTGGTCGTGATATTAAGGATATAGTTAGAAATAATCCTCTAGTCGTTGTTCAGCCTGGTAACGAGAGCTCCATGACTATCGCTGGTTCAAATCCAAGAACTAACTCGATAACAGTCGATGGCATTCCTTTAAACGATGATTTTGGTCTTAACAACAACGGCTATCCTACCCAACGTAACCCTTTTCCACTAGACGCTTTAGATCAAGTTTCTGTATCTGTTGCTCCTGTTAACGCTAAGTCAAGCGGCTTTACAGGTGGAAACGTTGACGCCGTATTCAAAACAGGTACTAATGAGCTGCATGGTAAAGTTTTTTACGAAAAACTGAGTAGTGATTGGGCTGGTACACCAAAAAATAGTGATGGGGAAAAGCTTGAACTTGATTTTGAAGAGAAAAACTATGGGTTTTCATTCGGTGCCCCAATATTAGAAGATAAGTTATTCTTTTTTGGTGCTTATGAAAAGTTTGAGTCACCACAACAGCTTGAATATGGAATTGCGGGTAGCAGTGTAGGAACAAATAAAACAACTGTAACCAGTTCCGATTTAGAAGCAGTTAGAAAAATCGCAAACGATGTGTATGGTATTAATGATATTGGCAGTACAGATACTCAACCTGAGCTTGAAGATGAAAAGTATATAGCTAAGATTGACTGGAACATTAGTGACTATCATCGTGCAAACTTAGTCTACATGCATAATGAAGGTAACAATACTAGAAATATGACTAGTAGTAACCGAGAACTAAAACTAGATACACACTGGTATAATAAGTTTGAAAAACTTAACAACTTCAGTTCTACACTTTACTCTGATTGGACTGATGAATTTTCTTCACAAATAAGTGTTACGAAAAAGTCTGTAGAAACTGGGCAAGTTTCGTTAAACAGTGGTTTAGGCCTTGGCGACATTACGATTAATAATCTTGATGTAGATAATGATGGGGAAGAAGGTGCTATTGCTTTCGGATCTGATGAATCTCGCCATTCAAACTCGCTAGAAAATGATCTCTTCACTATTAAACTTGATGGTACCTACTTACTTGACGAGCATACTCTAGAGTTTGGTATTAAGTACGATGTGTTAGATATTGAAAACCAATATTTGCCTGGCTCTAAGGGTGTAATTAGCTTTGATAGCCTGGAGGATTTTGAAAATAGAATTGCATCTCGATACAGCTATGAAAATGGCGTAGGTAATGATCCTTTAGCAGTTGCCGCGAGTTTTACTCGTAAAGATATTGCTTTGTATGTTAATGATACATGGGATTATAGTGATGATCTGACTCTAACGGCAGGTCTACGTTATGAGCGATTAGGTTCAGATGATAAGCCTACATTTAATCAAGATGTATTAGATAGAACTGGTTACGATAATACTTTTAACCTTGATGGTGTTGATATTTTCTTACCACGTTTAGGCTTTACCTATAGAGCAACTGATGATGTGGTTGTTAGAGGTAGCGCTGGTCGCTACGCAGGTGGTAATCCTAATGTTTGGATTTCAAACTCGTATTCTAACGATGGAACAAGTAAGCAAACTTTTTCTGATAGAGATGTTTTCTTGCCTGAAAATGCGCTTAATAACCCTACCCCTGATGCTATTGCAGCTATAAACAGTGGTACTAGTGGTTCACCATCAAACTTTATTGATCCAACTTTTGATATTCCATCTCAATGGACATATATGCTTAACACTGACGTTACGCTTGATATCCCTGTGATTGGAGATAATGTCGCTTGGACCTCTACTGCTATATATACTAAGAAAGAGAATACGGCTGAGTGGGTTAATGCTGCTTTATTACAAGAGGGTGATGTAGTCGGTTCAACGATTGATGGAGCGTTACCATTTTATGACACGCGTGAGCTAGAAATAATGCTTACTAATGCTGAAAAAGACGGGCGATCTATTATTCTAAGTACTGGAATATCAAAGTCATACTTAAATGGCTTTAAATTTGATGCTTCATATACTTATCAAGATGTAACTGAGGGTAACCCAGGTGGCTCTTCGACGGCCAGAAGTAATTACCGTTATGGACACTTTGGTGATCACCAACAAACTCAAATAGGAACATCAAGTTACGAGACTGAACACAGATTCGTATTGAACTTAGGTTATTCTGCGGAACTTATTGAGAACTACAAAACTAACTTTAACTTATTTATTGAGCGTCGCTCAGGGGCAGCTTATAGTCATCTAGCAAACCTTAGGAATTTAACTGGAGGTAGATTCTTTGACCAAGATTTAATTCAACCTTCAGGTGGTAATACTTATGGTGGTAACTATTTAGCTTATGTTCCAACTAAAAACGATCCAAATGTTCGTTATGAAGATGGAGCAACAGAAGCTGAAGTGCTTGCTCACTTCGAGAAGTTAGGCCTTTCTGGTTATGCTGGCGGCTTTGTTGATAGAAGTGCTAGCAACGCTCCATGGGTCACGACAATGGACTTATATGTTTCTCAAGAGATCCCTGGATTCTCTAAAGATCATCGCGGCGAGTTTTACTTCGTTGTAGACAATCTACTAAACCTTATTGATTCATCAAAAGGTAAAGTATATCGTCAAGACTTCGGCACTCGTAATGTAATAGCGATGGATATAGACCCAAACACTGGTCAATATTTGATAGGTAACCCAATAGATGATGACTTCACTTTTGAAGCTGAAGATTCAACATATAAAATTAAGTTAGGTGTTCGTTACACGTTCTAATTTGATTAATTAAATTAGTGTATTTAAAAGCCCACTTTGTGGGCTTTTTTATGCCTGTAATTTATTTTTTAATTTATCAAAAATAGCGATTAACTGGCGTTGTTCATCATCTGACAGGCAGCTTAATAATGCTTGCTCCCATTGCAATGCTTGTGGTGTTATTTTTTTATATAAAGCCATGCCCTTATCACTTAACATCAAAAATGCAGCACGCTTATCATGCTTATTTAACTCGCTATAAATAAGCCCTTCATCTATCAGCGCTTTTACCGCTCTTGATACCGTTGATTTATCCATATCTGCTTGAGTACATAACTGCTTTGATGTGCTTTGGCCTAATTGCGCTAAATTAGCCATTATTCGCCACTGCGGAATTGTTAAATCAAACTCTTTTTTATAAATGCTCGAAAAATCGTTACTTACCTGTGTTGCTAAGTGCGTTAATTGATAGGGCAAAAATGTCGTTAAATCTATTTTCATGTTGAATCACTTATTTATTTACACACGACTTTTATCTGTTCACTTTTATTTACAACGGTCGTAATCAGTGCATTTGATATTAGTCTCACTTGAGAGTATCTTAGCGTAAATAACAAAAATATAACACTCCCCCATTTTTACAGGAGTCAGTAATGGCGACACAATTAAACTACATGACCGGATTTGGCAATGAATTTGAAACCGAAGCGCTGCCTGGTGCATTACCGATTGGTCAATTTAGTCCGCAAAAAGTAAAATATGATTTATACGCAGAGCAATTCAGTACCACTGCATTTACCGCTCCTCGCGCCGATAACCGCCGCACTTGGATGTATCGTATTCGCCCATCTGTTGTGCAAGGCGATTATACAGCCATAGACAATGGCTTAATTAGAACCGCTCCCATTACCGAAGTACCGACACCACCAACCATGCTGCGCTGGGATCCAATTGATGTACCAACAAAACCTACAGATTTTGTAGACGGGCTTATCACCATGGCCGCTAATGGTAACGCTAATGGTCAAGCGGGTATCGGTATTCATGTTTATGTTGCCAATAAATCAATGGACAATCGCTATTTTTATAATGCCGATGGCGAAATGTTATTTGTACCGCAACAAGGTGAACTACTACTTAAAACAGAGCTTGGGCATTTAACTATTAAAGCAGGTGAAATTGCCGTTATTCCGCGTGGTATTAAATTTCAAGTAATGTTACTAACCGACACTGCGCGTGGCTATATTTGTGAAAACTACGGCCATGCCTATGTCCTTGCTGAGCGCGGCCCTGTGGGTGCCAACGGTTATGCGAATGATCGTGACTTTCACTATCCAGTAGCGGCTTTTGAAGATATTGAAGGTGATTTCGAACTTATTGCTAAATTTAATGGCAATATGTTCCGTTGTGATATTGGTCATTCACCTCTGGATGTTGTTGCTTGGACAGGCAATAGTGCGCCTTACAAATACGATTTGGCTCGCTTTAATGTCATGAATACCGTTAGCTTTGATCACCCCGACCCTTCAATCTTTACCGTGCTAACTTCACCATCGGGTACTGAAGGCGTTGCGAATATCGATTTTGCTATTTTCCCACCGCGTTGGATGGTGGCTGAAAACACCTTCCGCCCGCCTTACTATCACCGTAATATTATGAGTGAGTTTATGGGTTTAATTGAGGGAGTTTATGATGCAAAAGAGCATGGTTTTGTCCCTGGAGGGATGAGCCTACATAATTGTATGTCGCCACATGGTCCTGAAGCTGACGTATTTGAAAAAGCGTCAAACGCCGATTTAGAACCACAACGCTACGATAATACGCTGGCGTTTATGTTTGAGTCACGTTATGTAATATCGCCAACTAAATACGCATTAGAAGGTAAAGAGCGCCAAGCTAATTACACTGACTGCTGGCGCACAATCAAAAAACACTTTAATGGCAATCAAGGATAATCAGATTATGAAGCTTTATACTTATTTTCGCTCATCTGCAGCGTATCGCGTGCGCATCGCATTAAATCTAAAAAATATTGATCATCAATTGGTACCTGTTAACTTATTAAAATCAGAACAACAAAGCACAGATTACTTACAGAAAAACCCTCAAGGGCTGTTACCGGCTTTAGAAACAGAAGACGGCGTATTAGGTCAATCTTTAGCAATTTTAGAGTACCTTGAAGAGCAATATCCTGAGACACCATTATTGCAAGGTAATGCATGGCAAAAAGCACACATTCGCAATTTAAGTTACGCGATTGCCTGCGATATCCATCCTATTGATAATTTGCGAGTGCTTAAATATTTGAGTAGTGAACTCAATGTTGATGATGAAGCAAAAAATAAGTGGTACCGACACTGGGTTGAAGTTGGTTTTGAAAAAATAGAACGCATGCTCGATAGCAAAAATATATTTTGCGCAGGCGACTCGCCAAGCTTAGCTGATGTATGTTTAGTGCCACAGGTATTTAATGCCATTCGCTTTAAAGTAGATATGGCTGCCTACCCTAAAATAGCAGCCGTTTATCAGCGTTGTAATGAATTGGCCGCCTTTATTGATGCAGCCCCAGAAAATCAACCCGACGCAAACTAACTTTTTAACGCACTGTGTATTACAGTGACATGCTCAATTAAATCTAAGCCCAGATCAGTTAAATAACCGCCATCTGGGCTATCTATAACCCCTTTATCGAATAAACGTTGTGCTGCGCTTAGTAAGGCGGGTTCAGCGTCTGAATGAAGTTTAATTCCCTGCATTTTGCTCTCGCGTGGAAATTTTGCTAGTAGTGTAAATTCATCAATCATCGTTTGATTAAATAGCATATGTGTTCACCTTTTTATTGTTCTGTGTTTTACTGAAGTTGTCTTACTTACCCTAGCATGTTTTTTTGCTAAGTGTAGTTATTTTAAACACCTTGAGGTTATTCATGCGTTATTATTTTACTTTTATAATTACTGTTTTATGCTTGTGTTTTTCAGCTTTAAGCTACGCTAACACAATAAAAACGCTTCCTGTTGTTGATGCTACCCAGCTTATAAACACAAACACTGAGTGCTGGTATGATAATAAACGCTACAGCGAAGGTGCCATAGTGCAGGTTCATTCTGTTACGCTTATTTGTGCTGCAAAATACACCCAACATAACAACAGTCAGTTGATGTGGCTAAAGCTTGATAAGCAAGGTAACCTTATTTATCCCAAGAAGCCCTCAACCATTACCGTAAATTAATCAAGATTAACAATCTGGAATCTGCCAGCCATCTCCAAACTATTAAGATGCAGTGGGATACGTTACAATACATGCAGTTTAAAAAAGCAGTGTGACTATGAATAATCAACCAAAAAACCCGCTTCATGGGGTAACTTTAGAGCAAATCCTTGTTGAACTAGAACAACGTTTAGGCTTTAAAGCAATGGGCGAGCAAGTAAATATCAAATGTTTTACCGATTCGCCAAGTATAAAATCAAGCTTAAAATTTTTACGTAAAACGCCTTGGGCAAGGGATAAAGTAGAAGCGCTTTATATTCATACCATTAATAACAAGCCGTTACGTAAACCTAGAAATAAACCGAAGCCATCTGAATCTTCACAACCTGATACATCGGGTTTTGTATGGCCTTCTATTAAAAAATAAAAGGCTCAAAAAAATAGCAATGGCGTAACAACTTACGCCTTTTTAATCAGTTATTTGCTCTTGGCATATTACATTTAACGATGCTGGGTGGATACTTACCACTACTTTATCTGCAGATTTAACCTCGCCATCAATCACGTAATTTAGCGTTTCATCTGCGCTTATTTCTACACGTTTTGCATTGGTATAATGCGAGTTAATAGCAAAATGCGTTTGCGTAATACTACTAAACATCAGCTCAGCAATACTTAATACCGTGGTTTCATCATCTTTATTCGGCGTTAACCAGTTTACATCCAATAAACCATCGCGATGGTCGGGTTGCCCGCCCCCTTGCGCTAATAACGTAGTGAACGGCGCGGCATTTGCCACTATAAAACTATTTGTATTAATAGTCTCAGGCTCATTATCATCGAGTTTGACTATAAGCTGTTGCGCTTTATTTTCGCCAAATGAATGTAAAAAACCGTTTAAATAAGCAAGTTGACCTGACTTATTTTTAGACTCTCGATCTGCTTTTTCAATCATTGCATGCTCAAAGCCAATACCTATTAACAGTAACATCAAATCGTTATTACAATACGCGGTATCTATCAAGTTTGTTTGACCATCAATAATTAAATCACAGGCTTGCTCAACAGGAATGAATTTAGATTTTATTCCCATCAATACATGAGCAAGCGCATTCGCTGTTCCAAGCGGTATTATTCCTAATCGACACGATGTACCCACCAACACACTGGCAACCTCAGTCACGGTTCCGTCTCCACCACAGGCAATAATAATATCGGGGTTGTGCTCTATGGCTTGTTTAGCCAACGTAATACCGTTTTGTTCTGGCGTAGTTTTTAAAATAGTTAAATCGTAATACGCAGATAAACGCGCAACAATTAAATGCTCTTTTTCAGACCACAACTTAGTGCCTGACACCGGATTAGCAATTAAGTACGCTTTATTTTTTATTAGTAACTCCCCCCTACGATGGCGCTTAACTAAATGGCGTAATTGGCGTTTATTAAGGTTTGCAGTTTCACGTGTTTCTTTAATTTGTGCCAGAATATCATGTACATCCGCATCTTTATTTTGACTCAATAAATACGCTGCCATAACAAACACCGAACGCCCACGCCCTAATGCACAATGCACCACAACACGACGGTCTCCCTTAATATGATGATGGATCCAATTAATGGCTTGGTTTAACTGTGAATGTGTAGGCACACTGTGATCAAGAACAGGAATATTTAAGTAATCAATATTTTCTTGGGTAGATGTCCATTCAAGCCCATCAAATTCACAGGTAACGTCCAAAATAGCAGTAATACCATTTTCTTTTAATGTGTCTATATCTGAGGGGAACAAACGACATGCTAAAAATAGGTTATCGTTTATTTGTTGAATAGGCGGTACTTTGTCGCGCTTGCGTGACCATGCATTATAAATTTGTGCACCTAATAAAAAAGGTACAAAAGCCCAGCGAATGTAAAAAGGAATAACGCCATTTTCGCGTTTTCTAAATACTTTCCCTGCGTTAAAAAAATAAGCACCGCTAACTAATAGTAGCGAAAGTGCGGTCCAAAAAAATGCAACTGCAAAATAAATGGAGTTAACCGTTAACCCCAATACTATAAATACCAATGCTGTTACAAGATAACTTACTGCAGCCCACATAATTTTTCCTTTTTATAGGTATTACACTTTTGAATAATCATATACTACAGCAATCATTATGCCATAAGGCAAACTTAAGGTATTAAGTTAGCTAGTCGTTTGCTCTGGCTAGGTCGTTCTTAATTAAATCAATCCAAAAGAGGTTAACATTGCATGCAGTTTTTACACCTTAATGAATAAATTCTTCACAGTCTAATAAAAGCAGACTATGCTCTATAGCACTTATTGATCTGAAAAGTGTTCACCCAGCTTAATTTTCAACCTTCTGCATCTAAAAATCACACTAACTCGTTTTAATACTAATAACAAAAAATAGGATCACTATGGAAAATAACGAATTACTTTCTTTGTTGTATGAAACAGCACAAGGAGACAAGCAAGCTTTCTCATGTTTATATCAAAAAACAAGCGGTAAGCTCTTTGCAATTAGTTTGAATATGCTGTCTAACAGAGCTTATGCCGAAGAGGCATTACAAGATGCCTTTATTAAAGTTTGGCATAATGCGTCTGAGTATAATGCCTCCAAAGGGACTGTAATAAGCTGGATGATTAGTATTGTTCGCTACAGAAGCCTTGATCTACTTAGATATCATAAAGTCCGCAAGGAAGAACCCTTAGCAGAAGAGCAGCAAGATATTCACACAATTGATGTTAATTACGATGAAAATACTAAATTAGTTAACTGCATCGAGCAATTAGAACCGCAGCAAAAACATGCTATTCATCTCGCCTATTACAAAGGATTAAGTCACAGGGAGCTGGTGAATCATATCGATACACCATTAGGGACAGTTAAGAGTTGGATTCGCAGAGGGTTAATACAGCTACAAAGGTGTTTAACAATATGAACTATAACAAACCGGAACTACTCGATTCACTCGCCGCGGAGTATGTGCTTGGTACATTGACAGGCTTAGCACGTAAACGATTTCAGCGACTAATGTTAGTTTCAAATAAAGCGAGAGAAGCCACCAATATGTGGGAGCAAAATCTTAATAATCTAGCGAGTGCAATTAGCCCGCAGGCACCGTCAGATGCAACATGGCATGAGATAATGCGGCGTATCGAAAATAATCCACAGCGAGAAAAACCATCGCCAATAACATCCCCCTCTCTTTGGCGTACATGGTCATATATAGCGACCGCCGCATGTATTATTTTAACTGTTTTAGTTACTCAACCTACTACCAACAGTAAGCAGACACAACAAATAGCTTTAGTAAAAAATCAAACTGAGCAACCGTTGTGGTTTATAAATGTAAGTAACCATGAGCTCTCTATTAAAGCGAGTAACCAACTAATAGCACGAACAGATAGGGATTATGAACTGTGGATGATACTTAAAGGGCAAGATACCCCTGTCTCCCTTGGTTTATTACCCAAAAATGGCGATAAAACTATTCTCAAAAGTAAACTATTTAAAGCAACCGACATAACATTATTAGCGGTTAGTTTAGAACCCGTTGGCGGTTCACCGAATGGTTTACCTACTGAAGTACTATACACCACAGAATTAGTACTTTTATAAACTGATGCTGGTCGCTTTACTTCAAGCGATCAGCATCAGTTTATAAAAGTAACAAAAAATAAATACTTTTAACTTTTTTGCATCCACTTAACTATCCTGTCCGTTATTAGCTATGACTTCAAACAAAACTAAAGGACAAAGTCATGAAAGCTTTTACTCCATCAATACTTGCAGTAATGGTATGCAGTACATTTATAAGTGCACCAAGTGAAGCATCTAGCCATAGAGAAGCACCAAATATAAGCCGCTTCCCAACTTTAGACTCTACCGATTTTTATATATTTAATAGTTATGAGCAAGGCCGAGGCGATTACGTAACCCTCATCGCAAACTACATTCCTTTACAAGATGCTTATGGTGGCCCAAATTACTTTGCAATGGACCCTGATGCTACTTATAGCATCCACATTGACAATGATGGAGACGCTATAGAAGATATTACATTTGCGTTTAACTTTGAAAGTATGCTGCCAAATGATAATCAAGGGGTACAACTGACTGTAGGACCAGAGGGTAATCAGCGGACCGTTTCAGTACCACTTAAAAATGTTGGTGGTGTATCTGCAGGTAATGAAGCTGCTGTAAACTTTAGCGAGTCTTACAGTATGACCATGATCAGCGGACCACAGCGAACGGGTACTGCAACAGCCCTAAATAATACTACTACAAACTCTAGCGTGTTTTCTAAGCCACTTGATTATGTAGGCGATAAAACCTTTGGCTCGATGACAGAATATAAAGCTTATGCTGACCAGTTCGTCTATCAAGTAGCTATTCCCAACTGCGAAGGTATGGCAAGAGTTTTTGTCGGTCAACGTAAAGACCCATTTGTGGTTAACCTAGGTAAAACTTTTGATTTAGTTAATTATGTTCCTGTTGAAGGTGACAGCTCGCCAGGTGCAGGCGATGGTGAAGGTTTCCCTGGCGGTATTACACAATCAGCCGATAATGATGACCTTGCAGATAAAAATGTTACCTCTATTGCTGTTGAAGTGCCAAAAGCCTGTATTGTAGGCGACGGTAACCAAGTCATAGGTTCGTGGACAACAGCTAGCTTACCTCAAGCTCGCGTGCTTAATCCCAATGCTAAATTTGCAAACAATGCAGTAAATGGCGGCGCTTTAACACAAGTTTCTCGTTTAGGTAACCCGCTAGTTAATGAGTTGGTGATTGGCATTAAAGACAAAGATACATTTTCAACATCTCATCCTAAAAATGATGGTCAGTTTTTAGATTATGTATCTCACCCTTCACTCCCTGAGCTTTTAAACATCTTGTTTAAAGATGCGGTAAATACGACACTTGGCGCTAATCTAGAAACTCTCGCTCCAACTAACTTTCCGCGCACAGATTTAATTACTGCTTTTTTGACTGGCTTTGCAGGGGTTAACCAGCAAGCAACAGTAACACCTTCAGAGATGTTGCGTCTAAACACAGCTATTGCAGCGACTGCGCAATCGGAGCAATCAGCTTTTGGTGTTGCAGGTAACGATTTAGCTGGCTTTCCAAATGGTCGACGCCCGGGTGATGATGTTGTAGATATTGCGCTTCGAGTTGTAATGGGCCGATTATGTCACCCTATTCCCGTTGCAGGTACGGATACTGATTTAGAGCTGTGTTCACCAGAAGATGCAAACGTAGGTACTGTTCCATTTACCGATGGCGCACCAGTTAATGCATTAATGATGGATGCGACATTCCCTTACCTTGCAACACCGCTTGCAGGCTCTAAATAAGGAGTGACCTTATGCGTAATTTAAATTTCCGCCATCTTTGGATACTTTCTGCAAGCCTAATTATGGCTGCATGTGGCAACGATGATGACAAAAATCAACCACCCGTTATGACCAACTCTGCGCCTACAACGAGTGACGTAATACTCACCACTCAAACAGAGGTCAGTATCTCTGACAGGCTCAGAGCCACTGATACAGATGGCGATTTATTGAGCTACTCACTAACAAGTGAGCCAACGTTAGGTACTGTTGAAGTAAATAGCGATGGTAATTTTACTTACACCCCTAACAAAGAGACAACAGGTTCAGACAGCTTTATGTTTGATGTAAGCGATGGTGTTAACTCACCAGTAAACGCCACAGTGAGCATCACTATTGAAGCGTTGCAAGTTGAATTTTCAAAATTCGTCACTGATGCATTTAATCAAGAACCCACAGATGAGCCATTATCGGTAAATGGTAGGGTATTTAATAATACTGAAACTGATGTCGGTGATTTAATTCCCACAAACGGAAATTAATCAATCAACTGACTAGCCAAGGAAGGCTAACTTTTAGGAGAAAATAATGCACTTACCTTTATATTTGCCATTCACTTTTATCGCTGTCTTTTTAATGCCGCTCACTCTACAAGGCGCATCTTTTGTACCAAAGGATGATGCAGTTATTGCAACTAGTAACACTAAATTAAAAGCATCTCTTTCTGTTGAAGAGATAAAGAACTTACTCGACAACAGTCAATTCTCAGGCCAATCTGAGCGGTTACAAGGGGTCCTTAAAACACATTTGGTAAAGCTATATCAGCAAAACCCCACTTCAGAAGTAAGCTATCTGTATGCACGTATTTTACAAAAAGAACATTTATTCGAGCAAGCCATAAATATTGCAAAAGAGGCAATAGATGACGATCCTAACCATGTTAATAGCCATTTACTACTAGCAAATATTTTTATGACGCAAGGGCGTTTTGAAGCAGCAACAAAACACTGTATATCTTTAATTGGTTTAGTAAGTACCCTCACTGCAAGTACCTGTGTGCTTGATATACAAAGCCAACACAAAAATGTTCAACAAAGCTATCAATCGCTATTAAAAATAGTTGATAACAAAGAAACAAATCTATCAACCCAGCATGTGTTGAGTGAAATGAGTTACCGAATGGGTCACTATAAAAAAGCACTCTCTCATATTAATCATATAAAATTATCGAATATGCCTGTGAGCCTTGTTGTTTTATGGGCTGATATTCAGCTTAGACTTAATAACTCTGAGCATATTATTAACAGCCTAAGCACATTGGTTGACGATAATACTAATTTAGAGGATGCGCTGTTGCTTAGGCTAGCTATTGCAGAAAAAGATCTAAAAACACACGGGCAAAAATGGCAAAAAATGATGGCTGAAAGAGTCTCTTTACGCGAAATTCGCCAAGATACTTTCCACGCCAGTGATCTAGCTAAATATTACATTAATATTCAGCCAAACCCCGACAAAGCATTGTACTGGGCAAACATTAATTGGCAACAAGCAAAGATGAGTATGGATCAGCAGTTACTTAAAGATGCAAAAGCAATGCTACGAGGTAAGCTATGAGATCACCTTATCTATGTTTTTTCGCTTTATGTTTGTTCGCTTTTACAAACAATGGCTTTGCACACCAGTTAAGTACCAGTTATATCGTGTTAAATAACAATATAGATAAAACGCAATATATTGGTCACTGGCAAATCAGTATCGCTGACTTAGAACATGCAGTAGCACTTGATTTAAACAACGATGGGCAAATTACATGGGCCGAAATAAAAGCAAAACGTAGCTCACTTACTCAATTTGTTGAACAAAACATAAGTTTTACCCAAGACTTAAAAGCCTGCCTTTTAAATAATGAAGGCTCGTTTAAGCTCGATACTCACTTTAATCAACCTTATTTGCAAATTCCTATTCGCTTTTATTGCGATAATAACACTACAACCTTACTTACATACTCAGCTTTTTTTAACCGCGATGCTAGCCATAAATCTATCGTAAACATCAACGGTGTGTCGCGTATATTTGACTATCATAGCCAAAAACAAGCATTTAATTTTGAACAAACAAGCTATCTAAAAACCTTTAATCAATATGTTTACCAAGGCGTGTTGCACATTTGGATTGGCATAGACCATATTTTATTTTTAATCGCATTATTACTTACTTGCGTGCTGATCCGACGAGATAAGACATGGCAAGGAAGTACCTCTAAAATAAAAATCATTAAACACACCGCATGGATAATCACGGCGTTCACACTGGCACACTCTATTACGCTTACAGCTACCGCAATGAACCTTTTCTCCCCTAATAGTCGCTGGGTAGAATTAGGAATTGCAATGTCAGTATTGTTTGCAGCACTTAATAATGTTTGGCCCGTAGTAATACGTTTAGGCTGGCTTACTTTTGGTTTTGGGTTACTTCATGGGATGGGATTTGCAAGTGTCCTCGGTGAACTAGGTCTGTCAGAAGACTACCAGCTGCTAAGTATTATTGCTTTTAACCTTGGTGTTGAATTGGGTCAGTTGAGTATTTTGTGTGTTAGTTTACCCATACTCATTTACCTAAGAAACTATAATTGGTATCAAAAGTGGTTAATGCCTTCAGGTTCAATCTTGATTGCTCTAATCGCACTGCAATGGTCAATAGAGCGTTATTAACAAATAACAATTTAGGCTAACCCACAAAAGGTTAGCCTCATTTTTCTCTGCTCGTTCTTGTTCTAATTTTTATCAAACGGCATAAGTAATGTTTTCATCGCTGGACGAAGTGCAATAAGCACAGTTTCTTCTGTTAACTCAGGAAACAGCATTTTTCGTAATAACAATCCTGCCATCACTGAAAAAATCACATTAATCCGGCTCTCTAATTCTTGCTCTGAATGTGATTTTATTAAACTACTTTCACTCACTAATAAGTCACGCATTCTGTTACGTGCTTGCGTGTCAGCCTCGCGCAGTAGTAAAGCGACTTTTTTATTTCTACTGGCCTCTGCCATCATGTCTAAGTCAACAACGCAGGCGCCCGTGTCCATATGACGCTGTACGCCGTGATGTAAGCCGTCGAGTAACACCGTTAAAATATCACCAGGTTGATCTTCAAATTCTTGAAATATAGAAAACATTTCCTCCATATCTTTTTCAATAATACTTTCGATTATTGCTTCTTTGCTATCAAAATAGTTATAAATATGGCCTGCACTCATGCCTGCTGTTCTTGATATTTCAGCCATACCTGCACCATGGTAGCCTTTACGACGAAAACAATCAGCAGCAGCTGTTAATACCTGTTCACGACGCGCTTGTGCTTGCACCGGATCAAGGTGTTTTTTATTTTTAGAATTCATTCAAAACTCCATTATCGAGCCAATTAACTCGAAATATTTAACGCCTACCCCTTAATAATAAAGAGGTAAGCGTTAAACGATATTGCTTTGCTACGCATGAAACTGGTGATGACTAACCGATTTTATGCGTACTATTTTACTTAACGTTTGGAGCGGTTACTGGCCACCCACCGCCAACGGCTTTGTACAGGTTGATTTGACTTGCAATCAGCGCTTGTTGACCGGTGATCAGTTGCTGTCTTGCGCTATACCAAGTTCGCTGAGCGTCGAGCACTTGCAAAAAGCTATCGACCCCTTTATCGTATCGCGCCTGTGACAAGTCGTAGGTTACTTTACGGCTTTGTAGTAGCTGTTCAAGTGCACTTAATTGCGCATTGTAACCTTCTCTGTCAGCAAGCACGTCAGCAACTTCACGAAACGCTTGCTGAATTTTTTGCTGATACGTTGTAACAGCAACTTGTTGCTCTGCATTAGCGACATCTAAATTTGCTTGGTTACGCCCCATAGTAAAAATAGGTAAATTTACCGACGGCATAAAGCTCCACGTGCCCGATCCAGCATCAAATAAGTTACTTAAATCACCTGATGCAGTCCCTGCATTGGCCGTTAAACTAATACTTGGGTAAAACGCAGCACGCGCAATACCTATATTCGCATTTGCGGCAAATAACTGGTGCTCGGCCGCTTTTATATCTGGGCGCTGTGTTAGTAAATCAGACGGAAGGCCGACAGGTACGGCCGGTAAATCAAGTAAAGTATTCAACTCTTTGGTCGGTAGTAAGTCTTGACCCACCGTTTTACCTACCAATAAATCAAGTGCATTTTTATCACGTTTTAATAAACGCTGATATTTTGCAATATCAACCTTTGCAGTAGCTACAGTGCTTTTTAATTGCTCTAGCGTAATCTCAGAGGCAGCCCCTAAATCAACACTTTTTTGCGTTAAAGATAAAGAAGCTTGCTGCGATGACAATGTCTCTTCTGCCAAGGCAAGTAATTGTTGATCGGTCGCATAATTAAGCCACGCATTTGCCAGCTCAGAAATTAACGACACCTGCATGCTATATTCACTAAGCTGCGTAGAGTAAAGCGTTTGTAATGCTTGCTCTGATTGATTACGTACTTTTCCCCATAAATCTAACTCATAAGCAGTCATGCCTACCGTGGCACTATATTGAGAGCTAATTTGAGGCTGACCACTGGCTGATAAATCAGCTGGCAAGCGTTGACGACTTCCCGTCGCGTTTAAATCAAGTGACGGATATAAAGCCGAATCTTGAATTTGATATAAACCACGCACTCGTTGCACATTAAGTGCTGCTATTTGCAGGTCTTTATTGTGCTCAAGGCTCTGTGATATCAATGTTTTAAGTTTTTCATCATTAAAAAACTGCTGCCATTTTAATGATGAAACTTGCCCTTTGCCTGCCTCTGATGCATAAGCATCAGGGACAGGTAAATTAAGCGCTTCTTGCTGAGGAGCTAACTGACATCCAGATAAAATAGCTAAAGTTAAAGCACTAAAACTGATTGCTCTTACACTCATTATGCTTCCTCCTGCGAGCTGGTTTTAGCTTTACCTGAAAACAGTCTGCGTACTAAAACAAAAAACAAGGGCACAAAAATTACCACCAGTGATGAAGCAGCAAGTGTTCCGCCAATGATTGAAATACCTAAGGCGTTTTGTGCACCCGAGCCTGCACTTGAGGCTATTGCAAGCGGTAATACACCACAAATGAATGCCATTGAGGTCATTAAAATAGGGCGTAAACGAAGTCGTACGGCTGCAATGGCTGAATCAACTAAGCTCAATCCTTCATCCATTTTATGATTAGCAAATTCAACAATTAATATCGCATTTTTAGAGGCAAGCCCTATGGTGGTTAATAAACCAACTTGTAGGTAAATATCATTTGATAAATTACCTAAAAAAGCAGCCATAACAGCACCCAATATACCCAGAGGTACAATCATCATTACTGCAAATGGGATAGACCAACTTTCATAAAGTGCTGCTAAACACAAAAATACAAATAATAGTGAAAGGCCATACAGAAGCGGTGCTTGGCCACCACTTGAACGTTCTTGGTATGAAATAGCAGTCCATTCAGAGGCAATACCATTAGGTAATTGCTTTACTAAGCGCTCCATTTCATCCATGGCCTCACCTGTACTGTAACCTGGCGCAGCACTGCCTTGAATTTCCATAGCTGAAAAACCGTTATAGCGCTCTAGACGAGGCGAGCCATATGACCAATATGAACTAGCAAACGCGGAGAATGGCACCATGTCGCCGCTCTTATTTCGCACATACCATTTATTTAGATCCTCAGGCACCATGCGCGCATCGGCCTTACTTTGCAGATATACCTTTTTAACGCGGCCACGGTCGATAAAATCGTTCACATAACTACTACCCCAAGCAGTCGAAAGCGTACTATTAATATCACCTTGTGATAAACCAAAGGCTTCTGCTTTTGCAAGATCAATATCCAGTTGTAATTCAGGCATATCTTCTTGCCCATTAGGACGAACACCTGCCAGTATTGGACTTTGACTCGCCATACCTAATAACTGATTACGTGCTTTTAATAGCTCATCATGACCTAAACCAACCCGGTCTTGTAAAAACATATTAAAGCCATTAGCAGTACCAAGTTCAATAATAGCCGGAGGTGGGAATGCAAATACAAACGCCTCTTTTATCGTTGAAAAATAGCCCATGCCTTTTCCTGCAACCGCCCCCACTGATAAGTCGTCACGTTGGCGCTCATCCCAGTGCTTTAAGCTCACAAAACCAATAGCTGAGTTTTGTCCTGAGCCTGCAAAGCTAAAGCCGGTAACCGTGAAAATTGAAGCAACAGCTTCAGACTGTTCCTCCAAATAATGGTTTTCTACTTTTTTAACCACTTCAAGCGTTTGCTCTGTTGTAGAACCTGCAGGCAGCATTACTTGGCTAAACAAAATACCTTGGTCTTCGTCCGGTAAAAACGCAGTGGGTAAGCTTGAAAAAATAGTGACCATTCCACCGACAATCAAAACATAACTAAGCAAATAGCGTTTAGAGTGCTTGATCATTCGCCCAACAAAGCCTTGTGCACCTCTATTGGTTTTATCAAAACCACGGTTGAAGCCTGAGAAAAAACGACCTATAAAGCTACCATCAGTATGCACATGACTCGGTTTTAATAACGTAGCACACAATGCAGGCGTTAAAATAAGCGCCACTAATACCGATAACCCCATTGCTGTTACCAGCGTTATTGAAAACTGACGGTAAATAACCCCTGTAGAGCCACTAAAAAATGCCATAGGAATAAATACCGCCGACAGCACCATGGCAATACCCACAAGCGCGCCCTTAATTTCATCCATAGACTTTCGCGTTGCTTCGACCGCAGAGAGCTTTTCTTCTGTCATTAAACGTTCTACGTTTTCAACTACCACTATCGCGTCATCGACCAACAGACCAATGGCCAGTACCATGGCAAACATAGTGAGCGTATTAATTGAATACCCAAAGGTAAATAGAACGCCAAATGTACCTAAAAGCACCACAGGCACAGCAATTGTTGGGATAATAGTTGCTCTAAAGTTTTGTAAAAATAAGTACATAACAACAAACACTAGTACTACGGCTTCTATTAAAGTATGTACTACTTTTTCAATTGAAAGTGCAACAAAGGGAGTGGTGTCATAAGGCACAACCGCTTCAAGTCCTTGTGGGAAAAACGGCTTAAGCTCTTCAAGTGCATCTTTTACCCCCTGCGCGGTATCAAGCGCATTGGCACCACTGGCTAACTTTACACCGAGTCCTGATGCAGGCTTACCATTAAAACGAGCAACCACACCGTAGCTTTCACCGCCAAGTTCAACATCAGCAACGTCTTGTAAACGTACAACCGACCCATCACTGTTGGTTTTTACTAAAATATCTCTAAATTGCTCTGGCGTTTGTAATCGACTTTGTGCAGTAACAGTTGCATTAAGTTGCTGCCCAGCAAGTGACGGCATACCACCGAGCTGACCTGCTGACACCTGTGCGTTTTGTGCTTTAATTGCCGCTGATACATCGTTCGGGGTTAGCTTATAGTTTTGTAATTTAGCCGGATCGAGCCAAATACGCATTGCATATTGAGAGCCAAACAACTCCACTTCACCCACACCATCTACACGCGACACAATGTCTTGCACGTTCGACGATACATAGTCACCAATATCAATATTAGTCATACTGCCATCTTGCGACACAAAACCAACAACTAGCAAAAAGCTTGATGATGATTTAGCCACTACCACACCTTGGCGCTGTACTTCCTCAGGTAATAATGGCGTAGCGGTCGCTAATTTATTTTGCACTTGAACTTGGGCAATGTCTGGATCGGTTTCGGCATCAAATGTTAACGTCAGTGTTGCTGAACCGCTCGACTGTGAGGTTGATGACATATATAACAAGCCATCTAAGCCTTTCATTTTTTGCTCAATAACCTGAGTCACCGAGTCTTCTAAGGTACGTGCAGATGCACCAGGGTAGTTAGCTGTAATGGTAATCGCTGGCGGCGCAATAGACGGATACTGAGCAACAGGCAGGCTTTTAACGGCAATAATACCCGCAAGCATAACCACAATCGCCAATACCCAAGCAAAAATAGGCCTATCGATAAAAAATCGTGACATAAAACTCTCCGTTATTGGCTGTTATTTGCAGAAGACTGCACAGCAGTTGCCGTAACAGGTGCACCCGGGCGAATCTTTTGTAGCCCTTCCACAATCAATTGGTCGCCATCGGCTAAGCCTTCGCTCACCAACCAATTAGCGCCTAAAGTGCGCTCTACTTTTAATACACGGCTTTCAACTGTGTTGTTTTTGCTAACAACCATAGCTGTAGGTTCACCTTTAGTATTTCGGCTTACACCACGTTGAGGCGCTAGTATTGCGTCTGACTTAACACCTTCAACCACCTCAGCACGTACATACATACCTGGTAGTAGTAGCTTTTCAGGGTTTGGAAATTTAGCACGTAGCGTTACCGATCCAGTACTTGGATCAACAGTGACTTCTGAGAACTGTAATGTGCCTTTATGAGGGTATGCAGAACCATCTTCCATTATTAGCTCTACGTCGGTTTGTGTTGTAGAGTCGACACCTAAAGCACCTGATGCCAGTGCTCTTTTGAGTTTAGTTAACTCATTACTTGATTGCGTTAAATCAACATAAATAGGATCAAGCTGCGTAACCGTTGCCAGCGCACTTGTTTGACCTGCGCTAACTAATGCGCCCACAGTAACGCTTGATTTACTAATTTGGCCGCTAATTGGCGAAGAAACATGGCTATAATCAAGGTTAATTTGCGCGCTTTGTAATTGCGCTTTTGCCGTTAATAATTCTGCAGATGCCTGTTTAAACGCGGCATCAGCTTCATCAAAGTCTTGCTGGCTTACAGCTTTAATTGCTAATAATTCTTTATAACGAGACGCTTTAGATTTACTGCTGGCAATACTAGCTTCTGCGCGAGCAACCGCCGCTTTACTGGCGGCTAATTCTGCTTCAAAAATGTCAGGGTTGATTTGGTAAAGCGCTTGGTCTTTCTCAACCTGGGTGCCCTCTTCAAATAAGCGTGATTGTACAATTCCACTCACCTGAGGACGAATTTCAGCAATTTGAAACGCACTTACACGCCCTGGTAATTCTTTTTTAAGTGTTATTGCTTGGCTGTTTAATGTGACAACACCAACAGGAGTCGCTGCAGGAGCAGAAGCCTTAGGTTGCTCAGCTACCTGATCGCAGCCACTTAAAGCAACAGAACCAACGAGGGCTGAAAATACAAAAAAAGCGATGCGGGAGCGCTGCATGTTAAATACCTTTTAGTTTAGAATGAACGATCATTCTAAACTATAGTACAACAATTAAAAATAGCTACTGAGCAACATTTACACATTTTTACAATTGACTATAGTTATCACCAAATTAACTCAAACAATAGTTTTGCTGTAGCAGTAACACCCATAAAAAAGGCAGCCAATGCAAATGCATTGGCTGCCTTTAATAAATAATTTAATTTTAGCGGCTATTATTCGCTATCAGGATTTACCCTAGAGACAAGTAACTGCTCTATACGAATGCCTTCTACATCCACTACTTCAAATTTAAAGCCTGAAAATAAAATAAACTCTGCACGTTTGGGAATATGCTTCATGGTATAAATTAAATACCCGGCCACCGTTTCATAATGGTTTTGATCAGGGAACTCATCTATTTCAAGTACCTTAGCTAATTCAATAATAGGTGTTAAACCATCCACTAACCAAGAGTTAGCATCACGCTCAATGATTAACTCTTCACTTTGATGCGTTATTAAATCACCCATAAAGCCTTTCATTAAATCTTTAACTGTCACCACCCCAACCACTAGCGCATATTCATTGACCACCACTGCAAAAGGATGAACGGCAGTTTTAAACGCATTTAGCGCTTCAGATAAGCTCAGTGTTTCTGGTAAGTAAAAAATATCTTTATCGAGCATGTCATCGTTAATATTCGCTGCTTCACCTTTAAGCACTTGGCGTAAAATATCTTTTGACTCTACCGAGCCAATTAGCTTATCTAAATTGCCTTTACACACTAAAAAGTGATTATGCGGATGCTCAATAATTTTATTAGCTATGTCATCACTCGACTCATCAATGTCAAAGTACACCACTTGCTCGCGAGGTGACATCACGCTCGATAAAAAGCGCGCTTCTAAATCAAATACATTACCAATTAAGTCATATTCCTGCTGTTGCAAGCTGCCATATTCAGCACCCGCATCCATCATGGCAACAATATCCTCAGTAGTAACAATATCCTCACGCTCACTCGGCACTTTGAAAACCCGCAATACTATATTGGTTAAACCGTTAAAAAATAATACCAGTGGTGTAAGCGCGAAAGTAACCCAGCGCATAATTGTAACTACTCGCACAGCAACAGCTTCAGGTAAAATCATTGCTAAGCGTTTTGGGAGCAAATCAGCAAATAATATAAACAATGAGGTAATAATTAAAAAGGATAGCAAAAAGCTAATTTGTCCAAGTAACGGACCTTGATAAAATAACTGCAGTATTTCTTGCACGTAAGGCGATAATGCCTGCTCCCCAACAATCCCACCTAATATGGCAATCGCATTGAGCGTAATTTGGATCATGGCAAAAAAAGCCCCGGGCTGCTCTTGCAGCTTTAATACCGCCAGCGCTTGCACATTTCCTTCGTCGGCCATAACTCTTAACTTTATTTTGCGTGAAGCGGCAATCGAAATTTCTGACATCGCAAATAACGCACTCATCAAGATTAATAATGCAATCCCGATTAAATCACCCATTTATAACTCCAAAATAATCGCTTTTATTAGCAAAAGCAGCTGGATTATAGCCGCTTTTATAAACAGGGCAATTGATATTTATATAATATTATTTTCTTAATATTTTAATATTTATAGTTGCGATTCATACAAAGCAAAAGCCTTGCTAAGTTGCTGCTTTAATTTATTAGGTAGGTTTTTGTTACACGCAAAATATAAGGGAGCTTGGCTGACGTTGATGGGCATTAATGGCTCGAGCTGTAGTTCATTTAATAAGTGGGACTGTTCATGATTTATTCTCTGTGCAGGTATTACAACCAAATCAATACTGGAACTTCGCGCTCTAATTATTTTAAAAATATTATCAAAGCTATTAAACAGCATTAAATTTTCGTTTTCTTTAAAGCCTTGGGAGAGTAAATAGTGGTGGCTGTAATTATCTTTTAATACTGCAATTCTATATTGCTTTGCCTGTTCAAGGCTTGTTAGCACAATGCCTTTGCTCTTAAGTGAGTAGAAGTTAGTATCAAATTGAGCTAATTTAGCAAACCAAACAAAGCTACTCTCACGCTCAGGTGAGCGAGAGATTGAGAAGATACAGGTTTGTGGATCTCTCAATGCAATATTATAAGTCATGCTCCAATCGTTTACTGAAATTGAATAATCAATCCCAGCACTATCAAGCACTAATCGTACTATATCGGCAGCATCACCGACTAAATTGTTGTTCGCATCAAGATACTGCGCAGGTGCAAAATTCTCTGTTACAACAGTGAGTTTAGCTGCGCAGTGTTGGCTTACAATGAGTAATAATACAAAACACCACTTAATCACAATAACCCGCTCTATAAAATTTAAGACGTCACTTTTAAATAAAAGCCAATTAAATATAGCGGGTTATTTACAAATAGCAAAAAGTTAGCGATTCATTGCGTTAATTAAAAAAGCTGAAATTTTAGCGCCTTCTCTCAGTGTTGTCTCTGAGCTTGATTGACCCACTAAGGAGCTATCAGTAAACGGGGCTATTTCCATCATATCAGCTCCAGTAATAGGAAACTCATCAGCAATTGCTGACAAAATATCAAGCGCGTGCTGTGGCGTTAAGCCATTTTCTTCAGGCGTGCCTGTTGCTGATGCAAACTCTGCATCAAGGGCATCAATATCAAAGCTCACATACACTTCATCAACCTTGTCTGCTTTTAATTGCGCAATCGCATCAGCCGCAACCGCTGCTGCACCACGCTCAATAATTTCAGCAGCCCAATGTTGTTTAACGCCAAAAGTACTTTCCCAATGTGATTTAGGCTTACCACTTGAGCGAATACCAAATTGTATTAAATGATGCGGCGCTGGTAAAAATTCTAAAATATGTGTACACCAAGAGCCAAAACATAAATCAATGCCTAAACGTTCTACCAGTAAGTCGGTGTGAGCATCAAAATGAATAATTGCCGTGCGTTTGCCTTGTTCACGCTTAGCTTTTAAATACGCTTTTGTTAACGGGTAGCTAATTGAGTGGTCGCCACCAATACCAAAAATACCTTTATCTTGGAATGTCGCATAAAAGCTATCACACACATCTTCGGTAATAGACAATGGGCTCACATAATGATCGTTATTGTCATTACCGTACAGCGCTTTTTGGCAGTTGGTAATAGTGGCCTCATTTAAATACTTATCGTGCAATAAATGCGGTATTACACGTACATCACCTAAATCAAACGAACGACACTGTGTTTGTTGATCAATCAATGCTGAGCGTAAAAATAAAGGCCCCCAGTTAGCGCCACGTAAAATCCCACCACCGCAATCAGAGCTAATGCCTAGCATTACTGCTTTGTGTGGTGAATTAGGCAGCTCGTTAAGTGAGTCACGCCATAAAACATCGACATTTTCAGTTTGCCCATATAATTTATTTCTAAGCGCTGCTTTGCGTTCTTTAGCCGTATTAACCGTAAAAACACCGTCGCCAGGCGCACATAAACAGTGTTCAACTTTATCTTTAAATGCTTGAAATTGTGTGCTCATTGTAAACCCTTTTTCAATCTGAATATCTTGTCTATTATTGAGTAGTTATGCAAAACATCGCACGCTGAATTAATTTTAGATAATTTGCATAGTATGCTAAAAATCACAAGGCGCTTTATTTTACTCTCTTAGGTTAGTGGTAAATAAAAACCAAACCCACTTACTAACCAATTGAATATAAACAATTTAAATTATAGCTACCGACTGTTTAGCCTAGCTATTGGTTTGCTATGAGGTATGAATATAGTGTCTGAGCAAACAAGTCAACTGGCTCATTTTTCTAGTAATTTTTGCCATTGATTGAATATTCAGAGTTGGTGAATAAATCAAATTAAGTCAATACGGACATCCGTCCTGTACTTCACTTATGTTTCTCGTAATCATGGTAAATTGACAACAATTCTTATTAAAAAGGCTTAGTTATGGAAAAGGTATTTCACTTAGGACTGTGTATTGATGATTTAAAAGGTGCAAAACTGGCAATTGTTCCAGGCGATCCAGATCGTGCAGCACGTATTTCACAGTTCTTAGATAATCCAACCTGCCTTGCTCAAACGCGTGAGTTTCACATTTATTTAGGCCAATTAAACGGTCACTCTGTAGTGGTATGCTCAACCGGTATTGGCGGCCCTTCAACGTCAATTGCCGTTGAAGAACTGGCACAACTAGGCGTACGTAGCTTTCTTCGCATTGGCACAACAGGTGCAATTCAACCGCACATTAACGAAGGCGATATTTTAATTAGCCAAGCTTCGGTACGATTAGATGGCGCGAGTCAGCACTTTGCACCACTGTGCTACCCTGCCGTATCTGATTTTTTTGCCACGCAAGCCATGGTAAAAGCCTGTGAAAACCTCAATATTGATTTTCATATTGGTATTACCGCTTCAAGCGACACCTTCTACCCAGGTCAAGAGCGCTACGATACACACTCTGGTTATGTACCTAAGTCATTACAAGGTAGCTGTGAAGAATGGCAAAAATTGGGCGTAATGAACTATGAAATGGAATCGGCTACTTTATTTACCATGTGTGCTGCACTTGGCTTACAAGCCGCTTGTGTTGCAGGTGTATTGGTAAATAGAACACGTCAAGAAATTCCAAACGTGGACCACGGCGAGATTGAGAAAAAGTCTGTTGCCGTGGTGCTTGAAGCCGCTAAAGTGTTACTTGGCTAATGTTGCGCTAATAACCTCAAGTGTTGGTAAGCTATCAAAGCTTGCTAACACTGCTTTTGCTACCCCTGATTGGTTTTCATGACCAGCAGTTTCTAATAAAGTAATTGATTTTACTGTTTGCTTATCAAAACTTAATCCTGCTACAAACAATTGACTCACCGCGCTTTGCAATGGCGATAAGCTCGGGCTGTATGCTGCATTTTCAGCATAGCTGCCATAAAAGTCACCATTTTCAAAGGTGCTTATTTTTACCGCACTGTAATTTTGACTGTATGGAACATAAGCCGCTAAAGCATAGCTCATCAACTTGTCATCAAGCTCTGTCTCTTTAAAGCGATTAGTTTGCTCTGCCGGATTAAATAAGCTGTGCTCGTTACCTAAATCAGTTGGTCCAAATGAATGCGGTAACAGCTCTGCTAATTTAAAGTTTTCTGCTGGTAATAAAATATCAAGCTCTTTTGCATCAGCCAGTTCATTCATAAATTGACGACAGTACCCACATGGGACATCACTTATCGCTATTTTTAGCACTTTCTTAGCGCCATTTAACCACGCGTTATTAATCGCCGATTGCTCACCATGCACTACTAAACTGAGTGCTTGATGATCAAACTCCGCATTGGCACCAAAGTAAAAAGTGGTATTTTCTTGTGAATCAAGCCCTTTTACAATTGCGCCGACATGAAATTGAGAAATTGGTGCAACTGAAAATTCAGATGCCATAGGCACTAAGCCTTGCAATAAAGTATCTTCGCTAACATTAAGTTCGGTGCAAAGCGCTTTAATATCGCTTGAATGTAAAATACCGCGTTGATTTTTTAATTGACTACGTAGTGCTTGTGTTTGGGCTACGTTTAATGAGATGTGTGAATTGCTAAGTGCTGTATTATGTTGCACTTTAAAAGTTGCTGAAGCCATAATAGTTTTTATTTGTTCAATGGCTAAGTAGTGTAAAAGGTTGGCAAACGAAATACCAGCCTATTCAGCGTAAAAAAAGGGAACACGTCGCGTGTTCCCTTTTTTTGTTTTATTAAAATAGAGATTAACCTGTATTTCGCATACCCGCTGCAATCCCAGTCATGGTGATCATTAAGGCATTATCTATATCGCTTTCATTACCTTTATCATCGCCACGAGAGCGACGTAATAACTCAACCTGTAACACGTTAAGTGGGTCGGTGTATGGATTTCTAAGCCCAATAGACTCTTTGATCCAAGGCTGATCAGCCAATAGACTTTTTTGTGGGCTTAATGATTGCACCAAGGTTATCGCCTCACCAAGTTCCTCACGTAAAGCTACACCTAAAGGCTTGTACATGTCTTCCACCAGCGCATCATCATAATGCTCACTTAACCAACTATCCGCTTTGCTAAAGACCATTTCTAGCATTTCTAAACGCGCTCTAAAGAACGGCCATTGCAAACTCATTTCGCTTAAGGTTTCAATGCCATATTTCTCAAGCGCTGCTTTAAGGCCACTCAGAGCACCTAACCATGCTGGCAGCATTAAACGGTTTTGACTCCACGCAAATATCCACGGAATGGCACGTAAGCTCTCTACCCCCCCATTCGGATTACGTTTAGCGGGCCTTGAACCTAACGGTAATTTTGATAGCTCTAATTCTGGTGTTGCCATTCTAAAGTAAGGTACAAAGTTTTCATCGTGGCGTACCACATTGCGGTAGTGTTCACACGATACATCACTAATTAATGCCATCACTTCGCGCCATTGATCTTTTGGCTCTGGCGGTGGTAATAAGTTACTTTGCAGCACCGCCCCTGCGTATATGTTTAAGCTTTGTAATGCGACATTGGGTAAGCCAAATTTAAAGCGGATCATTTCGCCTTGCTCTGTCACCCTCAGGCCCCCTTTTAAAGAACCCGGTGGCTGCGAATGCAAGGCTTGCGCTGCCGGTGCACCGCCTCGACCAACCGTGCCTCCACGACCATGGAATAAAACCAGCTCTATACCGCGCTCATCCGCCAGTTGCACTAACTTGTCCATTGCCTCATATTGTGCCCAGCCAGCAGCCATCATACCGGCATCTTTGGCTGAGTCTGAATAACCAATCATCACATTTTGAGTATTTTTAATATGGCCTCGGTACCACTCATTATTAAGCAATGTAGTAATAACATTATGACCATCATTTAAATCATCTAAGGTCTCAAACAATGGTGCCACAGGGAGCTCAAAACCACAGCCTGACTCTTTAAGTAATAACTGCACCGCTAAAATATCAGAAGCGGTTCGGGCCATAGAAATAATATATAAACCAAAGGTTTTTGCATCTTGCTGTGCAATAACATCGAAGGTGTCGAGTACCTCTTGTACATCAGGGCTAGGTTGCCAATGCTTAGGAATAAGCGGACGACGAGAGTTAAGCTCAGCGAGCAAAAAGGCCTGCTTGTCTTGCTCTTGCCATTGATTGTAGTCACCAATACCTAAGTAACGAGTTAACTCAGAAAATACATCACTGTGTCTTGACGAATCTTGGCGGACATCCAGTTTTGCCAAACGCAGTCCAAAGCTATTTACTCGGTGGATCATATCCAGTAATAAGCCATCGGCCACCACTTGCATGTTGCACTTTAATAATGAACGATAACATGCCTCAATAGGGTGTTTAATTTGGTTAATATCGGTGATTAAATCTTGCGACTCAGTGCGCTTATTTTTAATTTTAGCGCTTAAATGCATCACCGTTTCTGCAACTTGATTTTTAACTTCTTTCAAAACAGCTCGGTACGGTTCAAACTCTTGCCCTGCCAGCTTAATAAGCTCATCGCTGGCATCCGACATTGAAAGTTCAGCACAGAGTGTTTCTAAATCACGCTGGTATAAATCCAGTGCCATCCAACGGCCATGATCGAGCACTTGCTTGGTTACTTCGGCAGTTACAAACGGGTTACCATCTCGGTCTCCGCCCATCCATGAAGTAAATTCTATCGGACTGTAATCTGCAGGCAATTCTAAGCTTAAATGCTGTTTTACATGCTGGCTAAACTCACGTAAAAAGCGAGGCACCGCTTCCCACAAACTGTTTTCAATAACTGCATAGCCCCATTTAGCTTCATCTACAGGGCTTGGGCGTGAACGACGAATATCGTCAGTATGCCATGCTTGGCTAATTAACTGCGCAATACGGTTTAATATTGCTTCGCGTTCTTGCGCAAGGTTGTCTGTACGCTCAAGCGACGCTAAACAATCGCTAAGTTCAACGTGTTTATTAATAATAGTACGGCGAGTCACCTCGGTTGGGTGTGCTGTAAGTACTAAGTTTATGTGGAGTTTTGAGAGGGTATCGGCTAAATGATTATGATTAAGCTGACCTTGTTCGGCCTTTGCTGCTAACGTTTTTAATGTTTGAGTGAGAGGGTTTAGTTGGCAAAAACCAACATCATTAAAACGTGATACGGTATGAAACTGCTCTGCAACATTCGCTAAGTTTAAAAAATGATTAAATGAACGGGCAACCGGTAAAAGCTCTTCATCACTAAGCGCATGCAGTACATCTATAAGCGCTTTACGATCGGCTTCATTGCCACTGCGAGATGATTTTGATAAAGCCCGAATTTCTTCTACTTTATCTAAAATATCTTGTCCTTGAGCATCTTTAATAGTTTGTCCTAATAATTGCCCAAGTAAATTTACATTACCTCGCAAGGCGGCATATTGTTCACTCATTTTTAGCTCTCCTTTGTTTCTTTGAGGCCTATTAATATCATTATGTTTACTTATTTAATAGATCCATTTGCAACAGCATGTCGTAAAAAAGCATATGTAAAATAAACACAAAGCGATGACATGATCATTTTTTACGATGGTAATTGCCCCCTTTGCAATGCAGAGATGCAGCATTTAAAACGTGCCGATGTTGATCATAAAATTACACTAGAAGATTTAAATTCTGATAACTTTAGTGAGCGTTTTCCCGCAATCGATAAGCAATACGCCATGAATATACTGCACGCCCAAACTGATAATGGGCAGATAATTTACGGCTTAGACGTGACTTATCAAGCCTGGCATACTGTTGGCAAATACCCTTGGCTCAAGATTATTCGTTTGCCCGTCATTCGTTTTTTTGCCGATCATGCTTATACTTTTTTTGCAAAATACCGTCATCACATTAGCCGTTTTTTAATGCCTAATGCACAGTGCAACTCAGGTCAATGTAATATCAAAACCAAAGGTGAAAAATGAAAACAGTGATTTTATTTGGCGCTAGTAGCGCCATTGCCCAATCTTACGTTAATCACTTAAACCAACAAGCAACACAATTTAATATTATTTGTGTCAGCTCATCGAACATTAATCACAGCGACATAAACGTAAACTATTTTCAGAGCGACTATTCAGCGCAAAGCCTAAACGAGCTAACCGAGTCGTTAAAATCTCAGCAAGTTGATATAGCTCAAGTGATTATATTTAATGGTCAATTACACAACGACCATCACATGCCAGAAAAAAAGCTTGAAGAAATCAACAGTGATTATTTTATGCAGCTTATGCACTCTAATTCGCTTGTACCCCTGCTGTGTTTACAAAGTATAGTGCCGCTGCTTAACCACAAAACTCACTGCACAATTACCGCTTTAAGCGCTCGTGTTGGTAGCATTAACGACAATAAATTAGGTGGTTGGTATACCTATCGCGCATCAAAATCAGCACTTAATATGCTATTTAAAACAGCCGCCATTGAGCTTGCTCGTCGCGCTAAAAATACTAAACTGATTTTATTTCACCCAGGCACTACAGATACACAGCTTTCTAAGCCATTTCAAAAAAATGTACCTGCCGATAAACTGTTTACCCCTGAGTTTGTTGCCCAGCAATTATTTAAATTTACTTACGAAAATCCACAATTAGAACTTAACAACGAACCTGCCTACCTAGATTGGCAAGGAAATACCATAAAATGGTAAGGAATTAACACATGCATTTTTCCAAAGACCGCATAGCCGCGCTTGAAAAGCACACACGTACGCATTTTATAAATTCATTGTCAGGGTTTAAAAGTGCTAACTTAATAGGCACACAGGATGAGCAAGGTAATACCAATTTAGCCATCGTTAGTTCGGTTATTCATTTAGGCGCACACCCACCACTTGTTGGCATGATCATGCGCCCGCACAGCGTACCAAGGCATACATTTGAAAATATTATAGAAACAGGCGTTTACACTATTAATCAAGTAAATAGTGATATTTACCAACAGGCGCACCAAACTTCTGCCCGCTATAGCAAAGACGAGTGCGAATTTGATGCAACCAACTTGACTAAAGAATACTTAAACGAGTTTAACGCCCCCTTTGTTGCGCAAAGTCGACTCAAATACGCGGTAAAATTTGTTGAGAACCAACATTTAGCGGTCAATGGTACCGAATTGGTTATTGGTGAAATAATGGATGTGTATGTAGATGAATCAGCACTCCAAAGTGATGGCTTTTTAGACTTACAAGCCATCGACACAGTTGCAGTAACCGGATTAGATAGTTACCACACGGCAAATAAGCTCACTCGCTTACCCTACGCGAAAAAATAGCCCTAGGTTATCAAGTCCTTCACAATAAGTGACTTGATAACTCATGCCCAGTTTTTGAGTTCCTTGTTCGCCAATCGCAATTAATTTGAAATTAAACTATTAAACCTACACACTATGCAAAATTTTGTAGGAGAAATATATGACCACAGTCGGTATTGGTACTCACACACCCGAGCAAGCACTTGCTAGTTTAAGTAATATGACCCACTCAGTAACGCCAATTCAGGCCGATGAGTATTTAGCGCGTATGGCCAAAGCGCAAGCCTATATGCAAGCGCACAACATTGATGCGATATATTTAAACGCAGGTACCAACTTAACGTATTTCACCGGAATGAAATGGTATGCCAGTGAACGACTTGTTGGCGCTATTTTACCTGCCGTAGGTGATGTGCAATACATTGCTCCACATTTTGAAATTGGCTCTTTAAATGGCTTTAAGGTTATTGATGGCCCAATACACGGCTGGCAAGAGCATGAAAACCCGTTTGAGCTATGTGTCAAAGTGCTTAAGCAGCTTAATATTAGCGACACCGCTACCGTTGGTATTGATGAAAGCGCACAGTTTTTCATTTTTGATGGTATCAATAAAGCCAGTTCAGGGTTAAAGCTAGTTAACGCACAACCTGTAACCGCGCATTGTCGAATGCATAAATCAGCTAATGAATTAGCATTAATGCAATGTGCCATGGATATGACTTTAGCGGTTCATCAGGCTACAGCGAGCATGCTTTATGAAGGAATTAGCACCGTAGAAGTCGAAGAATTTATAAAAAAAGCCCATCAAAAAGTAGGTGCACCGGGCAATTACTTCTGTATTGTATTGTTTGGCCTGGCCACCTCATTCCCACATGGTGTAAAAGACCCACAAATTTTGAAAAAAGGCGACATGGTACTTATCGATACTGGATGTAAAGTGCACGATTACCTTTCTGATATTACGCGTACTTATGTATTTGGTGAAGCAACCAGCCGCCAACGCCTATTTTGGGATTTTGAAAAAGCGGCACAGTTAGCAGCTTTCAATCAAGCAGCCCTTGGCGAAACCTGTGAATCGGTTGATCAAGCCGCTCGCAGCTACTTAGCAGCACAAGATTTAGGGCCTGAGTATCAAACACCAGGTTGCCCACACCGTACAGGCCATGGTATTGGCTTAGACATTCACGAATGGCCATATTTAGTTGGCGGTGATAAAACCCCGCTTGCCACAGGCATGTGTTTTAGTAACGAACCTATGCTGGTTATTCCAGATGAGTTTGGGGTTAGATTAGAAGATCACTTTTACATGACAGATGACGGCCCGCGCTGGTTTACCCAGCCAAGTTACAGCATTGACGACCCGTTTGGCTTAAACAGCTAATATGTAAAAAGAGCAGCACCTTCGCTGCTCTTTTTGTGTTCAGTGATTGATAATGTAGACTTCATCCCAATATCCATTGTTATTACTAAGCAATCCTTCAAGGATCCCTATGAAAAACTTAAAAATTGATATCGTCTCAGACGTAATGTGCCCATGGTGTATTATCGGTTACAAGAACCTAGAAACCGCATTGACCGAGCTAAAAGAAGAAATGAGTGCGGATATTACATGGCACCCTTTTGAGCTTAATCCAGATATGCCACTTGAAGGACAAGACTTAAACGAGCATTTGCAGCAAAAATACAGCTTAACCGAAGAAGAAAGCGCGCGAAATCGTCAAAATATGGCGGATGCGGGTGAACGAGCTGGCTTTACCTTTAATTTTGACGGTAAACGCATCATGATCAACAGCTTTGATCTACACCGCTTGCTAATGTGGGCTCGTGAAGAAGGCAAGCAAACTGAGTTAAAATTGGCGTTTTTTGAAGCACACTTCACCGATTTAAAATATTTAAATCAAGAAGATGCATTACTAGATGTGGTAGAAAAAGTCGGCCTTAACAAAGACACAGCCCGCGATATTTTACACTCAGATAAATACGTACAAGCGGTTCGCGAAGAGCAAAATAACTTTAAGCAAATGGGTATTACTTCAGTGCCTACTTTTATTATAAATGATAAGTATGCTCTTACTGGTGGGCAGCCGAGTGAGTCATTTATTCAAGCACTTAAGCAAATAAGTGAAGAAGAGGCTCAGCAATAAAAACCCTACTTTAAAAGTAGTAATTAGTTATTCAATTTGAATACAAGCCGTTTTTTAAGGTGGTTATCTTTCTCAATATACCCATAAAATTGCTCATATAGCGCATTAAGCTCGCCTTTTTGCGCTAATTTATCAAGGCCTTTTTGTAATAACTCAATAATGTGTTTATTTTCTTTGTTAGAATAAAAATAATACTGACTAGTGTATTGCAGCATTATGTTTGGTTCGATCACAAAGTCGTATTGTGAATATTTGTTTATTTCGGCTTGAATTGCCGTAACTGAGCGAGGGAAGTAATCTCCTAAGCCTTCATCTAACGCTTTGAGCATTCCAAAGTAATCAAGCTCTCCATTAACAGTTAATCCATTTTTCTTTAACACATAATAATCAGACCAACTTTGCTGCTGAAGCGCGATCAGCGGTTTAAGTTGTTCTAAGCTATTTATTTTTTCAAAGTCGGCTAAGCGGTCTTTTTTAATCATCAGGAGACGCTTCGCATGAAGGCCTCGGTAAATTGGATAACTTGTATGTAAAAGGTTATTTGTTTGAGATTCTGCCAAGCTTAACCAAGCTAGAGTTATCTCTGAATTCTTGTTCAAACTTTCTAAAATACGCTTATTATTCATTGGCTTATCTGTATAAGAAAAGCTTAACGTAGTCCCCACTTCTGCAAAAGCTTTTTTTAATAAGGTTGTGATATAGCTATTTTTTTGGGTAAATGGTGCATTTGGCTTTGCCAGTACAAGCACTATATCTTCTTGTGCACTATAAGCATTATTAATTGAACTAAAAAGCAATCCCAATAAAATTAAAATACGACTGAAAAATAAGCATAGCTTCATTCTTAGCTCCTACTATCGAATGGACTAACAACGCCGTTTTTAAATAAATCCCATATAAAAATGAGCGGTTCAATGACAAACATTGTAGCAGACAAATTAAATTGCAGTATAACTACTAATAAAGGGGTTGTATTTTAAGGCTAAATGAGGTTATTTAAGTACGATAAAGCACCTTAATAACATGCCAGCCAAATTTTGTTTTTACTAAATGCGGTTCTAAAATTGCGCCGCTAAAAGCGATTTTATCAAACTGCGGTACCATTTGGCCGCGTCTAAACTCACCTAAATCTCCGCCCTTTTTGCCCGACGGGCATGACGAATACTTTTTAGCTAAGGTTTGAAACTTTGCGCCTTTGCCTAATTGCTTAATGATATCTTCTGCAATTTCTTTGTGTTTCACTAAAATATGCAGTGCGTGCGCTGTATTTGCCATGAAAAAGCCCTTAAAACCTATTTACTAGTAATCTAACGCCGCGATTTTAGCACAGCCTTAGTGATCGAGCACTTGCTAAAAGTGTGGCTATAAGTAGTGATCTTTATCTTTTTGATGAGGAATTCGACAGTATTGGTATTTGCCAAATAATGTATAACGGTTTTTAGCTACTTTGTTATAAAACCAATCTGTCACTTTTCGCGGTAATAACTTAAATACGCTAAGCAACTTCCACGGATACCCTAATTGGCTGAATATACGAAAAACGGCTTGGCTTCGGGTATAGGGTTTTTGTCCTTCTATATATACCATCGAAGTAAAATCGGTGGTCGAAAAACCAAATTGAGCAAGTAATGCTTGCCCTGCTGGCGATTGCACGCTGCACAATTTAAATTTTATGCTAGGATCGTGAGCTATAACAAAATTGCACCATGCACTACACAGCTTACATTGCGCATCGAATAAAATAATTCTTTGGTTTTGCATTATTGCTGCACTGGTTTTTTTTGTAATTTACGCTGCAGTGTCCGCCTATGCATATTTAGCTGCCTTGCAGTCATTGATACATTACCGCTATTACTGTGTAAAACATGCTGAATATGCTCCCACTCTAGACGCTCGGGCGACATAACCCCTTCAGAAATTTCGGTTACTGTCGTACTTACCAGCTCTACCTTAAGTGCTTTTAATAAACTTGCCATATCAACTGGTTTGGTCAAATAGTCATTAGCGCCTAAGCGCATCGCCTCAACCGCCGTTGCTATACTTGCAAAGCCAGTCAGCAATACAATATGAGCATGTGTGAGTAAATGGCGCAGCGGTGCAATCAGCGTTAGTCCATTCTCATCAGCCAGCTTCATATCTAATAAAATACAGTCAGGCTGTTGCTGGCGAGCCTTTAGAAGTGCATCAGTGTGATTATGTGCGATCTCGCAATTAAAACCGTGCTTAGTTAGCCGCCGTGCCAACGTTGTCGCTAAATTAATATCATCCTCAATAATAAGTAGCTTCATGCTTTTGTCTCTGCTGTTAATAGTGGTAAAGTTACCTTTGCAACCGCCCCGCCTTCGGGGTGATTATATACCGTCAACGAGCCGTTTAACCGCTCAAAGGTGGCGTTTGATAACATAACTGCGATCCCCATTCCTTGCTCGCTCGGCATGAGCTGCCCACCTAATTCAGCTAATTGCGAGGGTGAAAAACCAGCGCCAAAGTCCCGAACAACGAAAGCAATACTTTGTGCATCCGGCTGTTGCCAACTCAATTCTAATTGTATTTGAGCGTGTTTTTGATTAGCAAGAACCGCATTTTGTAATAAATTTAAAATTGCAGGAAACAACATAGCATCACTTTGTAAAGTGGCTTCAGGTGCTTCATTAAGCCAAATTATTTGCTGATCTGGGTAGTGTAATAATAGGGTATCATTCAACTTTGCTTGCAGCTGCTTAGCCTCAATCGGTACTTGAGTTTGTTTATTACGAAGCTGCACTGAGAGCATTCTAAAATCATCCAGCTGAGTGCGACACTCCGACAGCGGTATTCGCATTTGCTGAATAACGTCATTATTGGGATGCTCTTCTAAAAGCTCTTCAAACAATAATTGTAAATTAGCAATCGGTGTTGCTAATTGATGAGTAATTTGCGCCGCTGCGCCATCGAGGGTAACCAGTTGTTCACTGCGCAGCTGTTTTTCTCTAACCTTCGAAATAGTTCGCTCACGCTGCTGTAAAGCACGGTTCATAGCCCCTATAACTAAGGCTATCACACAGGCACTTAGAACAAAATTAACCCACATACTAATAAAATGACCGCTCATATTTATTTGGTGCATACTGTGTTCGGGCATTTTAATTAATAATAAACTGTAGGCGGCAATGGCCAACACAGCAATATAGGCAAGCCCTCGAGCACCCAATGTTATTGCGGCTATCATAATAGGTAGTAATAGTAACGACACAAATGCGTTAGTTGCGCCACCGCTTAAAGACAACAAAATAGTTAAAAAAAGCACGTCTGCGGTCAGTTGCATCAACATACCAGCGGGCTTTGCTTGGCTTACCTGTCGGTAGGCAAAGACACTGGCTAACTGAAAAACCGCCTCAACAGCAATAACCCCTAACAGCGGCATAAGTGCAATTTGGTGATCTAGTAAAAAATAAACACTGAGTACCGCAATAAGCTGGACAACAATGGCACCACTGCGCAGCATTAATAATCGGCTAATAGCCGGGTCGGTTTTTATTAACACAATAAGGTTCACCTGTTTGAATATACACTGCTTTGTTATCCATTATAAATAATGCTTTTTACAGTAATGATTCCATAATATGCGCCTCATATTAGCTGCTCACTCAGCCGCACTCAAGCATATATAGTCAACAAAGCGTTCGTATTCTAATATGTGTATAAGGCCTATGAGCTATCGTGTAAAACACACACAATCATTAAAATCATTTGATTAACACAATAAAAACAAGCCACTTACCTTTAAACAAAAATGCAGCAAATAGTCCGTAAAATAGCAGTAATTACTATGCAAACCATGCTATAAACTAGTGTTAACAGCTAATTTTTGTTATAACGTATTCATTAGACGAACACGTCATACCACTTTTAAGAGAACACACTATGCCTTACGCACATATCACTGGTTGGGGTAAATGCATTCCACCAGCCAGCATCAGCAACGACGAAATAAGTGAAATTGTAGATACCACCGATGAGTGGATCACCACACGTACCGGTATTAAGTCTCGCAGAGTTAGCCATGTTAGTACTGCCGAGCTTGCCAGTGTGGCTGCAAAACATGCCATTGCTTGTGCCGGTATAGATGCAAAAGATATCGATTTAGTTATTTTAGCAACGTGCACACCGTCAACTGTAGTGGCAAACACCGCCTCATTAGTACAAAAAAATATTGGTGCCACAGGCGCTGCAGCCATGGACACTAACGCGGCATGTTCTGGCTTTTTATATGCTTTACAAGCTGCGACAGCGCAAATTCAGGCTGGGATGATAAAAAAAGCCGTAGTTATTGCCGCTGAACGCATGACTTGGTATGTAAACTGGGCGCGACGCGACAGTGCTGTTTTATTTGGTGATGGTGCCGGTGCCGTTGTGCTTGAAGCAGCAGAAACACCTGCAGGCTTATTAGGAACTAAAACCGGTTGTGACAGCGAAGATCGTGATATTTTACACATTACTAATTTTGGCAGTGATTTAAATAAATATGAGCCAATTGGCCCATCAGACCTTTTATTTGAAGGGCGTGAAATATTTAAACGTGCCGTTAAAGGCATGAGTGAAGCCTGTGACGACGTGCTTGAACAAGCCAACCTTAAGTTAGACGATATCGATGTACTAGTTCCGCATCAAGCTAACTTACGCATTATTCAAGCAATTCAAAACCGTTTAAAGGTTGAAGACAGTAAAGTAATGGTTAACATTGGCGAATACGGTAATACCTCTGCTGCAACGATTGCCATTGCGCTGTGTGAGGCCGTTGAGCAAGGTTTAATTAAGCCGCATGCCAATATTATGTCGGCTGCATTTGGAGCAGGCCTAACGTGGGCAGCAAGCTATATCAAATGGGGCGAGCGAGTAACACCCATTGCTGTTAGCGATGCTAAACTTCCACCGTGTGATAAAACAGGTTTAGAGCTTGTTGCACCAGCTGTAAAAGCATGTAAAGACGTAGAGCCTAGCTAAAAGCTAATATTACACCAAGCAAATATGTATTGATAAACAGCGCACTGCTTTCAGTGCGCTTTTTTGTTTTTTAAGGAAAATATATGCAACTACTAGGCATTCATCATGTAGCCATCATTTGCAGTAACTACCCTCGCTCTAAACATTTTTATAGTGAAATATTAAAACTTACGATTATTAATGAGCATTATCGAGCAGAGCGTCAGTCTTACAAACTCGATTTAGCTTTACCAGATGGTAGTCAGTTAGAATTATTTTCGTTTAACGATGCGCCGAGTAGACCAAGCTATCCCGAAGCACAAGGACTTAGACATTTAGCATTTAAGGTTAGTAGTGTAGAAAACAGTAAAACGTATTTAGAGTCGCATTGAATCGACGTAGAAGAAATAAGAGTGGATGAAATTACCGGCAAAAAATTCACCTTTTTTGCCGATCCAGATGGTTTACCCCTTGAGTTATATGCGCTTTAACATCAAATAACTCAAGGCAAGGTATGTTTGATTTAGTTAACCCTAGTTAGGTTAGTTAAATCGATTTTGTAGGTAAGTAAATACTGCACGAATGCCCAGAGCTTCACCACCTGCAGGGCGCCCTGGTAATGCTCGTAAGTTCCATGCCATTACATCAAAATGAACCCATGGTGTGTTTGGCTCTACAAATTCTTTCAAATAAAGCGCAGCGGTTATTGCGCCACCAAATGGCGTACTTGAACAGTTAGTCATATCAGCCACATCGCTTTTCAAAAATGGGGTGTATTGCTCGAATAACGGTAATTGCCAAACAGGGTCGTTAACTTGCATCCCCGAATCCATAATCGCATTAGCGACATCACGTTCCGTTGAGAAAAAGCCTGGCAGCTCTGTCCCTAAAGCAACCCGGCACGCACCAGTTAAGGTAGCAAAATCAATAATTAATTCAGGCTCATCGTTTTGTGCTTCGCTCAAAGCATCACACAGAACTAGTCGCCCTTCTGCATCAGTATTATCTATTTCGACCATAATACCTTTACGGGTTTTTATTACATCGCCAGGGCGAAATGCATTACGCGAAACAGCATTTTCAACCGCAGGTACTAAAACACGAAGACGTATTGGTAAGTTAGCAGCCATGATTAATTGAGCCAAGGCTATAACATGCGCAGCCCCACCCATGTCTTTTTTCATGTTACGCATGCCTGAACTTGGTTTTAAATCTAGCCCACCTGAGTCAAAACATACACCTTTACCGACTAATGTAATTTGTGGCGCATCAACCGCCCCCCACTTCAAATCGAGTAAACGCGGTTTGTTTTCACTTGCACGGCCTACCATATGAATAGTTGGATAATTTTGTTCTAATAACTCATCGCCTACCCATTGGGTAAACTCGCCGTCGAATGTATCAGCTAAATCGCTCATAACTTGTGATAAGTGCTGCGGCATCATATCCGCAGCTGGGGTATTAACTAAGTCACGGGCAAGATTAATTGCATCAGCCTGTTGTTTTACTTGTTCATATAATGTTTTATCAGCAATGCCAAGCTGAGCTTTCGCTGTGGCTTTTTGCTTGTACTCACTGAACTCATAACCACCTAACACAAAACCTAAAGCAAGTTGAGAAACTAAAGATTTATCGCCTTGAATTTGATAGCAGCCTTTAGGTAATTTACTTGCGAGATCGCCTGCGGCCCAAAAATCATCGGCTCGTTGCATAATGCAAAATACGTGGCTTAATTCACCGGTTTCTGAGTTTGGTATTAACGCCAGTCCAGACTTTTCAAAATCGGTATTTACAAGCCACTGCTGCACAAAGCTTGGTTGCTGAGTAAGCCAGTCTATTAATTCATTTTTAACAATAAAAGATAGAGGAATTCCTGAAGAGGTATGACGAAGTAAAGCGCTCATTAATGACTCACATAATAGAAAATGATGCCTTAGCATAACAATAAGCACTGTTAAAAGGTATAGCTAATTATGTTCTACTAGCTCACTTCTTTTCGGGGGGGGTTGAGTCTTGCTGTTGGTTTTGTTGAGCAATTTGTTGATCAATTTCTTTAATAGGCTTATTCATACTAAAAGAACTCGGCAATACATCAACGCCCACTAACTGCCCTAGTTTAACAACCAATGGAATAGTTAATGGTGCAAACGGTAATAACGCAAACACGCCTAGCCCCAATCCTTTTAATATATCAACAAACTGCTCGTTGGCGCGTTTTAGCTCTGCTTTGTTTGTTTGCCCTTGGGTATAACGCCTATAAGTTATTAGCATTTCTTTGGTTTCTTGCTTTTCCTGAGCAAGGGCTATTTTAAGCGCGACCATAGCACGACGAAAGCGTAGTTGTTGTCGCTTTTTACTTATTTTAGCAACCCGCCAGGGTGCACGATGAATGACTTTATATAATCGCATAGCCTGTATTCTCACACAGCACTCTAAGTTCACAAAGAATAATTTACACGCTTTATTCAATCATTTATTCTAAGCGTCCTTTTTTCCACTTTTGTAATAAAAAATGCAAAAAAACATCCCTAGTACTAAACCCGAAAGACCAAAATCTGATGAATGCTGTGGCGGCGGCAGTTGCTGCCCTTGCGTGTGGGATGAATATAAAGAAAAGCTGGCTGCATGGAAAAAACACCATAGTGAAAATATCAACAGTAAGTCAATTTAATTCAATAATAGAAAATAACTAAAATAGCTTATTTAAATAGTTATTATGTATCAATGCCTGCTTTTACCGCCTTTTCTCGCTCTAGTTATGATTAACCCTGCGTTGTTTTTAGATAAACCATTTGTTTCAACTTGTTAAATACTAGTTAATTAGCCATTGCCCTCTTTAGTTTTTTTATCTATAGTCTATTTCGAGGACTCACAGGAGGTGCGCTTAATTAATTAAGCTTTTAGGAGTGAGTTAGCAATATTTGCTCCCCATTGAATGTGAAATGTCCACAATAATAAGTCAGTAAATAGACTATACAAATCAATTCTAACTGGGGATATTTAGAATGAAATTAAAAAGCAATGCGCTTCAACAGGCGATCAAATTTGCTCTAGCAACAACAGCCGCAGGCTTGTTTGTTTCTGGTTCAGCAATTGCTCAAGAAGAGCAAACCGAAGTTAAAGTAAACAAAAATGTAGAAAAAATTGCCGTAGTTGGTACGCGCTCTGCGCCTCGCTCTATTGGTGATTCACCTGTACCTATCGATATTATCGGTGGCGAAGAGCTTAGCAAATCAGGTAATACTGATATGTTAGAGCTATTAAAAGGGGCTATTCCTTCTTTAAACGTTCACTCAATGCCAATTAGTGATGCTGCATCATTAGTTCGCCCTGCAAATTTACGCGGATTACCTTCAGACAGTACACTCATTCTATTAAACGGTAAACGCCGTCACCGCGCATCTGTTATTGCCTTTTTAGGTGGTGGTATAAACGATGGTGCTCAAGGTGCCGATATTTCAGTTATTCCAAGTATTGCACTAAAACAAGTAGAAGTACTGCGTGATGGTGCTGCTGCACAATATGGTTCTGATGCAATTGCAGGGGTTTTAAACTTCCAACTTAAAGATGCCTCAGAAGGCGGATCGTTTGAAGTTCGTAAAGGCCAATATTACGAAGGCGACGGTGATACAACCCAAATTTCAGGTAATGTGGGCTTACCATTTACCGATAGCGGTTTTGCAAATTTAAGTTTTCAGTACAAAACAGCCGATGCGACCAGCCGTTCTGTACAAAGAGCCGATGCCACAGCACTTGATGCTGCAGGCGTTCCAGACATTGCCCCAATCACCCAAGTATGGGGTGCACCAGAGGTTGATGACGACATCTCTATCTTTGGTAATGTTGGCTTAGAGCTGACTAACGACTCACAATTTTACATGTTTGGTAACTACTCAGAGCGTGACGTACGCGGTGGCTTTTACTACCGTAACCCACATACTCGTCCTGGTGCTTACTCAAATGATGGTGGCGAAACACTTCTTGTTGGTGATTTAACCGGTGATATGAGCGGTAATTGTCCAACAATCATGATTGATGACAACGTTCTTGATAACCCTGACTACATTAATGGTGTAGCAAACAACCCTGATTGTTTCGCATTTAACGAAATGCTTCCGGGCGGTTTTACACCAAACTTTGGTGGTAATATCACAGATACGTCACTTACTATTGGTACTAAAGGTGAGTTTACTGGCGGCTTTTTAGAAGGCGCTTACTATGATTTAAGCGGTACGGTAGGGTATAACGAATCTCGCTACTTTATATACGACACAATCAATGCATCATTGGGTCCAGATAGCCCGCGTGATTTTAGCCCAGGTAAATATGAACAATTAGAGAAAAACTTTAATTTTGATATTTCAAAGGGTTTTGACTTTGACTTAGCTTACGATGTAAACATTGCCGGTGGTCTAGAATGGCATGAAGAAACCTTTACCGTAGTAGCAGGCGATGAAGCTTCGTTTATTGCCGGTCCATTAACTGATCAAGGTTTTGGTATTGGTTCTAACGGTTTCCCTGGGTTTAAACCATCAGATGCAGGCGAATATGACCGTCGTAACTACGCCGCTTATATTGATATTGAAGCGCCATTTACTGAAGAGTTTTTAATGGGCTTAGCGCTTCGCTACGAAGACTACGATACCTTTGGCTCAACCACTAACTATAAGTTAATGGGTCAATACCACCTTACTGAAGATTTAAATATCCGTGGTTCAATTAGCACCGGTTTCCGTGCACCTACGGTAGGTCAAGCGAATGTTAGTAACGTACAAACTAACTTAAGCAGTGGTGTACTAGTAGATTCGGCATTGTTACCACCTACAAACCCAATTGCTATTCAATTAGGCGGTACTGAACTTGAGCCTGAAGAATCACAAAGTTACACCTTTGGCGCGGTATACACCATTGGCGATTTATTCTTAACAGTTGATTACTACAACATCCAAGTAGATGATCGTATTAGCCAATCAGATAAAATCGAACTTAGCCAAGCAGATAAAGACACCCTTGAAGCGGCTGGTGTACCTAACGTACAAAACCTAGCGCAAGTTAGTTTCTTTACCAATGACTTTGACACCACAACGCAAGGTGTTGACTTAGTTGCTAACTACTCAGCTGAATTGTTCAGTGGTAGCTCTACATTTAGCTTAGCTTACAACTGGAATGAAACAGAAGTAACACGTTCAAGTGATATTACCGGTGCGTTTAAAGTAAGTCGTCTTGAAAATGACTTACCTAATCACCGTGCAACACTGAGCTGGGCACAACAATGGGAAAGCTTTTCAGCATTTTCTCGCCTTAATTACTTTGGTGAGTACCAAGGCGTTCACGTAGATTATGATGAAACGGCTAAAATGGCTGATGCAGCAGTCACATTAGATGTTGAAGTAACTTACTTCATGAATGACTCAATTAGTTTCTCAGTAGGTGCACAAAACCTACTGGATCAAGAAGCAGAGAAACTTGATTTCACAGTGGCACCAAATAACAACTGGGGTGGTAAGTATTACGAAACATCTCCATACGGAATTAATGGTGGCTTTTACTACGCTAAAGCAACCTATACTTTCTAAAATGTGTTAACAATAAACAAAGGCGAAATGTGTGATGCATTTCGCCTTTTTATTGGCCTCAAATAATAACCTTACTCTCACTTATTTTGCTGTTTTAGGGTTATAGTAAATAAAAAGAATATTAGTTGTATTATGCTACTAAAAAAAGCGAATGAATTATTAGCACAAAACAAGCTTAGAGAAGCTGAGTTTCATTACAAAACGCTATTACAAGCAGAGCCAGATAATGGTGATGCCCTGTTTGGCCTAGGTAAGGTGGCGCTGCGTTTAGAACAATTTGATGCCGCTGTGTATATACTACAACGAGCGTGTCAGCACCTCCCTTATGTATTGGAGCCTTTGTATGCATTAAGTGATGCATTTAATGCGGTCAACTCCCCTGAAGATGCGCAAAAAGTACTCGAATACGCAACAAGCATTGCCGCAGACAACCCAGATACCCATTATTATTTAGCTCAGCACCATTTAACCTTTGGCGAGCTCGATAAAGCACAGTCAACGCTTGAGGAAGCATTAAAGCTTGGAATAGCACCGGTTACGGCTTATGTTTTATTTGAATTGGTACAATTAGGGCGCTTTAATAAAGCAAATAATTACATCGATCAGTTACACCATTTTTTAACGCAAACAAATAACCTACGCTTAAAAATGGTCTGCTACTATGCTTTAGCTAAAAGTTACGACAAGTTAGACGATACTGATCAAGCGTTTAACTATTTTGTTATTGCCAATCAGCAACAACACAAACTCAGTGAATTTAATACTGAAGATTTAATTGAGTTTTATGACCAACTTATTGAATATAACAATGAGAGTGTGCTTAATTTAGCAAACCTAAATAAAAAATATCCTGTTACGCCCGTGTTTATTATTGGTATGCCACGAAGCGGTTCAACCCTACTCGAGCAAATGTTAGCAGGGCACAGTCAATGGACAACGCTTGGAGAGGACACCAGTATTAGCAATAAGGTAGTGGCTTTTTTAGAACATAAAACAGGATTACGCTACCCTCAATGTTTAACTAAACTAACAACGCCTTTAATTAACCAAGCCAGAGCTATTTATTTAGATACGTTAAATTCTTCGGGGAGCAACGGCACATATGTGATCAATAAACTGCCTAGCAACTACCAAAACTTAGGGTTAATTTATATTTTATTCCCAGATGCTAAGTTTATTAACCTGACCCGCAACTTTCACGCAACCGCATTTTCAGTGTTTACTAATTACTTTGCTGAAAACGAACCCTATTTTTGTGATTTAAATGAATTTGCTTTGTACCATCAGCTTTATGAAAAACTAATGAGCCATTGGCAGCAATTTAACCGCTTAGCTATTTATAATTTAAGTTATGAGCAGTTAATTGAAAGTCCCAAGGAACAGTTAACCGCACTATTGAGTTTTACTGGCTGCGAATTTGAACAGACTTGTTTAGACTTTTACAAAAACAAAAGCGCCGTTACAACGCTCAGTAAACATGCCATCAGGCAACCTGTAAATAACAAAAGCCTTGATAAGTGGCAGCGTTATGAAGCCCCTTTACTTAGTTTGCTCTCGTTGCCTCAAACCAATTAAGCACATCCATAAACTGTTCTTGGCGTGCCTGAGGGTGAGTAAGCATATTAATATGGTCGTAATCTACTTTGTGCCCAAAGCGGCGGCCATATATTTGCATTTTTTGCACCCCAGTACCTGATTCATCAATAAACTTTTGAATATCGATAGGCTGCGCCAATGCTTTATCTTTTACTGCAGCAATATGTAACGTTGGAGGAAGCATAAGATTTGCTAATGTTTTAGCGTAGTCAAAGCCATCATCACTGTCTATCCACGGATTTTGCTTAGCCCACTGCATACTTTGGTAATGCGACTTTTGAGTTTCGTCATCACTACCCCACTTCAAGCGTTTTGCCGGTAAATAACCGTGTTTTTTCGCTAAAATTGGTGCCATAAAATACCAAATCAAATTGGCCTGAAATAACTTTTTAGGGTGGTTATTAAATAGCGAACGCTTTGAACCAAAATAGGCACACGCTTTTACATCGTTTATCAGCTCAGGAAAGCGAGCAAACACGCTATTAAGCAACACCCCACCCCAAGAATGAGCAACTAAAAAGTCAGGTTTTTTACTCTCTAACTGTTCAATTTTCTCAATAAATGCCGGAATATCTTCAACAATCGCCTCAGTTTGTCCATACCGTGCTTGCTTACAAATAGCTGGCTTACTTTCACCACGCCCGCGTAAATCAGCTACGTAGCAACAATACCCTTGTTCAGCTAAAAAAGGCGCTAACCCTTTATTGCTATGAGTGTAAAATATTTTGCCATTTTCTACCGCGCCATGAATTAATAGCACCACAGGCCCACTTGGCTGCTGGTTTGCGATACGGCGCAAATGCAGTGTTTGATGGTCACCTAATTTAATAAAAACAGACTCTTGAGTAACTGCCAAAGCGAATTCCTTATAATTGCTAACAACTCATCCTACCAGTAATAACTGGTAAGCCAAAGGGAAAATTATGCACTTTTTCTGTCTGTATTTGTTACTATTGGCTTTTATTCCTGTTGTTAAAAAAGCCTCATGAAAGCAAAATCAACTCGTTCTAAATTACATCCGCGCAATCAACACAAAAATGGTTACGATTTTAATTTGCTTACCTCGCAAACCCCTTCGTTAACTGCTTTTTTAATTACGACTCCAGCAGGCAATCAAAGTATTGATTTTAGTAATAACTTAGCTGTAAAAACCTTGAATCAGGCGCTATTAAAAAGTCATTACAACATTAACTTTTGGGACATTCCTGAGCACAACTTGTGCCCACCTATTCCAGGTAGAGTAGATTATATTCATTACTTAGCTGACTTACTCAGCGAAGATAATCAGCAGGTTATTCCCACTGGCCGACAAATTAAAGTGCTTGATATAGGCACTGGCGCTAACTTAGTTTACCCGCTAACGGGCAATAGCGAATACCAATGGCATTTTACTGGCAGCGACATAGACTCTGCAGCAATAAAAATAGCCAAGCAGCTCGCTCAGTTCAATAATCTAAAAATAACGCTTAAACAACAAAAAAATCCCGAGCATATTTTTAAAGGGGTGATTAATGCGAAAGATTTGTATCATTTAACGATGTGTAACCCGCCATTTCACGCCAGTGCAGAAGAAGCCAGTAAAGGCAGTGAACGTAAATGGAAAAACTTAGGCAAAGCGCCTTCGCAAGCACTTAATTTTGGCGGACAAAGTAATGAGCTGTGGTGTGAAGGTGGTGAATTAGCATTCATTTCTAACATGATCAAAGAAAGCTGGGATCACAGTGACCAAGTAATTTGGTTTACCTCGTTGGTTTCTAAAAAAGAAACTCTAGCAGCCTTAGAAGCACAGCTAAAACAACAGCCTATTAGTGAATTTAAAATTGTTGAAATGGCACAAGGGCAAAAAGTCAGTCGCTTTATTGCATGGAGCTATTTTGATAAAGCCACCCGAAAACAAATTTGTGAAGAATTAGTATAAAGCCACTTAAGGACACCCCATGATAGATTTTCGCTCAGATACAGTAACAAAGCCGTGCAGCAAAATGCGGGATATTATGTATCATGCCCCCGTCGGCGACGACGTTTATGGCGATGATGAAAGTGTAAACCAATTAGAAGCTTATGCTCGATTACGTTTTAATGTGCAAGATGCACTTTTTTGTAGCTCAGGCACACAAACAAATCTACTTGCATTAATGGCCCATTGTGAACGTGGCGATGAGTATATATGTGGCCAAAATGCTCATAACTACAAGTTTGAAGGCGGTGGCGCTGCCGTTTTAGGCTCTATTCAGCCACAGCCTATTGAAAATGAAGCCGATGGTAGTCTATGTTTTACTAAAATTGCTGCAGCAATTAAACCCGATGATAGCCACTTTGCAAAAACCCGCCTGTTAAGCCTTGAAAACACCATAGGTGGTAAAGTACTCGGTATTGATTATTTACTCAAAGCACGGGAATTTGTTGATCAACATAACTTAGCACTGCATTTAGATGGCGCTCGCGCTTTTAATGCCGCTGCCGAGCTTAACGTTGATATTAAAGAAATAACCCAACATTTTGACTCTGTATCTATTTGCTTATCAAAGGGATTAGGTGCACCTGTTGGTTCATTATTGCTTGGTTCAACAGCATTGATAGCCAAAGCAAGACGGTGGCGAAAAGTGCTTGGCGGCGGTATGCGCCAAGCGGGTATATTAGCTGCTGCGGGGCAATATGCGTTAGAAAATAACACGCAACGTTTAGTCGATGATCACGCTAATGCACGTTATTTAGCAAAGCAGTTAAATAACGTGGCAGGTTTTAACGTAAACATGAGTAATACCACAAACATGGTTTACGCTACGTTTGATAACAGCATAAACATCACAAAACTAGCAGCAAATTTAAAAGCACAGGACATTGTGTTTAGCCCAAGTAAGCAACTTAGGCTAGTAACCCATTTAGGTATAACCAAAGCGGATATAGATACCTTTATAAAAGCCCTAACGGCCCATATTTAACGCGGCTTTATAATGTTTGCGGCACACCGATTCATAACGGTCGTTGCCGCCAATTTCTACTTGGTTGCCATCGGAAATAGCCTCGCCATTTTCATCGGTACGTAATACGTGATTTGCTTTACGCCCACAATGACACACCGTTTTAAGTTCTATTAACTTATCAGCCCAAGCAAGTAAATATTGCGAGCCGCTAAATAGCTCTCCTCTAAAGTCGTTTCTTAAGCCGTAACACAATACGGGAATGCCTAATTCATCGACTACATCGGTTAACTGCATAACTTGATCTTTAGATAAAAACTGACATTCATCCACGAGTACACAATGACGTTTTTTATCACTATTGAGCGATTTAATTAGCTCGTACACGTCTTTATCCGCATCATAAATATGCGCATCTGCTTGAAGGCCTATACGAGAGGATACTTTGCCCACTCCTGCTCTATCGTCAATGGCAGCCGTGAGGATCACCGGCTCCATACCGCGCTCTTTATAATTAAACGCTGATTGTAATAAAGTGGTTGATTTACCTGCATTCATTGCAGAGTAGTAAAAGTATAATTGCGCCATGGCCGTGCCTTCAAATAAAAAGTGCGCTTATGCTACCCTAAAGTGCAGAGAATACAAATTTGGAAACGCTATTTTATTTATTTTGCTTCGTGCTCTAGTAACCATTGCTTACGCTCTAGGCCACCAGCATAACCAGTTAGCTTTTTATTTGCACCAATGATGCGGTGACACGGCACAATAATGCTGATTGGGTTTTTGCCATTTGCAGCCCCCACCGCCCTCACTGCTTTAGGATTATTTAATTGTATGGCAATATCTTTATAGGTTGCCACTTTAGCAAACGGTACGCTTTGTAATGCCTGCCATACGCTTTGCTGAAATGGCGTGCCGCCAGTATCAAGCTCTAAATCAAACTCAGTACGCGTATGAGCAAAATACTCATTAAGCTGCGCCACACAAGATAAAACATGTGAATTAGTCACCTTATTTAAAGGCGTACTGGTATAACTGGTCGGTGGATAAAACCCCACATAACTAATACCGTTTTCAGTTGCCTGAATAATAATATCGTCAATCGGGCTGGGTAAACTGGTTTGCACTATCATAATTGCTGCCAAAGTTGAAAAGTTAAGTAAGATCGAAATGGTGCACAGTTCGCAGATTCAAACGAGCTTGCTGCCGCTTGGGCTTTTTTAACCCCTAAATCGCCATCAAGTAAAATATCGGGTTGGCTTTGACCGCGCAGTTTTGCGTAATTAACCGTCCAAGGGCCAATTCCTTTTAAAGTAAGCCATTGGTCTAAATCATCCTCCTTGGGGTGAATAGCACAAAATTCAGCGAGATTATGCAGTGCATTTTTACGTGCCTGCGGCATTTTAAAAAAAGCAAAATCACTACCTGCCACTACTTCAGGTGTTGGAAAGTACACCTTTCCCTCTTGTTGCTCCGAAAGCTGTTGCACTAATTGAGTCACTAAATTATGCGCCGCAGTTACACTCACCTGCTGACCTAACACAGCGCGAATACCCGCTTCAAAGGTTGACCAAATACCCGGTAACCTTAAGCCTTTAGTAAGTGGAAATGCATTATTAATGTGTTCGCTTAAATGCGCCTCAATTAAATAAGTATCTGCATCTAAATCAAGTACACGGCGAATGTTGTTAATAATTGGCTGTAAATATTGCGTATTATCTATATCAATTTGCACCCGAAAATGATGTTTATCTGCAATAAATTCAGCATTAAAGCGGCCTCTACACGATTTATAAGTAAAAGTACGCCCATAACTGGTTGGCGTTAACCACTCTATTGGCTCTATAAGTCGTTTTGCTAAAAACCCATGCAATGCTTGCCAGTTATACGGCGGACGAAAAGGCAAAATTAAGGTGAGCCCAAGATCAGCTGAGTGCTTGGCGGTTCTGAGCGCTGAGGGCGCGATATTAAGTTGTTTTAAAAAAGCATCATTGAATCGTCGCACACTTTTAAAGCCGGAAGCAAACGCTATCTCGGTAAGCGGTAAGCTGGTTTCTTGAATCAATTTTTTTGCAAAATGGCATTGATTGAATAATCGATATTGAGTAACTGAAAGACCAAAATATTGAGAAAAAAGCCGCCTTAAATAGCGACTGCTTATTCCTAAACGCGCAGCAAGTACTTCACAATCACACTCGTGATATTGATCAATTAACTGCTTAGCACGCAATGCAGTGGTTTGTGATCCCAGCCAAGCAGCACTACCTGGTGCGCTATCGGGCCTGCAACGAATACAAGGCCTAAACCCTGCTTGCGCAGCAGAGTGCGCAAACTGATAGTAGGTTACATTTTTTTCATGTGCAGTGGGCGCGGGGCAAATTGGCCGACAATAAATACTTGTGGTTTTTACCGCTACATAAAAAAGCCCATCAAAACGCGCATCGCGGCTCTGACGCGCTTTTTGCCAATGCTGATTAACCATAAATTGCTCTTATAAGTTATGTAGCGCTTAGCTTAACAAAAACTAGGTATATTACTGGCCATATTCGGCACTAGGGTCTGTTAACCTTTACGGATTTAACCTTAAAAGGTCAACAGACCCTAATCTTTGTTTGCAAAATCAATCAATGCTTGGCCCGTTAAACGATATATAATCCATTCATTCTGTGGCTCAGCGCCCATGCTATTGTAAAAATCAATCGCGGGTTTATTCCAATCAAGCACTACCCACTCAAAGCGACCACAGTCTTTGCTTATTGCTCTGTTTGCCAGCTCTTTCATGATAGCTTTACCGGCACCATTTCCACGGCTACCTGGGCTAACATATAAATCTTCTAGATAAAGACCATTTTTACCTAACCAAGTAGAGTAGTTGTAAAAATACACCGCAAAACCAATTGGTTCATCATCTTGTAAACAAATTAAACTATGCGCTGTTGCGCCGTCGCAAAACAGTGTATCTAAAATTGCTTGTTCATCTGTTTTAACTGCATCTGGCTCTTTTTCGTAAATGGCAAGCTCATTAATAAAATGCAGAATTGTTTTTGCATCACTTGGCTGTGCATCGCGAATTTCTATTGCTGTGTTCATTGTTATTAACCCTTCAAAACGACTTTTATGCCTATTAAATTTAAAATAAAAAGTGCCTAAATAATTATGATAACTTAAGCCATTAATACATTTACTTATACCCTAGCATATCGTTTTTATATTCAATACGTAACTATCACGGGGTTATTTAAATTTAGCCATTACGATATCTAAAAAACAAATTAAAACAGCGCTTTTATAAATGGTAAAAAGTTGTCATTATGGGTAAAAAGTAAAGCAATAAGGGAGTTTAACTAAAATGGGTCATGGTCACTCACACAGTCACGTTGATGATAACCAAAGTGATAAACAGCTCACCCTTGCCGTATTTATAAATGTTTTACTGACTGCAGTGCAAGTTGTTGGTGGCGTATTTTCTGGCAGCCTTTCATTAATTGCCGATGCATTACATAACCTAAGTGATGCGGCTTCTATTTTTATTGCCCTCGTTGCCCGAAAAATTGGCAATAAACAGGCTGATACAACCCATCATTTTGGCTATAAACGCGCAGAGATACTAGCAACCCTTTTTAATAGCACTACGTTAATAGTGATCGGTGGTTATTTAATTTTTGAAGCCATAAATAGTTATTTAAACCCCCAACCTATCAATGGCTGGATCATTGTATGGGTTGCCGCAGTGGCGCTACTCGTTGATTTAGTCACTGCGTTATTAACCTTTAAAGCCGGCGCTAAAAACAACATGAATATAAAGGCGGCGTTTATTCATAATGTGTCTGATGCAATGGCATCAATAGTCGTTATTATTGCCGGTACTTTAATCATTTTATACCAGTGGTATGTAGTTGATTTAATAGCGACCATTTTAATATCACTGTACGTTATTTATCATGGTGTATTATTACTTAAAGCCAGCTGCAGCATTTTAATGCAGGCAGCCCCCATTGGTTTTGATCAGCAACTTATAAGCAAAAAATTACTACAACAGTTTGCTATTACGCAAATAAAATCAATAAAAGCGTGGCAACTGGACGATACTACCACTCACTGTGAAATTGTGATGCAAACAGATACCCCTATTGAGCTTAATGCCATAAAACACTATTTACATGATGAATTTGCAATTGAACACTGCGTAATTGAGTGTTGTTCACCTTAGTTTGATTATACAAAGTACTTTGTAATTAAAACTGAACACATCTTTATTTTTATGCCTTGTGCAACAAAACGCAGAAGGCCTGCTAACAATAATCAACTGCCGTTACGAGCATCTATTTTTAACGCAACGTTATATCTGACCCCCTATAGCTTGCAATAGCATGCATGCAAATAAAAACAATTATCATTAACCTTGCGTTTACTTTAAATTACTCTTAATATTGCGCCCATCATTAATACAACTAAAACCATTCAAACGAAGGACCCGCATGTTTAAAACATCTCTGAGCTTAATAGCATTAATAGTCAGTGGCGCCAGTATTGCAGACGAATCAACGATCCAAAGAAATTTAAATCAAACAGAAATGGAGCACGTTATTGTTTCGGGTAGTCGTGTTTTTGAAAGTATTGATGAAGTCCCTGCTTCCATAACTATTATTAGTCAAAAGCAAATAGAAGCGCATTTAAAAGTTAATCCAGAATTACAAAGCCTTTTAGCACAAATGGTTCCCGGCCTTGCTCCAGATACTGGAAGCTCAAGTAATTCAGGACAAACTTTACGCGGGCGTGCCCCACTGCTCATGATTGATGGCGTGCCACAGTCAACGCCACTGCGTAACGGATCATTAGGGGTAAAAACCTTAGATCCAAGCGCAATAGGTCGAATAGAAGTCATAAAAGGAGCAACGTCAATTTATGGTAACGGCGCATCAGGCGGAATTATTAACTATATTACCAAGCAAGCACAAAGCGATGGCCAAACCCAAGGTGAAATAAGCTTATCGAGTCGTTTTAGTGCGGTAAAACTTGAAGAAAGCGCAGGCGCAAGGTTATCTGCAGCATTGAATGGTCGTGCCGATAAGTTTAGCTACTTAGTAACTGCAAGCTATGAAGAAAACGGTGTACAACGCGATTCGCAAGGCGATGTTCTCGGTTTACAATATGGTTTATCTGATGCCGTTACACAAAATTACTTCACTAAGCTTGGCTATGACTTTGATGATGAAAAGCAACTCCAATTTAGTTATAACTACTTCAGTTCACAACAAAAAACCGACTTAGGCGATGTTGTTGGTGATATGAGCCTAGGAGAAAAAACCTACGCCATTCATGTACCGTCAGAATTACAAAAGCAAGGTAAACCACAAGGGCCAGAAGGCAACGAAAATATAACCTTAAAATACACCGACTACGCACTGCTTGAAAACACACAAATGACGTTAGACCTCTATACGCAAGATATAGAAAATGTGTTTTTCTTCTCTCCAAACCTTGCCAATCCGGATGAGAATTATCAAGGTGGTCAATCAGTTATAAGTTCAGAAAAAAAAGGCGCCAGAGCAACTTTTAATACCCAGGTAGACTTTGACTCAGTTGAAGCGTCATTCATTTACGGAATTGATGCGTTAAATGATGTAACTGCACAACCGCTGGTTGATGGGCGTGTTTGGGTGCCAGAAATGGACATGAAAAGTGTCGCGGGCTTTTTACAAACTAAGTGGGTTATTGCTAATGACTTAATAATAAAGGCCGGTGTACGCAAAGAAAATATCGACCTTAGCGTAGATGATTATCGAACGCTTAAATTATGTAAAACGGCCACGCAATGCTCTGTGCCAATTAGCGTAAAAGGCGACACGGTTGATTACAATGCTACGACCTATAACGTGGGCATTAAATACAATCTAGATGAAAAATTCAGCCCCTTTTTAAACTACTCACAGGGATCTGATATATCAGATATTGGCCGCCTACTTCGCTCTGCCACAGTAAATGATATAGGCCTTATTCAAACTCAAGCTTCAATTATCGATAATTATGAAATTGGTTTTAATTCTCAATTTGATGCAGTTCGTTTAGAAGTCGCAGCATATCGAAGCACCTCTGAGCTTGGTACTACAAACAAATTTAATGAAGTAACCGGTGTTTATGAACCGGTTAGAGCACCTCAAGAAATTTGGGGTTATGAAGCCTTAGTAGACTACACCATAAGCCCATCTCTTAAATTACTGGCAACGTATAGTTATGTAGAAGGTAAAAATACTGAAGCCGATATATATTTAGGCTCTAAGCAAATCAGCCCACCAAAAGCCACAGCCAATCTTAACTGGCAACCTACGGACACCCTGTCATTAACATTAAGTTACTTGTATGTGGGTGATAGAAAGCGCTTTGAGCCTAATGATAATGGTAAATATGTTGGCGATCAGGGACCTGTCGATAACTACACTGTGTTTAATTTAAGTGGTCAGTATCAGTTCGCAGACAACTGGAAAAGTTTTATCGGGATAGAAAACCTATTTAACCAAGACTACTTCCCTGCCCGTGCGCAATCTTACACCTATGGTGGATACAACATTAAAGGTTTAGGTACAACGGCCACAGTGGGTGTTACTTATCAATTTTGATCACTTACGCGTTCATACTTTTACGGTATGAACGCGCTTATACCCTCAACTAACTTGCTGATCTAAAATACAAATAACAACCTGTCCGTTTATTAACCAGCAATGCAAACTTAAACGAGAATCAAACTCAATATTAACCATATGATTTATAAGTAAATTACTTGCAATTCTGTGCCTATATACTAGACTAGCCACAATTAGAATTTTTAGGATAAGCGCTATGAAAGGTAATCAAAAAGTAATCGACGCCTTCAATACATTGTTAGCTAACGAATTAGCTGCTATTGACCAGTATTTTATTCATTCTCGTATGTACGACGATTGGGGCTTAAACAAACTTTATGAGCGTCTTAACCATGAAATGGAAGAAGAAAAAGACCACGCTGACTGGCTAATTAAGCGTATTCTTTTTTTAGAAGGCGTACCAAACATGACCAAACGTCGTGACCTGCTAATTGGTGACGATGTAAAAAGCATGATGCAAAACGACTTAACCTTAGAACTTGAAGTGGTTGAGTGTGTTAAAGACGTTATTGCTATCTGTGAACAACAGCAAGATTATCAATCTCGTGAAATTCTAGAAAAGCTATTATTTGATACCGAAGAAGATCACGTCTACTGGTTAGAGCAACAACTGGGTCTGATTGACAAAATTGGCACTCAAAACTATCACCAAGCTCAAATGGGCGAATAAGGACTTACATTATGAAAGGCGATAAAGACGTTATTGCAGCACTAAATAAAGTACTTGCTAATGAGCTTGTGGGTATTAACCAATACTTTTTACATGCACGCATGTTTAAAGATTTTGGTTTTAGTAAACTAGACAAAGCTGATTACAAAGTATCGATACAAAAAATGAAAAACGCCGACCGTTTAATTGAGCGTATTTTATTTTTAGAAGGCCTGCCTAACCTTCAAGATTTAGGACGCTTACGCATTGGTGAAAACAGCGAAGAAATGATTGCCGCTAACATGAGCTTTGAACTTGATACAGTAGATGAGCTACGTGCTGCGATTAAACTAGCTGAAAGTAAAAAAGATTACATTAGTCGTGAAGCGCTCGATAACATTTTAAATGAGCAAGAAGAGCAAATTGATTGGCTAGAAACACAGCAACTACTGATCAAAAACACTGGGCTTGAAAACTACTTACAATCGCAACTGTAAATTAAAGTTATAAATACAAAAAAAGCAGCTAAGGCTGCTTTTTTTATGTTTAATTTTTAAATGTTATACCAATTCGTTTAGGTAGGCCTATTTATGTAGATTACTATTAAGCCACTTGATCGGTTATATCTGCAATTTGAATCAGTTTACGATTGAGGATCTTTTTAGTACAACAACAACACTTACCGCATTGGCTGCCCACTTTAAGCTCTTTAGTTAGCTCGCGCATGGTAGTAGCACCATCGTCGATGGTTTGCTCAATTTTTTTATCGGTCACACCGTGACAAAGACAAACATACATGAATACAAACAACTCTCAATTTCATTTAGTGGGTTTATATTAATCTAAACGAAAATAGTTATCAATTGGTTTTTGATCAAAAATTAAATTTTTTGCATTTTTTGGCCAGCGCCACTTAAATTGAGAATTCGCGGCAGCTTGAGAATTGTTTGAATTTCATTCGAGGTATGGCACTTAAATTGAGATTTATTAATTAGAGTTCACCTTAAATCTAAGTAAGATTAGGTTTAGGTAAATATTTGAATAGTTGCAAATTAATTACATTGAGGCTTTAGAAACCTTAATGTATGAATATAGAATTAGTGAGTGGGCTATTTCCGGTTTGTGCCATTTGCAGACAGTGGTAACGCTTGCAGCACGCGCGCCCACGAAATGGAGCCGGAGGCGCAATGCAGTGGGAGTCGCCGTGCCTGCACTTGTTATGCATGTGGACTTTCTAATTGTGAAATGATTAACGCAGCTATCTCTTTAAGCTTCCCAACCTCTTCAAACTGCACGCCATGGTCTTTTATCACCAACAAAGGTCCTGGAAAAACATGAAAATGAAAATGCCCCACAGTTTGACCGGCAGAAGAGCCATTGTGCTGGAATATGGTTGACCCAGTCACCCCCATAGCGCGCTCGAGAGCTTTACCTATTTTCTGAACGGTTAGCATGCATGCTTGAGCAGCTTCTGCAGACAGATCGTAAATTGTGACCGCTTGTTCCTTGGGTACTACTAATACGTGACCATCCTTCTGCGGCATTATATCCATGAATGCGAGCGTTAAATCATCCTCATAGACCTTTACACAGGGGGCCTCTCCAGCAATAATCTTCGCGAAAGTATTACTATTGTCGTAGATTGGGTTCACTGATTTCTCCAGCTTACGGAAATGCATAACGCCAAGGTAAGCGGAAAAATACAGTTAGGCTAAACTGCGCGAAGCGCGAGCCAACTGTAAGTTTTCCGTTTAAGCGCCTTGTTATGTGAATTATTTACCGTACCTGCGAATTACTGATACTTTACCATTTTCTAACTCAAGAACATCTAGTACCACTTTGTTATAGCTAAACTCTGAGCCGTCTGAACGTAAGCCTGTAGCGGAGAAAGTATGTTTAAGTGCTATGGAATTATAACCAACAATATACTCAAGAATTTTTGCTTTATAATCGGTATGAACACCTAAATATCGAGACATACCTTCACGCATTAATTTTTTACCATCAGGCTCTCTTGAGTCATCTGGCGCATTAGGAAAATGTTGATTACCAACATCATCAGTTAAGAATGACAAGTAAATCTCTAAGTCTTCTTTAGATGCTCCTGGTTGTTGTGTATTAGTCATTGCTTGATGGTATTGCTTAACAAAATTCTCATAATCAAATTTATCATCACTCGCAAAAGCAATGGTTGAAATTAGAGAGATTGAAATAGCTAGAATTGAAATATATTTGTTCATTGGTACTCCTTACCGTGAGATTCACATAACGCTAAGCTAAGCGGCGCAGCTTGCTGCGTCCTTGCTTGAGCGCCTTGTTATACCTAGTTACGGTTCACTACTTGCAATGCATCTGGCCAAGCTGTATTCGCTACAATATGGTATCTTATCATTACTCTGTTTGAAGCGATGATTCCCGACCAACGCAAGTTCCACGAGTTATAGGCATGCCAAGAATAGCCAATGTAGAGCTCTTTCCTCATTGTGTTCATGGACCTTAACACTGCTTCTAAGAAGATCTTTTCTATTGAAGTACCTTTTATATCCAATATACTCGCAAGATAAATCAACCACCTTGCAATATGTTCATATTGCTCCCAAGCATTGTTCTCCGTAGTTAACTCAGTTTTAAACTCAATTATTTGACCTAGAGCTTTTACAACTCTTTTATCATCAATGCTTAAGCCGATTGCCGCTATAGAAGCAACTATTTCATAGAATGTATTCTCAATCCTTAAGAAGTCTTTGGTAAAATGGTGGCCTCCATTAACCACCTTTCTAATATTTTCAACGGACGACTCGGTACATTTTTCAGCATTTGGAATTTCAGAGTTTAGCCTTCTAAAGAAATCATGGCTTTCGGTTTCGTCAATTACTCGGATCCCATAGCAATGTGCATAATAGTCTTTAACAGGTTGATCTACTTTTGATCTAGACACCAAAAATATATTAGAGCCGATAACATGGTTTTTTGAAAAACCCTTATAGTCACTGATTATAGATTTCAGGTTTGTATCACCAAGAGAGTAACCTAAAATCACTACCGTATTTTCATGTAAAACAGTGCTCAGTTTTCTAGAAAAGTACGACTCCCCATTAATAAATTTGAAATAATCATCAGAAGTGACGACCATATTTTCTGGAGAATCGACTGAACCATGAACGTGATAAACTTTAACTCTCGCAGATGATCTGGGAATTGGAAGCCCTGGGGTTAAAGAATGACATTCATCAATGCCCACAATTTTCTCAACAAGCTTGTCGTAGTTGGTAGTTACAACACGACATGCTTTTTTTGATAAGAATTCCTCGATCGGAGAATTGTCGCCAGCTAGCTCAACTGAACTAATTTCTTTCGCGATTTCCTCATGAATACTTTTGCCTTCTTTTTGCAGCTCGATAGCAATTACTTGAGCTGCCTCCTCCATCCCTAGTGTATTTTTGCCACCTTTAGGAAATAGACTTTCCTTTAAAGAAGCCCCTTCTTTTAAAAGGTCACACATTGACTCCAAAAGACCTTGCCAACTTGGTGCCTGACTATCCGAGACAGACATGGAAAATCCCGTTCCAGTGAATAAACACAGCCGATTTGAAGTAGCTGCGTAAGCGATTTCAAAGTATTCGCTCAATTCTTACTCCTTAAAGGTATAACAATTTAATAGTGCGCTCATCGCGCATATTTCTGCCGACTTAACGCTCATTTATCTATTTTATATAGTTTTAACAAATTACCTAAGGTATTACTATCACTAAGTTTTCTCAAACTTTAAAGTAAAGTTAAATAGAATAATATGCGCGCGTCGCTCATTTTCATGAATATATGCGCAAAGAACCGTTTGACGACTCAATTGACTATTATATTTATCCAATCTCAATGACTAGTTTTCGCTCTAAGCCGAACTTTGCAAAAGTGCCATGAGCGGACAGTTTTAGAAAATTAATTGCTTGTATCCACTATAAGCCACCAGCTAGGTCCAAGAAATTTCCTGTCGAGAATGACGACTTTTCTGAAGCTAGCCAATAGATAGCTTCGGCAACCTCTTCAGGTTCCCCGCCTCTTTTAAGTGGAATGATATTTTTTAATCTTTCGATACGTTCAGGCTCCCCACCATCGGTATGCATATCAGTGTGAATTAATCCTGGTCGTACGCAATTCACACGAATACCTTCAGCTGCAACCTCTAAGGATAAACCTTTAGTTAACGTATCAATTGCTCCTTTCGATGCTGCATAATCAATATATTCATTGGGAGAACCAGAACGAGATGCTCCTGAAGACACATTAACAATAACACCGCCAAAACCACCATTGCGAGTAGACATGCGCTTTACAGCCTCTCGACTGCATAAAAAGTAACTAGTGACATTGTTTATGAGTATTGAATTTATTCTATCAGCAGTCATATCCTCTAAACGTGATTGCTTTTTTAAGATACCAGCATTATTTACTAATATTGTAAGCTTACCTAACTCTTTATCCACAGTTGAAAACATTCGAGTTACGTCATTTTCGCAAGAGACATCAGCTTGCACAGTAATGCACTTACCACCTTGTGCGATTATTGTTTCTGCTAGTTTATTAGCTGATTTTAAATTTGATTTATAGTTGATACATACAGCATAACCTTTACTAGCAAATAGTAGTGCTGTTGCAGCTCCAATTCCACGTCCAGCTCCTGTAATTATTGCTACTTTTTGAGAGCTCATAAATACCCTTGTTCACTTGAGTTAGGGCAATGCATAACGCCCGCTTCCACATAACACCGTTACCACCTAGAACCAACGTATGATAAACATATCACGCATTGGCTGCCCCTACCGAGGCGTCTGTTATTCTACCTTTTCGCCATTGGATGGCTTGGGTTTAATTGAAGAAGATCCCACAAATTCCCATACAAGTCTTCAAAAACAGCTACCGTGCCATAGTCTTCTTCTGTTGGTTCGCGGACGAAGTTAATACCAATCGATTTCATACGATTAAAGTCACGCCAGAAGTCATCAGTATTTAGGAACAGGAATACTCGGCCGCCTGATTGATTACCAATGAAGTCATGCTGCTCTGGCTTCGAAGCTCTAGCAAGTAATAACGTAACACCATGAAAATTTGGTGGAGCTACAACCACCCAACGTTTGTCTTGTTCAGGTTGATGAGTATCTTCAATAAGTTCAAATTTGAGTTTGTTTACATAAAAATCAATTGCTTCATCATAATCTTTTACAACTAAAGCGATATGGACAATATTCTGTTTCATAGTATTCCTTTTTGAAGATTTCAACCTTTAGTATAACAGCCTAGTCAGGGATCCTTTCCTCAAAAAGCGCTCACTGTCGTCAGTCATTTTTACTGGCAAGCGATTATCAACCATAAAATTGTAAAAACGAAAAGCCAATGGGGTCAAATATTGACTTCAGACATAAAAATTCTTAAATGACCGCTTCTCGCTCAAATAAGACCCCGAAAAGTTGCTCATATAGCTATCTAGATTAACGCTTTCAAAAAACAGAATATATTTCGAGAACTACCTTTAAAGCCCTAGAAACGGAAGTTTACTCCCGTTTTGTACTTTAAGATTATAAGCTAGTATCTAGTGAAAGCTGGGAAGTCTACATCGAACACATCTGTATTAGTGCTCATCCGAAGATATGGAATCCAGTTTGCAACCTTTCGACGATCGCGACCAAGCCTATTGCCATTACCACACCTATAAGAAGCACTCCGAAAACAAGACACACATAGAGCAATGTCCAAGCACTGGCAGTTTTTAACCCCGCCTGCTCTTCGGAAGTCTTATCGGAACATCGGTAGATTTGACTCAAACTTCTTTCCACCCCAAGAACGGTGCCACCGATCACTCCAAAAAGCAGTGCGACCGCGAAAGTGAGGACCCGATACTCCGCATTAGCAAAGCCATCCCACAAAAGAATAGCGCCGTTGGTCCAAGCTAATACAGTGCAACCCCATGAAGCAAGTTGATAAACAATTGTTAGTCTTTGGGTCATTAATTACTCATTTTTTTGGATTGTCTGCCTAACGCTGCGTCAAGTGGTGAAGAACGCCAACCACCATACCTAACCCACTATATCTTAAACACTAAATTAAACTTGAACTGAGATCGCAAAGTGTTGTGAATCCGCCTTAACGCTTTGTTATGGCGATTTATTTTAGACTTGCTTGGATTATCAGTAACTCAATTTCATGGTCCGATGTATTAACCAAACCATGGGTGCCAAAACGTTTATTAACTATCATATCTCCTGAGGCCACTTTTCTGTCCTCTCCTTCAATGGTCATAGTGCCTTCACCTTTCAAAATAATGTACATTTCTTCGTTATCTCCGTGAGAATGCTCTCCCATAGAACTTCCAGGTGGCATAACGACACGGATGGCAAAATCCCAAGCACCATCGAAATCTTTACGTCTGAATGCACGATAGATATCTATTGAACCTTGTCCATCATGGCTATTTTCGTCGACTTCTTTATCGCAAGTGTAGAAATTACGTATCATCTTTTCCGAATTCCTTTTTGATTATTTTCCACAGTTCAACTGAGCGCCATAACAACTTTATCAGAGGGTACTTTCCCTATAATGGCGCGAAAAGTCCTTATTTTATGAACTTATATTAATAGCAAATATTGTAAGCTATTGCCAAATATAAACATTATGCTTTCTGTAGTTTATATAAATATGTAAAAAACAGGAAAGTTTCCCCTTATTCTTACTCGGTTAATGACGGCTCACCTGAAAAATCGGTTATCGCTCTAAGCGGCACTTCAATCACACATAATTTGCTTGGCGTCTTGCAAACAATGGCAAGCTTACCTCCCCTCCTATTTACAGTAACAATAATAAAAATTGATTGTACTATGCGAGTAAAAGCTTTTTTAGATGAACCAGTCGTTAATAACTTAAAACACATAAGAGTTATTAAGCTAAATAATTTTTTATAAAAATTCAGTAAAATTTTTTTTCCAGATTATACTTTTTTATTATTGCTGTAATTTTGGACAACTATGTTAAACAATTATTCTGTGCGTACCCGTTTAGCAGTGCTTGCATTGCTACCAATTATGATTTTTTTAATTACATCGTTTTTTTCAATAAACACAATGGGAAGGTTAGTAGCAGGGATTGATAGTTTATACGACGACCGTGTCGTACCACTTAAACAAATTAAACATGTGTCAGATAATTACGCTGTAAATATTGTTGATTTACTTCACAAGTATCGTGCTGACTCTATTACCAAGTCAGAACTCTTAGCAAATGTTAATGAGGCTAGAAATACGGCTGATAATGAATGGAAAGCTTACTTAAGCACACAGTTAACAGCTGAAGAAAAGCGCTTGGTAGATAACGTTGAAAATAAACTAAAGCCTGTGCTCGTGCATTTGAATAATTTAATTGTAAGTATTAATAGTGGTGAATTTTTATCACTACCACAAAATCAATTTGTTTATGAGCTTTACCAACTCTTTGATCCGCTTAGTGCCAGTTACCAGGCTTTGATTGATTTGCAGCTTAAAGAAGCGAGTGACTTTAGAGTTAAAGCTGATGAAAATTATCAATTTATAAAATTTATAATGAGTGTGACAATCGCGATATTAATTTTACTTCTACTGATTGTTGCCTACTTTATTTACTGCTCGATACAAAACCCATTAATGTCATTACGCGATACCATAACGGATATTGCAACCAATGCTGATTTAACAGCTCGTGCTAAGGTTCAGGGTAAAGATGAGATTGCAGATACCGCATCTAACTTTAATGATATGTTACTTCGGATCCAAGGTTTAGTAAAAGATATGGCAGGCGCAACACTAACACTTGCTTCGGCAGCTGAAGAAATGAACTCTATTAGTATTCAAGTAGCCAGTACAGCAACCCAGCAAGAGCAACAATCAGCTATGATTGCAACTGCAATTACCCAAATGAGTAGTGCAATAGAACAAGTTGCTCAAAACGCGCAAATAACCTCTGATAAAGCCACAAGTGCTGACATAAAAGCAGGCCAAGGTCAGCAAGCTGTTGCTGATAATATCGAGTCAATAAATACACTTTCAACTTTGGTTAATACAAATACGCAGCTTATTACAGATCTAAATACACAAACCAATGATATAAACCAAGTTGTGATGATGATCCAAAGTGTTGCTGAGCAAACTAACTTGTTAGCCTTAAACGCAGCCATTGAAGCAGCAAGAGCTGGCGACTCAGGTCGAGGTTTTGCCGTTGTAGCCGATGAGGTAAGACAACTTGCCCACAATACTCAAAAAGCAACCGCTAGCATTAATGAAATGATCACAAAACTACAAGGCATGGCTCAGCAAGCTGTTAATGCGATGGGTAACGCTGAAAGCAGCGCTAAAGAGAGTGTCGACCATGCTAATTATTCTTCACAGGTACTCAGCGAAATTAACCAAGAAGTTACCGAAATTGCAGATATGAATACTCAAATATCAACCGCAACTCAGGAGCAAAAAATGGTCGCAAATGAACTAAGCAGCAATATTAATGAGTTTAGCGCGAGTATTACTTCTGTCAGCGAAAGCTCGCAACAAAATGCTCAAGCATCGCAAGAACTCGCACAGCTTGCGGCAATGCTACAAGGACAAGTTAATGTATTTAAAGTTTAGGTGCTTTAATTTTGAGGCATATTAGCGCTTATACTTTAAATAAAAACCTTATTTGCCATCATTTAAATGATTAAATGATGGCATATTGGTTACTTTAAGCGCTAGTTTGATTAGACAATATAGTTATCCAATCACTGGGGTTTGAAAGTATAAACTGATATGAGCTGCCATCTTGCGTGAAAACCTCTATTGCATCAGCCGTTATTGGAATAAGGCCTGCGCCCTTACCTTTACATTCAACCACGTTTAAAATTGTATTACGTGGAATTGTATGTGGTTCTAACCCCAATTTTTCATTAAAAGGTTCAAAATTTACATTAGTCTGCGTAATCCAAAACTTTCCGTCCGCTTTCATGACTCCATTTTGAATGGTTGCCGTAGTTGATTTAACAATTGTTGATTGCATATTTAATTCCTTTACACGTGTATATAACTTCAAATTGCTCAACTTCCATCTGTTTGTAATTACAGTAAACTTGAGAGCTAAACGCAAGCTCATTTATTCATCAACATTATTAAAACAGTAACTAATTTTAAAAATTATCCTTATATATTTACCTGCTTTAAACTTTGTGGAATAATCGCCATCCTCTTAGGGGAGTAGCCCGCTCAGTAATGAGTAAACTTATCAACATAATTGCACCTCATGTGCATGGTAAGTTTGTAATGTTGTAGCAAGCGTTATCGGCGAGACCTAGGTAGACACTATCCTCATGGCGGGAGATAGGTGTTTGCCTTGGTTTAGTATTCCCGCCTGAAGATTATACTAATGGATATTTTTTTAACCTCTACCGTCACTGTTGCCCTTGCCGAAATTGGTGATAAAACTCAACTTCTATCGTTATTACTCGCGGCACGTTTTCATAATAAAATAGCGCTTATTTTAGGCATTCTTGCCGCTACTATAATCAATCATGGTTTATCTGCCTGGTTTGGTGATTGGCTGAGCGGAAACTTTGCCGACGAATACTTACCTTGGATAGTTAATATAAGCTTTATTGTGGTAGGGCTGTGGCTGCTTATTCCCGATAAAGACGAGGAAGTTAGCCACAAGTACGATCGTTATGGCGCATTTTTAGTGGCTTTAATTTTATTTTTTATCGCTGAAATTGGCGACAAAACTCAAATAGCGACTGTGTTATTAGGTGCACAATATCAATCTGTTTTGTGGGTAACAATTGGTACAACACTGGGTATGCTAATCGCAAATGTACCTGTTATTTATGCTGGTAAGGCATTACTAAAACGGCTCCCGTTAAACACTGTAAGAGCTATTGCCGCCACTGTATTTGTATTACTAGGTGTTTATGGCTTAATAACCATGGTGTGATTAAGTAACCTTCAACAAAAAACCGCTTACCTAAAGTAGGTAAGCGGTTCAAGGATGTATAAGCAGTTTTCGTAGAATAAAAATGAGCCTCTTTTACACTCGGTTAATACAATAACACCCTTTTGTATCGGCAATTAATAATGACGAGTTAAAACCAGCTTGTAGATTACTGATCACGGTCTCTACAAACCCACTACCTTGTGAACAAGCCAAGCCTTCTGATAAAGGCCCTGCATAAACAAAATCACCGTTTTTATCAATTAACACTGCAGCTGGCGTTGCCGGGACCACTGACTTTAGCTGGCTATTGAGTTTAAATGTTTGCACCTCAACGCCTTGACTTTTCGCAAAACGTTGTAAGGCTGATAAATGTGGTTTAGCTTGTATGGTACAACCACAATTATCTTCTGTGATGATAAGTAGTTGCGCTGTATCTTTGTTTTGCCAAACCACTTGCTGTTTAAATTGCGAAAACCAGTTATGTCGATCCAGCATTTTATTTTCATCAAACGGCTTTAATTGCCCAAGTTGAAAATACACTAAACCCGACACAACAACGACAAGCCACACACCAATCAATGCAAAAATAAAATAGCGCTTATTAGTTAAATTTTGCAATACTTTGCTCTAACACGTCGATACTAACATCAATCATTTGTACCTTGGCGGTTAGTTGTTCAACAATTTTTCCATCTTCATGTTGGCGTTGGCGCATTTGATCTGTGCTAGTTGCAATCTGTTCGGTATTTCCAGCCTGTTCAGCAACTACTTGCGCAACCGAGTTAGAGCTTGAAGATACGGCCTGTATTTGCTCACTCATTGACGAAATATTTTCTTTCATGGTGGCACTAATTTTTGTTAGATCTACAACAAACTCAACACACTGATTCATCGATTGTGTTGAAGTACGACTATTATTCACCAAATCTGTTAACGTTGATGCTATTTTTGCTGTTGTTTGCTGGCTGTTATTCGCTAAAGAACGAACCTCATCTGCAACTACAGCAAAACCACGACCATGCTCGCCCGCTCTGGCGGCTTCAATTGCAGCATTTAAGGCTAACAAGTTAGTTTGATCGGCTATACCTGATATTTCATTCAACAAACTTGTAATTACATCACCAGCAGCCACTAAGTGGCTTAACTGCTCTTCTGTATTGGTTAATAACGTGAGCAACTCTTTGCTTTTACTGTCTGTTTGTAACACTTCTTGCAAAGCAACATGGGCAGAATCGGTAATACTACTAACTTGCTGCTTTAAAATATCGCTTTCTTGCTCAACCAGTTTAAAGCCATGGGCTACTTGTGAACCTGAATTAGCAATATCATCTGTTTGTGTATTTCGGTGTTTCGCACTGTCTGCTAACTTATCGTGCACATTTATAAGCTCTTGGGAGTTATTTTTTAATGAATCAGATTGAGTTTGAACCTGTTTAATAACATCCGACAAGTATTCCAGCAGGGTGTTAAAGCCTACCACTGCACTGCTATCTGTATCATCTGCTCGCATCGAGAGTTTTATCTGATTAGGGTCTTGCATTATTTGTTCAGTGGCATAACTTAACGACAAACCCGCACGACGTTCACGCTTTAATGTCACTGCAATATAGCCAGCAACAAGCGCTTCAACAATGGCATAGGCCGCATGAATGAGTACCGTTGAAAAAGCTAAACGATCAGGGTCGAAAACATAAAACCCAGTATTTTGAGTCTGCAGGTAGTAAAAAGATAAATGATGAATAGCAACAAACACAATGGCCGTAATAAATACCCGCCATTCAACAAACATTATCAGCATGGCTAAGAAAATAAATATTTCGAAATGCACCTCAATAAGCCCATACGCTTGCTGAATATGCAAAAATGAAAACATCATAATTGCAGCAGCGACTACATGAGGTGTAACTTTACTTTCGGGTTGGGTTTTTAATAACCAAATAGGAAGCAAGCATAAGGGCAAGCCGACCAGAAATGCCTCTGTTAATGTATCAAAATAAAGGCCTATACCAATAGACTCTACAAATAATAAACAGAATATGATTGTAAACAATCGACTCACACTAGACATAAAAACCTTAATTAATTTTATAATAATTAAACACGCTCATTGTTAGTATAACCTACAACAACTCGCAATTTTTTATCTTAAATCAAACTAAGAATGATTATACTGTTTGATTTAAAAATGTTTTTAGTGCGCTACTTAACTATTGATAGTATTTGTTTAAAAGTAGACGTCCCTGCTTTTTTTGTCCATTGAAATATAATAGTTTCAACGCAAGATATTATAGCACCTGCTTGACGAAGCTGCTCAATCGCAATGGCTTTATGCTCTACATTTCGTGAGGCTATTGCATCAGCAGCAACTGTTACTGCATACCCTTGTTGTAGTAAATCTAAACATGTTTGTAACACACAGACATGCGCTTCAGTGCCAATAACCACCACATGAGGTCGTTGTAATTGCGAAAGAGTATCTAAAAAACCGTCTTCGGCGCAGGCACTAAAATTTATTTTTTCAATATACTGAGCGTTTGGTAAAGCTTGCTTTATTTTCTCATCAGTTTCACCTAGTCCTTTTTTATAATGCTCTGTAATTATTGAAGGAATTTGATGAATAGCACTTGCATTTGCAAGCTGTAAAGCACAATCTAAGGTGCTATTAAATGAAGCTATGGCGGGTGCCAATTTACTTTGTAAGTCGATTACTAAAAGTACACTATGTTCTAAGTTGATATTTTCTCTAAAATTCATCTGTAGTCCTTTTACTTTAATTAGAATAACGTGTAATGCCCACACAAAAAAACAACAATTAATTCACATTTAATGCTTTTTGTAATTTTTGAATTAAACTCATGTTATATTACACCAATACTAAATACTAAACTTGTCAGTTAAAAAAGGTAAGTGCTTTTGAGTAAGTTTTTCTTTATTGTTCATATATTTTTATTAGTTTGCATGCAGCAGAGCTTTGCTTCACAAACTTATTCTGAACAATTACAACGTATTACTAGCAACGAACAGCTGTCGCAAAGCTTTATAGTGAAATCAATACAAGATGATATCGGTTACGTTTGGATAGCAACTACCCAAGGCCTATATCGTTTTGACGGTTACCGAGCCACCCCTTACGAAAGCGCAACAGGTTTAAAAAACAATTATGTAATCAATATCTACAAAGCTAACGACGGCAAAATAATAGTTAGCACACAACTTGCTGGAAGCTATTTAATTGACCCACATACTTTAACTGCTGAGCAAATATATTCAGGACATTTGAATCAAAATGAAGAAAAGTTTTCTCCCATTACTGCAGTCGTTGAGCAGCCTACACACTTTTATTTTTCTATTGATTCCCACGTGTACCGTTTTGATAAAAAATCAAAAAAACTAGCACTCGTTGCATCTTTGCCTGATGAAAACATATTTATTCGAGCATTATCACTGCACCAAAATATATTATATGTTGGTGCCGATCAGGGGCTATACGCTTATAGCTTTAACAATAACGAGATCCAAAAAATAGTACTCAATGACACCCAAGAAGTTATCAATGATAGTAACAATGTAAAATTTTTATCTATAGATGATGAACTTGGATTGTTAGTTGGTACGGTTGAGGGGATGTATCGGATTGCTTTTAATGAAAATAAAAATATAAATCCCTCGGAATTATCAACATTAATTAATGACTATAATATTTGGGATTATGTAAACACACCCTATGGTGAATTTATTGCTACAGAAAGTGGGCTATTTGAATTTGATAGAGCAACCTCAAAACTCACCCCTATTTTAAATTTCAAAGATAGTAGCTACAACATAACAGAAAATACGATCAACGATATTATGTTTGATGAATCTGGTTTGTTATGGCTTGGTTCAAGAACCCATGGTGTATTAACGTGGGCAGCACAAACAAAAAAATTTAAAAGAGTCAGCCTACCGGATAATAATATTGTAAATGTTATTTACCAAGACACACAACAATTGCTCTGGATAGGCACTGACGATGGGCTTGTTCGCTACAACTCAAAAACTAAAACGAGTGATTTATTTCTACAATCTAAAGATAAAAAAGCAGTTTATGGCTTATCTTCTATCGGAGATATTTTTTCTGCAAATAATAAAGGCGACAACTATCTATGGCTAGCGACTTTTTTTGGGCTTGAACTTTTCAACAAAGAAACAGGAAAGTTTGAACAAAACAAATTTATCACTGAGCATAAGCTAAATACTGACTATATATTTGGTATTGCTCAAGTCGCTCCTGATACCTTTGCTTACATCAATAATGATAATTTTTATATTTTTAACGCGAATACCGGCGAAAACAGAATTATCAAAGGATTAAAAGAGCAAGTTTCACCATTGCATGCTTACGCATTTCATGCTCCCTCAGAAGCTTATCCTGGTGAACTACTGTTAAGTACGTCTGACACGTTTTATCGTTTCAACGAAGAAACAGGCACGTTAATTACTATTTTTAAATCTAAAACGGCAAAAAACAACCTTTATCATACGGTAGAAAACTATTACTTAGACACTAAACGTGAACTGCTTTGGTTAGCAACCACACAAGAGGGTTTAATTGCCGTAGATTCAAAAACATATCAAATAGTGCATACCTTTAATGCAAACAACTCTCTCAATACTAATGCCATTTATAAACTTATTGCCGATGACAATGACTTTTTATGGATTAGTTCTGACAACGGGTTATATCAACTTAATTTAAATACGTTAAACATAACCACTTATACAATTAAAGATGGCTTAAGCAACAACCACTTTACTGCACTTGCAGCAATTAAATTACAAAATAATGAACTCGTATTTGGTAATCGCAGTGGATTGCTGCAGTTTGACCCTAATAAATTTAATAGTGAGCAACAAAACACTGATAGCAAATTGGCGTTCACCGATATTAGCTTGTTTTCAAAGGCGCTCAATTACTCACCTGAAAAATATCGTAATGCGCCGTTAATACTAAAACACGATGACATGGGGTTAACGGTTCGGTTTTCTAATTTTGATTATAAAAATATAAGTAAAACTTATTACAAAGTAGAATTGAGTGGTCCCTCATCTTTAAGTTATGACGATTTAAAATCTAATCAGGTGTTTTTTACTAAATTACAACCCGGTGACTATAAACTATCAGTGTCTACTCAGCAGCGAAATGGAGTCATTACCAGTGACCCTGTAGTGCTTAAGTTTAGTGTTGCCTATGCACCTTGGCAGTCTCCTATTGCTTACACATGCTACTTCCTTGCGGTGTTCATAATTCTGTTTTTATTTTTTTGGCAATACCGAAGCCGTAAAATAGCGATTGAACGCGCTCATCGAGCAGCCATTCATTCTAAAACTCAAACAGAGCTTGCACTAAAAAGTAATAAGAGTGGCGTTTGGAACTATAGCTTTGCAGACAACTCTGTTAATACAGCCAGAGGCGTAGAATTAGGCTATGAAAACATACCTGAGCGTATTAATATACATAGCTTCTTTAATATTATGCACCCTGATGAGCGTCGTAGAATAGAAAATAAATGGGATGCATTTATAAAACAAACTCATCCACAAGACTGGCAAGCGACATATCGATTACGTCACAAAGATGGTCATTGGTTGTGGTTTCATGACCTAGGGCAAATTATTTATAATGAAGACAGTAAAAAGCCTGAGTATGTGTCTGGTATTTTTACTAATATTACCGAGCAGTTAGCAAATGAACAGCAAGCAAAAATACTCGGCGAAGCATTTAGCCAAATAAATGATTTTTTACTTATCCTAGACGAAAACCTAGTACCTTTCTCAGCAAATAGTAGCTTTATGGATGTATTTTCTGATGATGGTGAAGGGGGTATTGTTACCTCAGAGTTATTTATAAAAGCCATTGGGCAAACTAAATGCAAAGAATTTGCAGCCACATTAAAAGCACTGCAACCAAAAGAAAATTGGCGAACTAATGCCTATGTAAATACCACAAAAGCAAAGCAACACCCTATTCATTTAAGCGCCACAGCTGTCGCTAATGAAAAAGGTAAAGTTGGGTATTATGTTGTTGTTATTACAGACTTAACCGAACAGAAGCGCGCTGAAAATGAGCTGCGTTATCTGGCTAACTATGATGCGTTAACCGGGTTACCAAATCGTAGTTTAATGAATCAAAAGATTGAAAATGCTATAACAAAGGCCGCCAAAAACGACTTGCAATGTGCGGTGATATTTATAGATTTAGATAAATTCAAACCCGTGAATGATTCATTTGGCCACGCTGTGGGCGACAAATTACTGTGTAACATTACCGAAAGAGTTGCCTCATACTTAGGTGACCATGCGACCTTCGGGCGACAAAGTGGTGATGAGTTTTTAGTATTAATCGAAAATATTACCTCTATGTCCTCGCTACAACATACGCTAAATGAAATGAGCAGTGAGCTCGCAAGTAAAGTTATTATTGATGACTTTTCTATCAATATTTCTGCCAGTATTGGTATTGCCTTGTATCCTCATGATGCAAGCTCAACCGATGCTTTGATCCGTAATGCAGATATTGCCATGATGCATGCAAAACAAGCAGGTCGAAATGGATTTCAGTTTTTTAATGAGAAAATGAATGAGCAAATAAAGCAAAAGCTTATTCTTGAAAACGACTTAAAAGACGCCGCAAAAGATAATCAGTTCTTTAACCATTACCAGCCAGTGGTTAACACAAAAGATAAAACAATAAGCGGTGTTGAGTTATTAATGCGCTGGGAAAATCAAGGAAAATTAATCTCTCCGGCTTTATTTATACCGGTGGCAGAAGAAACAGGCCTAATTGATATGCTCACTGAACAAGCATTGCAACGTGCGATCACAGAGCTTGCGCCTATTCTTAGCGTTAACCCGCAGTTTTATGTGTCGTTGAACGTATCACCAAAACATATTCTGAAAGCTAACATAACCCAGCGACTGAGCGCTATACTTGAAAAAGCCAACATTAAACCACAGCAAATACGCCTAGAAATCACAGAAAACACGCTGCTAGAAGATAAGTACAAAGCAGCTAAACAACTCAAAAGCCTTCAGGCAGCTGGGTTTAAGCTATTTCTTGATGATTTTGGTACCGGCTATTCATCACTCACTTATTTGAGTCAATTTCCAATTAACGTAATAAAAATTGATCAAAGCTTTGTAAATAGTATTGGCATAGATAAAGGCGACGAGTCGATTATTAAGACTATTTACTCGCTTGCTGAAAACTTAGAGTTATATTGTATCGCAGAAGGGGTAGAGACACGGGAGCAACTCGACTTTTTAACGAATATAGGTTGTCATAAGCTTCAAGGTTACTATTTCGCCCGCCCTATGAGTGCCAACGATTTAATGAACCCTGAATGCTTTGAGATGATTATTGATTTGATATAAAAACGCAGTAATGAAAGTGAGTTGTTGACCTGATTACTAAATTTATAGGTTAACAACTTAATGTATATGCTTGCATTCATAACTTTCAATTTGCAGTACACTGTTGCGAACATTAAATTTATCTGCAAGTAGTTTAATTACTTTTAAACGACACTCTTCATCATGCTTTTCTATAGTGCAATGTTGCTTCAACACCACGTGAGCACCCACTATCACTTTTTTATTTTTACGAACAACGGTAACATTGTGTACATTGGCAACGTGCTCCATGCTGGTTATTTCTGTTTCGATATCTTGAACTTCAGGCAGTTTTGCTTTATTAAAGCGTAGCCCTTTAATACAACTAATAATGACCTTAATACCGGTAAACAAGACAAAAGATGCAATTAACATACTCGATAAAATATCAATCACATTCCAACCTGTTATGTAAATTAGTACACCGGCTACAAAAGTAGAAACAGTCGAAATTAAGTCAAAAAACGAATGTAAAAAAACCGCATACACGTTAATGCTGGCCTTACGCCCCTTATAAAGTACCCATGCTGCTGCACCATGAAATAAAAAACCAATCGCAGCAATCACCGACATTAAATAGCTATTTATAACCAGCTCATGCCCACCTTTGTGATGCATAAAGCGCTCAGCTCCCTCAAATAAAATAAGTAAACTAATGGCGAGATATAAAATCCCGTTGATCAGACCACCGATTAATTCAGCTTTTTGATGGCCGTCGTTGTAAGTTTTAGCCAGATGAATAGCAAAGCTAGAAGCAATAAGTGCTATAAATAATGAACTGTTATGAACAAATAAATGGCCTGCATCAGCAAGTACTGCAAGTGAGTTTGCGTAATAAGCACCTATAAGCTGAATCACCATAAACGAACAGGTAATTGCAAGTGCAATTAACAAACGGCGACGAGAGGCGTGATGTGTGGTTATTTCTGTCATGAAATATAAAAGGCCTTTACTGGAAACAAAGTAAGCTCATGAAAAAAAGCAAATTAGAAAGTACGTAATGATATACAGTCACAATTGTAATACGAAGACCAATTAAACGCACTAAAAACTTAGTAAAATGCAAAGAACTGTACTAAATATAAATAGACATATACTATTAATAATTAAAAGATTTGGCAGATCCTGCCGGTATAAGTGCGGAGAAATCAGTGAGTCATGACTCAGACAAAACAATTTGGCAGGTTTTTAATCTTATTAATTTAGCAGTGATTGTTTACGATAATAAAAATCAACACTACACGTTAAATCAGCATGCTAAAACGTTACTTAGCATAGAGGGTGAGAGCGCTGTTAAAAAAGATGTTTTTAGCAATCTTGTGCTGCGCGACTTTAGTAATGATGAAGTTGTGAGTGTTGGACAATTATTTTCTTCTGATATAACAACCGTTTTATTAGGTTCTGAGCCCACTTCACAACTGTTAAATATTAACCATGCTGTGGTTGATGACTCTGTAACTATGATCACTCTAGAGCAAGATCATACATTTACGGAGCAATATAACTTTGATCATATTATCTCTAAAATCTCTACCAAACTTATTGATATACAAAATGACAATATAGATCAGCAAATTAACTTTGCCCTCAAAGCCATCGGCACCGTATTAAAGGCTGACCGCAGTTATTTATTTGAATTTAACACCGACAACGAAACCATCACCAACACTCACGAATGGGTTAACACGGGTATCATTGCCTGCAAAGATAGGCTGCAAAATGTACCAAAAGTTGAACTACCCTATTTTTTTGAAGTAATGAATCAGAGCCATCTATTTCAAGTCAATGATATTGAGCAATTACCCACTAAAGCCGGCGCTGAAAAAGCGGAGTTTAAAGAACAAAGTATTCAATCGGTTTTGTGCATAGGCCTGCGTTTTGATGATGAGCTGGTCGGCTTCATTGGTTGTGATTGTGTTAAAACTAAACGTAATTGGAGTAAAATAGATTTAATTAGAATTAAGCTTGTAGGCGAAATCATCAATAATGCACTTAAAAATATTAACTATAAAAAAAAGTTGCAGTTAACCCAACAGCAATTAGTGAGCGCCAATATTAAGCTCAATAAATTAGCGAATACCGATGCACTAACTAATATTGCTAATCGCCGTTTTTTTGATACTACACTAAAAAGTGAAATTAAACGTTGCGCCAGGCACCATCAGCCAATTAGTTTGATTATGTGTGATATCGATTTTTTTAAACGTTACAACGATAATTATGGCCACCAAAAAGGTGATGACGCATTAAAACAAGTGGCGCGTGCTTTAAAAAACGTATGTAAGCGCGAAGGTGATATCGCTGCTCGGTACGGGGGCGAAGAATTTACAATTATTTTGCCCGCTTCTAACAAAGAGCAATGCCATGAGTTTGCTTTGCTGATACAGCAAAAAATTAACGCGTTAAATATTCTCCATGAATTTTCTTCGGCTGCTCCTCATATCACATTGAGCTTTGGCTGCTATACCAGTTATCCAAAGGCTGACACCAACACGCAAACCATTATAAAGAGCGCTGACATAGCATTATATAACGCAAAAAAAGCCGGCAGAAATCAAATATGCACCTTTGAATAATCTATTCTGAATAGCCTAACTTCTGTTTTTATAGTACAAATTAAAAACTAATGATAATCTGTAGCTTGTTGAAATTATAAACACCATGCAGTTTTTGGACTGAATGTAATTAACAAGGAAATACCCTATGGATCCCATCGCAGAAATTATAAATATTGTTTTTACTGTTGAAGCGTTTTTACTGATTTTTGTTTTAGTGCTACTAAAAAGTAGTGTTAAATTTGTACCACAAAACCGCGCATGGTTAATTGAGCGTTTTGGTAAATACCAATCAACTAAAGAAGCAGGCTTAAATTTCATTGTACCTTTTATTGATCGCATTGCTGCTGATCGCAGCTTAAAAGAACAAGCTCAAGATGTGCCCTCGCAATCGGCAATTACCAAAGACAATATTTCGCTATCTGTTGACGGTGTATTGTACTTTCGTGTACTTGACCCATACAAAGCCACTTACGGAGTCGACGATTATGTATTTGCAGTAACGCAGCTATCACAAACTACGATGCGTTCTGAACTAGGTAAAATGGAGCTTGATAAAACATTTGAAGAACGTGATGTTCTCAATACTAATATCGTAACCTCTATTAACCAAGCGGCTGAGCCTTGGGGTATTCAGGTTTTACGTTACGAAATAAAAGATATTGTGCCACCACAATCTGTGATGGAAGCGATGGAAGCGCAAATGAAAGCCGAACGTGTTAAACGTGCGCAAATTTTAGAATCTGAGGGTGATCGTCAAGCAAACATCAATGTTGCCGAGGGTAAAAAACAGGCTCAAGTTCTAGGTGCTGAAGGTGAAAAAGCTGAACAAATCTTGCGCGCCGAGGGTGAAGCTAAAGCTATTATTGCCGTTGCAGAAGCGCAAGCCGATGCACTACGTAAAGTGGGTGAAGCTGCTGATACTGAGCAAGGCCAAAAAGCGATTCAACTCGATTTAGCAACCAAAGCCATTGCCGCTAAAGAAGCTATCGCGAAAGAGTCATCTGTTGTTTTATTGCCCGATAGCGCCACTGATGCAAGCTCATTAGTTGCACAAGGCATGTCGATTATTAACTCTCTAAATCAAAAGCAAAAACTTTAATCTGTTGAGGATAAATAATGACGCTTATTACTAACAACTTACCTGAAACACTGATGATTTTAGGCGTGCTTGCGCTCATTATCGAAGTGGCTGTGTTAGGTATGTCTACCTTTATATTATTATTTTTAGGTATGTCTTTGTTTGCCAGCGGTTTAATGATGAACTTTAACTTGTTAGATGACTCTTTAACTACCGCATTGTGGAGTAACACGCTTATTACAGCTGGGTTTGCGCTATTTTTATGGAAACCACTAAAGCGCATGCAAAACCAGGTCGATAACAAAGGTGTACAAAGCGATTTCGCTGAGCTTGATTTTGTTTTAGCTGACGATGTTGATGAAAGCGGACTTACAATGCACCTTTATTCAGGAATTAGTTGGAAGTTAAAAAGTAAGCAACCACTCCCTGCTGGTACACATGTTAAGGTCGTAAAAAAAGAAGTGGGCACTATGTGGGTTGAAGCCATTTAGCTAACTGGCACCACATTAAATTATAAGGGCAGTAATATCACTATTACTGCCCTTTTTAATATCAATTCTGGTTTAGTGCTTTAACAACATTAATATTATAATGTATTACTCATAAATTTAATCACTTAGCTCTGCAGCAGAAGGAACAACCACTGCATATAAATCATTGATAGTTGCAAGCGCACTTGAATGTAAATTTAACGCTGAGACTTCACTCACTGATGTTTGTAATGCCCGAGTTGCACAAGCATCTGCGACCACAGTTGCATGATTCCCTTTTAAAAAAGCACCTTGGGCGGTAAATGTCACGCACATATGGCTCATAAAACCAATGATAATGACATTATTATTACCAATTGCATCCACTTGTTTACCTAAGTCAGTGCCTACAAAGCTATCAGGCGCTTTTTTAACAATAATGCTCTCACCATCAATCGGCGCCACACTAGGGTGTATTTGGCCTATTTCGGCGTTTACATCATAAGGCGAACCTTGGCCACCATCGTGGACCACATGAATAATATTAGTCCCCGCCGCACGCGCATCTGCAAGTAAACTCTTGGCATTATTAAGGGCATCTTGCCAGCCTTCTAACTCCATTACGCCTTGCGTATATGTGTTTTGATAATCAACGAGTATAAGCGTTGCGTTAGAAAGTGATGCAGGTATATCGCTAAGGCCATTTAATTCACGCAGTGTTGTTGTCATATTTTTACCCTTTAATAATCAATAAAAAACAAATAACGCAGCACGACTGCCTAGTTGCCACGTTTGTATACAACCAGAATATACTTTATAGTTTGCCACCAATAGTGTCTCTCAGGACTACATTCGATGATATTAGGCCAAGTATGAACATTAAACCTGCGCACAACGTTGCCATTATTGCTTATAACAATATCAGCTTATTTCACTTATCAATTCCGTGTAGTATTTTTGGAGAAGATTTAGACCGTACAGACGCACGTCCTTATAATGTTGAAGTTTGTACTGAACACGTTGGCCTAGTTGACACGCTTTCTGGTTTGCCTATAACTATTAACAAAGACTTATCTATAATCGCTGATGCAGATACAGTGATTGTTCCTGCTTGGTGCGATCCTGATACTGTAGTGCCTGCAGCATTACTAAATGCAATTAATAACGCACATGCACGTGGAGCACGAATTGTTGGCCTTTGTTTAGGTGCTTTTGTATTAGCAGAGGCGGGAATATTAGAGGGTAAAACGGCATCCACCCATTGGGTATGGGCTGACGAATTTGCAAAAAAATACCCCAATGTCAATTTTGATAACGATGTACTATACATCAATGTCGATAATGTATTTACCTCGGCGGGATCAGCTGCGGCAATTGACTGCTGCCTTCATATATTACGCCTTGATCACGGTGCTGATATTGCTAACCGGGTAGCTAGAAGAATGGTCGTTGCACCACATCGTAGTGGCGGACAAGTTCAATACATTGAAAAACCCCTACCCCGAAATATCGATAGCAACCGCTTGGAGCCCGCCATTAGCTGGGCAATAAATAATGTAACCCAGCCTCTTAATATTGACTTATTGGCAAATAAAGCCAGTATGAGCCGACGCAATTTCTCTCGTTTATTCAAAAAAACCATGGGGCTAACATTTACACAGTGGCTACTTGAGCAGCGACTTGCCATAGCACAGCAACAGTTAGAAACAACCTCACACACTATTGATAGAGTAGCAACGGATTCAGGCTTTTCATCAAGCGTGAGTTTTCGCCAGCATTTTTTAGCCACTTTTTCTATTTCGCCAACCGCCTACAGAAAACAATTTAAAAGTAGTGAATCAAAGTAAAAAGATGCTCGCACAGTTCAAGTACACTTGTTAGCATGAGTGTATTGTCAAAGGATGGAAGTTAACATGAACAATAGCCAACATGCATTAGTGGTTGAGGGCGGTGCCATGCGCGGTATTTTTGCCGCAGGCGTACTTGATGAGTTTTTAGCACAGCAATATCAACCTTTTACCAGCTATTTTGGTGTATCTGCTGGAGCAACGAATGTCGCGGCTTATTTATGTAAACAAGCAACCCGAAACTACAAAGTGATTACTGATTATTCGTGTAGGCCTGAATTTATTAACCTGCCCCGATTTGTTAAAGGCGGTCACTTATTTGATTTAGACTGGCTTTGGCAAGAAACAGTACGTGAAATTCCTTTAAACACCGATGAATTTACACAATCTCCTCACGATTTTTATATTGTTGCAACGGCAATCGAATCTGGGCAAGCCCATTACTTACAAGCAACCGGCAGCGAAATGGTAGAGCAATTAAAAGCCTCTTGCGCTATACCCATAGCTTATCGGGATTATCCAAAAATAAATGGTATTGCCATGACCGATGGTGGCGTTGCCGACTCTATTCCAGTAATAAAAGCCTATGAAATGGGTGCATCAGAAATAACGGTTATCCTTTCCCAACCTTTAGGCTATCGTAAAAAAGATGTCAAAGTAGCGTGGTTAACTAAGCAACTCTATAAAAATACCCCTGCACTTGCACAGGCCAGCCTACAGCGCTCTAAAAACTATAATTCCAGTATTGATTTTTTACATAATGCTCCACCGGATTGCAAAATAAATATTATTGCCCCACCAGCAGGGTTTAAAGTCGGTCGCACCACCAAAAATCGAGCTCTACTCGATATTGGCTATCAAATGGGTATTAATGAAGCTAAAGCCTATATAAGGAATTATTATGAGCGATAAAATCAATCCAGAAGAAGTCGACGATGTTATAAACCTAAATACAAAACCAACTCAACCTATTAATTGTTAAATCAGTGAGTTAATGTAATAAAGGACGATGTGTTAGTCGTCGTGTTGTCAAAAAATAGATTAAATTAAGGCATAGTGCTTGCTAGTATTTCTGTTACACACCAAATAAATTAAGGGTTTTTGTGAATTTTCTTCGATGCTTTCATAATATAGTCTCTAATCAACAGCTAAGCTTTGATCAAAAAATTGCAGACTTACTTGCTTTTGGGCTCGATGTTTTTCAGCTCGACTTGGCTATTATCAGCCGCGTGAAAAATAATTCTTACACTGTTTTACATGCCATTACCCCTGACAATTCTCTTGCTATTGGTACTGAATTTGAGTTAAACGGCACCTATTGCACGCATACCTTGTCGGCCAACTCTGCATTGGCATTTCATAATGCGTCGCAAAGTAGGATTGCAAATCACCCTTGCTATATTAATTTCCAATTAGAAGCGTACATTGGTGCGCCTATACGAATAGGCCAAGAGGTATTTGGCACTGTTAACTTTTCATCAGCTCAAGAATGTGCTCCTTTTAGCGATGAAGCTTATGATTATATTGAATTATTAGCGCAGTGGTTAGGCTCAGAATTTGCACGTAATCAGGATAAAATTAACCTCATTAAAAATAGTGACACTTTACTAAAGCTTGAAAGTGTAGCAAATATAGGCACATGGGAAGTCGATCTTGTTAATAACACCCTGTTTTGGAGTGAACAAACTCGACGCATTCATCAAGCCGAAGAAGGCTATACTCCAAATATAGAAACAGCCATTGAATTTTATAAAGCGGGCAAAAGCCGAGATAGTATTAATAAAGCGGTAGAAAATGCGGTATCTAAAGGGGAAAAATGGCACTTAGAGCTGGAAATTGTTACCGCTAAACAGCAAAGCATTTGGGTGTCGACTTTTGGTGAGGCCGAGTTTAATAACGGCCAATGTGTGCGATTATTTGGTACTTTTCAAGATATAACTGAAGCCGTTAAGCTACGCGAAGAGTTAAAACAAAAAAAAGCACTTGCTGAGCAGCTATTAAAAGATCGAAGTATGCTATTTGCCAAAATTAGTCATGAGCTACGCACTCCGCTCAATGGTATTACGGGTATGTTAGCGACACTCATAGATGAGCATGATTATGACAAGCGGGCTGAAAAAATTAAAATTGCCCTACGAAGTGCTGATATATTATTAAGTATTATCAATGAAGTACTCGATTTTTCAAAAATAAATCATGGTGAATTAAAACTGGAACCTCATCACTCGTTGCTTAAAACGGTATTTACCGATGTGGTTTCTTTATATTCAGTATTATTTAGCAATAAAAACATTGAACTACGAGCCACTAACCTCATTGCTAACGATGTTTGGGTATATTGTGACACCTCTCGGCTAAGCCAAATTGTGTCTAATTTACTGAGTAACGCGTTAAAATTTACAGAGCATGGATCTGTTTATCTTGAATCGCAATTAGCATTAGATACAAAGCACCCTTTACTCACCATTAAAATAACCGACACGGGTCGCGGTATGAGCGAGGCGTATTTAAACTCATTATTTAAGCCTTTTACCCAAGAGGTTGATGCCAACAACAACAAAGGTGGCACTGGGTTAGGCTTAGCCATAGTTAAAGAACTCGTTGGTTTTATGAATGGCAAAATTGAGGTAACCAGTGAGGTTAAGGTGGGCACGTGTTTTACCTTAACTATTCCGATTGAGCTTGGTAAACAACAAACACAAACACCTAGCCTTAAATCTATTAATAGTCATAGTAATAAGCTATCGGTTTTAGTGGTAGATGATAACGAAATAAACCGTCTTGTATTAGAAGCGGCACTGGACAAGTTTAATATAAAATCAGACTTTGCTATAGACGGCCAAGATGCCCTGTTAAAATGCAAGCAAAAGCATTTTGACCTTATTTTCATGGATTGCATCATGCCTATCATGGATGGTTTCCAGGCCACTAGGCAACTAAAAGCACAAGGTATTTGTGACCCGCAACAAACCTATATTGTAGCGTTAACTGCTAATGCTTCCTCACAAGATAAACTAAACTGTCAGCAAGCGGGTATGGATATGTTTATAGCCAAACCGTTTAAGCTTCCAGCGATAGAAGAAGCAATTACAAATACACTAAAAAGACTGGGCGTAGCCACATTATAACAACGAGTGTCTCCCAGATTAACTTACACTAAAAACACAAAGGATCATTATGACAAATAAAATCATTGGTATTGTACTTATTGTTATCGGCGTAGCGCTTGGTATGTGGGGTTATGATGTTTACGATTCTGCAGCTTCACAAGTTACTCGCGCATTAAATGGCGAAACCCCTGTAGAAGCATGGCTAGGCTTTATTGGCGGGGCAGTATGTATTTTAGTGGGTATTACCCGACTTAAATAGCACACAAAAAAGCCGCCTTTGGAGAGGGCGGCTTGGGTGAACAAACAGCTATGGGTGAGAGCTGTTTTATCAAGAGTCTTTACGCTAAAACACTATTAAGCAGCGTTTTGCTCTGCATCGGGTGTTTGGCGAATTAAGTAGTCAAAAGCTCCTAAGCTCGCAGTTGCGCCGGCGCCCATAGCAATAATAATTTGCTTAAATGGCGTATTGGTCGCATCGCCCGCACCGTATATACCTGGTAACGACGTTGCACCTTTAGCATCAATGAGTATTTCACCAAATTGACTAAGCTCAAGGTCACTCTCTTGTAACCATTCGGTGTTTGGTATCAAACCAATTTGTACAAATATACCGGCTAAAGTTAGCTCCTTACTTTCTCCAGAAACACGATCGGTATAATTCAGGCCTGTCACTTTATTACCATCACCGAGTACTTCAGTGGTTTGTGCATTTTTAATAATAGTAATGTTTTTTAAGCTATTAGCTTTACGAATAAGTACTTCGTCGGCACGTAACGTATCGGCAAATTCAAGCACCGTTACATGCTCTACAATGTTAGCTAAATCAATAGCCGCTTCAATACCTGAGTTTCCGCCACCTATTACAGCAACAGGTTTGCCTTTAAACAATGGGCCATCACAATGCGGACAATATGCAACGCCATGACCTTTATATTGTTGCTCGCCAGGTACGTTCATTTCACGCCAGCGTGCGCCGGTTGCTAGCACAAGTGATTTTGCTTGTAAAACTGCGCCATTTTCTAAAGTAATGTCATAGCCATCACTGCCTTTTTGCAGGTTTGTAGCGCGTTGGTTGTGCATTACATCAACATCGTATTCTTTAACATGCTCCTCAAGCTGGGCCACCATTTTTGGCCCTTCAGTTGCTTTTACCGAAATAAAGTTTTCAATGGCCAATGTGTCAGCTACTTGGCCACCAAATCGATCGGCAACCACCCCCGTATTTAAGCCTTTACGGGCAGAATAAATGGCTGCTGATGCGCCCGCAGGGCCACCGCCAACTACAAGAACATCAAACACTGATTTTTCATTCAATGCTTTGGCTTGGCGCTGTGCACCTTTGCTATCAACTTTATTTAGAATATCTGTTAGGCTCATTGCCCCTTGGCTAAAAGGCTCTCCGTTTAAATAAACAGCGGGTACAGCCAATATATTTCTTTGCTCTACTTCATCTTGAAACAGAGCACCATCAATCATAGTGGCAGATATTTTGCTATTTGTAGCAGCCATTGTATTGAGCGCTTGAACCACTTGCGGACAGGTTTGGCAACTCAAACTAATATACACTTCAAAGTTTAGTTCCTGATCAAGTGATTGTATTTGCTCAATATCATCTTCGCTGGCTTTACTTGGGTGTCCGCCTGTGTGCAATAGCGCAAGTACTAAACTAGTAAATTCATGACCCATAGGTACCCCTGCAAAGGTAATATGAGTATTTTTTTGTGGCGAATGCACCACCATTGAAGGTCTGCGTGCCGTAGAATCTGGATTGTTACTCACACTAAACTTATCGCTTAGTGATGCTAAATCATTCGCTAAACTTTCTACTTCTGTTGACTTTTTGCTGTCATCCAAGGCGATAAGCAGCTCAACAGGCTGAGTCAGCGATTCAAAATGGCTTTTTAATTGGTTCTTTATGTTGTTGTCTAACATGGCTTAGCCCCTTACGGAAAAATAAAACAGCAGAACCCCCATGCCATCAGTGCATGTGCGAATTTTAGAAAAGAATGATGGCGTGGGAGAGTGCCCAGAGAGCCAAGTAGGCTCACTGGTATTAGAGTCATGTTCTACTCTAAATTTAGTTAAGGTAAAGTTTAAATCTTACCAACTAGGTCTAGTGAAGGTGCTAATGTGTCTTCACCTGGCTGCCAAGATGCAGGACATACTTCACCGTCATGAGTGGCAATGTATTGTGCAGCTTGTACTTTACGAACAAGTTCTTTAGCACTACGACCAATACCTAAATCATGCGTTTCAACAACTTTGATTTCGCCCTCTGGGTTCATTACAAATGTACCGCGAAGTGCTAAACCATCATCTTCAATCATTACACCAAAGTTACGTGTAATGCGTCCTGTTGGGTCGCCAATCATTGGGTAAGTGATTTTACCGATAGTGTCTGACGTGTCATGCCAAGCTTTGTGCGTAAAGTGTGTATCTGTTGATACCGAGTAAACCTCTACGCCCATTTCTTGTAACTGTGCGTAATGATCTGCAAGGTCACCTAATTCAGTTGGGCATACAAATGTAAAATCTGCAGGGTAAAAGAAAAAGATAGACCACTTACCTAATACGTCTTTTTCAGTGAGTTCTACAAAGTCACCATTGTGGTAAGCTGTTGCATTGAAAGGTTGTAATTTTGTGTTAATCAATGAAGTGCTCATAGTATTCCTCATTTATGTTTAGTGTATTTAAAAAAGTTAACGCCTTGTGCGTTGGCTTGATTAATACAATAAGGCTATTGAGAAATTAAATAAAATTGATTGTTTAGATTAAAACAATCGATTTTTAAGATTGATGGAGATAAGAAGTTACAATAATTGAATGTGAGCTATCTTAAACTTAAAAATACTAGTTACACCATCAGAAAATGAGATTTTCAAATTCGTTTTCAGGTAAAGCTTTGCTAAACAAAAATCCTTGCCCTTCTTCACACTCAAGCGAAATAAGTGTATCGAGCTGTGCTTGAGTTTCAATGCCTTCACCAACAATCTTTAAATTAAGTGAGTGTGCTAAATGGGTAATTGCTTTCACTATATCTAGGCTTTGCTTATCATCAACCATATCTTTAACAAATGACTGGTCAATCTTTAATACATCAACAGGGAATAGTTTTAAATACGATAGACTCGAATAGCCCGTTCCAAAGTCATCTATCGCTATGCTCAAACCAAGGTTTGAAAGTCCGTTTAATATTCTACTTGTTTCATCAAAATCACTCATTAAAGCGCTTTCTGTCACTTCTAACTCAAGGTAACCACTAGGAAGCTCAGTATCCTCAAGTATTTGCGCTACGCTTTCTATAAATTTAGGATCTGTAAATTGTTTAGCCGCCACATTAACAGCAACTTTAATTGGATGACCTTTATCTAGCCAGCGTTTAGCAGCTCTGCAGCTTTGTTTTAAAACGCTATGACCCAACTTATTTATTAAGCCTGTCTCTTCGGCTAGTGGAATAAAGTGTAACGGCGATATAAAACCGTCTTCCTCATCTCTTAACCTTACTAACGCCTCAGCACCTATGATTAATTTATTTTTTAAACTAAGCTTGGGCTGAAAGTGAACTTCCAACGTGTCTTTTTCAAGTGCATTTCTCAAAAGCTTATCTATATTTTGACGTTGATGAAACTCATGTTCTAAGTCATCTGAAAAATAACAAAATCTATCTCTACCGTGCTCTTTGGCTTTATACATTGCTGCATCAGCATGCGACATCATTAATTCGGCAGAATCAGAATCCGTTGGATTAATACTAATTCCCACGCTTATAGTTAAATTAAACTCTCTTCCATCAATACGAAAAGGTTGATGCATTGCATACAAAATATCAGATGCAACAGCATCGACATGACACGTTGATTTAATATCGGGGAGCAATAATACAAATTCATCCCCGCCAACTCGGGCTAAAGTCGTATTTAAATCAACAATAGATTCAAGGCGTTTAGCAACCAGTTTTATGATTTGGTCGCCAACATGGTGTCCTTCGGTATCATTTAAATATTTAAAATGATCAATATCAATTAGCATTAATGCCACAAAAAAACCATTACGCACAGATACCTGACAGGCATGCGCAACGCGATCATGTAATAAAATTCGGTTGGGTAAATCGGTTAATTGGTCATGGTTTGCTAAATGACTCATTTTAACGGCCATCGCAATTGACTCGCTCACATCATGAAAAACTATAATCGCGCCAATAATATTACCTTTTTCATCCCTAATAGGAGAGGCAGAATCCTCAACCCGATGAATTCTGCCATTTAAGCTCGTTAATTGGCAATTAAGCGCCATAGCTACTCTTCGCTGCTCCTTTAAAGCAATAGAAATTGGATTAAGACTTTTATGCTTTGTGGTTGCATCCCGTAGTTGCATAACCTCTGAAATATAATTACCGACAGCTTCATGCATCACCCAGCCGGTCATCATTTCTGCAATCGGGTTCATAAACGTTATTTTTTCGTCTTTGTCAGTTGCTATAACAGCGTCGCCAATCGAGTTGAGCGTAACCCGCAATCTTTCTGATTCAATAGCAAGTAACCGCTGAGAATGCTTTAAGAGTTGCTCTTGTGTTTTTAGTTTTAAATGGTTGCCAACGCGTAAACGGCACACCTTAAGATCGACTGGCTTTTGTATGTAGTCAATCCCACCCAGCTCCAAAGACAAATGCTCAAACTTACTTTCATTATGAGAGGTAATAAATATTACCGTTACACCACTTGTTTTGGGATTGTTTTTTAAGCGTTTACACACTTCTAACCCGCTAATATCAGGTAATTCAATATCTAATAAAATAATTTCAGGTAAAAACTGCTGTGCTTTTTCTATGGCATCAAAACCAGTATCGCTGCATATAACTTCTGCGATATCTGATAAAGCCCCCTCTAGAATCATTAAACTAGAAGGTTCATCATCAACAATAAGAACTCGATGCGCAAAGCTTTGATTTACATTAGTTAACACAATAAAGTCCCATAAAAAATTAAACAAACGCGACTAAAGTTTAGCTGAGTTAACCTAAACGTCCATTAATTACCTAAAATAAGTACTAACAATATTAAATTAATTGTGTTAGCTACAAGATGTCTATAATCATCTGAAGTAAACATAAACCAATAAAACCAAAACGCCTTCTTAATAGTAAAAACTTTTTTCTTATTGGTAAGCTCAAACTTGATAAATTACCTATAGTTCTCTAAGCTTAATTGTAATTAAATAATGGCTTGTCTTTAATTGGAGTAATGGATGCCAATAAATCTTAAAAAAAGGATAATTCGTCAGATAAGTAATTACACCCTTTTATTCCCAATTTCTTTATCCGCCATAATTACCTTAATTGTTTTAGCCATTATTATTAATGAAGCAAGTTTATCGCGCTCAGTACTTGGCTCTGTAGAACTAGAAATAATAGACAAAAACCAATCTATTAATTCACAAACACAAGAGGTTATTGAAAACTACCGTCGAGATATTCGTTTTTTACACGCAACCCCTCCAATCAAAGGCTTAGCCAGGGCATCAAATAACAAAGGTGTAGACCCACTAGAGAACACCACCTATGCTCAATGGAAAACAAGGCTTGAAATTATATTTGCAGCGTTTTTAAAAAATAACCCAGATTACGAGCAGCTAAGAATCATCAGTACCAACAAAAAAGGACAAGAACTGGTAAGGGTTGATCGCGTTCAGGGCGCTGTAGAGGTTATAGATTTAAATAGGCTCCAAAATAAAGGAGCGCAAGAGTACTTTACGGCCAGTAGTAACCTCTCTGATGGCGAAATGTATCTGTCTGAAATTTCGTTGAATAGAGAGTACGGTAAAATAGAGTTTCCTTATCGCCCGATGTTGAGGCTGTCTATGCCAATTTTTGATGAAAATCAAAATAGATTTGGCTTTATCATAATTAACGTGAATGCTAACAACTTATTAACTCTTTTAAAAAACAGTATTAATACACCATTTCAACTCGCTTTAACTGACAGTAACGGCTATTTTTTATCACACCCAAATAAAGATTTCACCTTTGGTAAAGACCTAGGTAGTGATATTAGCATCAATAATAATTACACTTTCAACCCTGTTGCTAATAGCTCATTGTCGCTTATAAAACCAAAAAGCATTGCGCAAACAAGTTATTACACTGCAAGAAAACAAATCACTTTAGCGCTGGGTGAAAAACAAAACTTTTTATCTAGCCACGTTTTAGCGCCTGTTGAGCATATTAAAAATATTGAAATGGAACGCAGAACAAAGCTCTACGCCTTTTTGCTTATTTTGGTTATTGTATTAACTATCATTCTCGCATTTTTCAATCGTAGTCTTCGCAAAAGCCAAGAGCTTGCAAATGCGCGCGCACAATCTGAGGCAATTATAACCGGCTCATCTGATGCGGTAATTGGCATTACCAATAACGGTATTGTCTCTAGTTGGAATAATGCCGCAACTCTGATGTTTAAGCTTGGAGAGTTAGAAGCAATTGGAAAACCAATTAATGATTTAAAAATAATAGATCAGCTAAATTTTAACGAGATAATTGAAAAATTCACTGATGGTACTCGTCAATTTAAGCAAGACGCTAGTATCAGTAACGGCTCTACTAAACGCTACTTTTCACTCTCTTTATCAGCCATTATCGATCAATTTGGAATGTTTATTGGTATTGCAATAATAGCCAGAGATGTAACCAAAGAGCGCACCATTGAGAATGAAATAATAAAAGTAAATCATGAGCTTGAAAATAAAGTAGCCATTCGCACTAAAGAGCTCAAACAAGCCAGTGAAGTAAAAAGCGCGTTTATTTCTAATATAAGCCATGAAATGCGTACTCCACTTAATGGCATAGTGGGTACTTTAAACTTAATAAAAAAAGAGCCATTAAGTGAAACACAAAAAAACTATTTAGAAATGACAGAAGTAAGTGTGAGTGCTTTATCTGTATTAATAAATGATATTTTGGATTTATCTAAAATAGAAGCAGGTAAACTTGAGTTGAACTTTAAAGAGTTTAATTTAATAAAATTAATCGAAAGCGTTTGTGGCAGTATGGCTGTTAAAGCTCAGGAAAAAGGCCTCGAATTTGTTTTAGATGTTGTTAATTTAAAATGTAAAACGATTAAAACTGACCCCCATCGTTTTTCACAAATCCTAACTAACTTAGTAAATAATGCGATTAAATTTACTGAAACCGGGTTTATAAAGGTCACCGCTTATTGCGAGCAAACAAGCAATGATACTGTGACTGTTCATGTAAAAGTTACCGATAGCGGTGTGGGCATTGCACAAGAAAACCAGAGCAAATTATTTACCGCCTTTTCCCAAGAAGACAAAAGCGTGGCATCTAAATTTGGTGGAACAGGGCTAGGGCTTTCTATATGCAGACAGCTTTGTAGCCTTCTAGGCGGAGAAATTAGCTTTGAGTCAGAAAAGTCACTAGGTAGTAGTTTTCACATAAAACTAACACTGAGCAATGATGATACAACTCATTATAGTTTTACCCCACGATTAAAAAACAAAAGCTTTGCTATTGTGACTAAAAATAACGAGTTAACCGACAGCATAAATAATTTAATAGCTGCTTTTTCTGGAAACAGTTTTTCACCTGAACAATTACAACAATCTCTTGTTTCAGATGATATAAAAAACGTACCTTTACCTGACTTTATACTTATTGAACAAGACGACATATTGTTAAAACGTTTAGATGAAATGTGGCCATCTATTGCTAATCATCATGCACTTAAAGTTATTTTATTAGCAAATCGCGGTTATCCGCAAATTAAAACAAGACACGTGCAAACCAGCTTACTTTCTAAACCAATACTTATTTCAGAGTTTTTAAAAACAGTAGCCGATGAACGCAGCCTTGAAGATAAAATAAGTGCTGGTAGCAGCAATATTAATATTAACAAACGCCGTGAATCAGACTCAGTTAAAACTGATAACTCTGACTTTAAAGGGGCACATGTTCTTATCGTTGATGATAACGATATAAATATAGAAGTAGCCGCGGGTATATTGTCATGTTTATCTTTAGAGATAGATACCGCGTCAAATGGCCAACAAGCAGTAGAAAAACTTGTTAACTCGGTGGCCAATAATCATCAATACCACTGTGTATTTATGGACTGCCAAATGCCTATATTGAATGGTTATGATGCAGCAAAACAAATAAGAGCTGGTGAAGCAGCGCCTCAAAATATTGATATTCCCATAGTCGCTATGACTGCTAATGCAATGATGGGTGAAAGACAAAAATGCCTAGATGCAGGAATGAGTGATTACATCACTAAACCAATCTCTGCAGAGGTATTAGTTGCAACAGCTACAAAGTGGTTGTCTTCAACTTTTATAAAAGAAGCTCCATTGGAAAATAATCAGCTTAACGAATTTAATAAACCAATCCCTGATACTTCAGATAGTCAAAGTTTACCTGATTGGGATAAAGATAACGCGCTATCTCGGTTATTAAATAATGAAGAGCTGCTTATAAAAGTATGCGAATTATACCTTCAAAGTACACCAATGAAGCTAGAAGAACTTGAGGATGCAATAAATAACAATAATTTATCGCAAATATCAAAACTAAGTCATGGCTTGAAAGGCTCATCGGGTGATGTAGGTGCGGCTAACTTGCATAAATTATTTGATGAATTAGAAGTAATGGCCAGTGAAAATGCCATGGGCAGTATGAAGAATAAATTAGAGCTCATTCAAACTAGCTACAAAAAACTCGAATCAACCATTAACAGCTACTTAGAGATACAACCCAGTAGTTAGTATTTTGTGGGTAATAATGAATAAACCACTGAAAATATGTATTGCTAATTAAAGTTAAAAGCGCCTAAAGGCGCTTTTAATTTTTGAGTGTATTGCTAACCAATACCACCAAAAAATATAAAAGCACATAGGATATTTATTCTTACTCGCTATACTGGTCAATTATAACTTTTAAACTATTGAATTCTATAGGCTTGTTTATAGTGTTAGTTATACCCGCTGCCACGTACTCAGGCTCGTCTTTTTCAGTGATGTTTGCAGTAACGGCAATAATGGGCACATCGTGGTAATTGGCTAGTTCCCTAATATATTTAGTTGCCAAAAGCCCGCCCATTACCGGCATTTGAATATCCATCATAATTAAATCAAATTGTTGTTTAGTACATAGCTCAAGCGCTATTTCACCATTATCTGCCACGGTAATATGTTTAATACCCATTGCTTTTAAAAAGCTTTCTAGCACGATTTGATTTACCGGATTATCTTCGGCAATTAATACCTGCACATCTTTATTTTTAATAGTTACATCGGGTAATTGTGCTTGTTGTTTAACGTTTGTATTTGCAATGGGAATATTAAGCCTTAGCTGAAAATAAAATCTCGAACCCTTATCCAATTCACTTTCTACTTGTAAATTACTGCCCATTAAGTTTAATATTTTACTAGAAATAGTTAATCCAAGTCCTGTACCACCAAAACGACGTGTTGTTGAAGTGTCTGCTTGGGTAAAAGCATCAAATAACGTTTTTATACTGTGTTGTGAAATACCTATACCACTATCGATAACGCTAAATAGTAACACCACCTCATTGTTATTTTTCTCTTTTAGATCAACAGACAAAGTTACTTTTCCAAGCTCTGTAAACTTAAATGCATTCCCCAATAAGTTCATTAGCACTTGTTTTAAACGGGTTTCGTCGCCCTGTACCAAATCAACAGAATCTACTTTTTCTTTTACTATTTTAAACTCTATATTTTTATGGTCGGCTTGCGATTTAAAAATTTGTTCCAGCTCATACAATAAAGCACTTAATTTAAACTCTCTGTTTTCTAGTAGCATTTTATCGGCATCGAGCTTACTTAAATCGAGAATGTCATTAAGAATAACCAATAAACTCTTACCTGAAGAGCTAATAACCTCAATCATGCGCTTTTGTTTAGCATCGAGTTCGGTATTACTCACTAGCTGTACCATGCCTAAAATACCGTTCATGGGAGTGCGTATTTCATGGCTCATATTAGCTAAAAATTCAGATTTGATTCGGGATGTTTCCTCTGCCGCTTTTTTTGCTTCAACTAGGCGCTCGTTTAGCACTCTAAATTTATTTGCTGCTTGGGCTAAAAATCCTATTTCATCTTCACGGTTAATATCAGCTATGTTTGCTGAGAAATCACCATTTAAAAATGATCTAAAACTAACGGTGAGTCTGTTAATCGCTTTAATAATATGAAAGTGAAAAAATAAAGCAAAAAGAATAAACAAGGTAACAGACAAAAATAACGACACTTGAATAACAGTTTGCGCGGCATTAATGCTCTCTTGACTGGTTTGCGAAATATCACTAAGCAACAACAATGCATCTTCTTGCAATTTTTTGGCAAGTGCTGAAAATTCAACCGAATCACCGGCAATAACAATATTGCTTAAGGTTAAATAATTTCTATTGGCTTGAATGGCCTGAGCAAATAAAGACTCGAATTTAGTTGTTAAACTATTTAGTTGCTCGACCTTGTTTTGGCCAATCATTTTGTTTGTAGCGCCACTGTTGGTTAATTGTTTAATTAATTTTAGCCGCTGTTTTACTTGGCTACGTTTGGCGTAATCACGTTGAGTTAAAAACAGGATTGAATTGCGGTACAGATGATGCCAATGATCCTTTAGCTGAAAAAATAATAAGTCCTTGTCCAGCCTGGCCGTTTCTCCATCCCTGCTAGCTAAGGTGGTCAATGCTAATTCGTAGGTATTTGGTAGCTGTTGCTCAATAATTTTAGACTTTTCATCATATCGTTTTTTAAGACTATCGATACTTTTGCCATAATTTAAAACCAATGATTGCATGGCGTTTAATGAATTTTTAATCTCGGGTTGCTGGATTCGCTGTTGTGCTTCAATTAACCGCGCTTGAATACTTTGATGAGTGCTTTTTATTTTATCAAAAATAACCTCGCTACCCGACACACCATAAACAGAAATATCTCGCTGAATCTGTAAAATATCTTTGTTAATTTCAAATACAACAACTGACAGCCCATTAATGTTCAATACATTTTTACTGGCTTGCTCTATTTTGTCGGTTCGCTCATTAATAACAACGTAAACTATTATTTGTATTAAAATAAAAATAGCCAACGAAGATAATACTTTAATAGATAAAGAACCAATTAACTGTTTTAGCATTCAATTCCCTTATGCGTTTAGTAGTTCAAACCATTTATCTAAACTGTAATCGTAGTTATCCATCACTGTATTCCACACCGCAATATTAGAAAAGCGCTTTTCATAGCTGCCGCCATCGCGAATTTGCCCTGGCATAATTATATTTTTGCCATCGGTACCCGCTAGTGGTTGAGTCGCTTCTTTGCCATCGTACCAATAATCCCATTCGGGGGTGGTAATTATTTCTTTGCTACGTTCTGGATTAGAAATGTAATAACCCTGCTTTGAAATAAATGCACCAGGCCAGCCCGATAACCACCAGTTCATATATTCATAAGCGGCGTCTTTTACGTGCCCTACCGTATTAGCAGAGAGACACATTACCCCATGCCATGCTCGATACCCTTCTTTAGGAGATGCATTAACTACTGGTAAACCTTGGGCTCTACATGCAGTCACCCCCGGTGAAAATATGCTTTGAATATGCACGCGCTTTTTAAGCATAAACTCAACAGATTGTGGCACCGATGTCCAAAACCCAGAAAAATGCCCTGCTTGCTTTTTATTAATTAAAATTGCAAACAGTTTGTCTATTTCTGCAACACTCATATTGGCAATATTATTAAATGTCATCAGCCCTTGAGCCTGGGCTGCCAATGCGGCATCAAAAATGCCTATGGTGGGGGCATTCACCAAACCTACATGACCTTTGTTGCTCTCTTCAAGTAACCAGCCCCAGGATTCAGTCTCGTAAGCCACGCCCTTAGGTATAAAATTAGTGTTATAGCCAAATGAATCTACATTGTGAACATAAGGCATAAAACTTATTTGATCTGTGGCCTGGCTTCCAAGTGAGCCATCTTGTTGAACATATAAAATTTTATTGGGCGCATCGCCTGCGCCTAGTTTTGCTTTCGGAACTAACTTGCCGGTTTTGGTTAGTGGATTTATTTCCTGCCAATATTTTAGTCTTTCTACTTCAATTGGTTGAATAGCATTGGCTTGCCACAATATATTAATTGAGTCAGACCATTGTTCATATAAATCAAATGAAGAGGGATTGGCGGCTGCTTTTTGTAAAACGGCCGCACTCCCCATAGGGGTAAATTCAATATTAATACCGAGCTCTTGCATGGCACGGACCCTAAGCTCTTCTTGTAAAGTTACATGCGTGCCCATGACTCTGAGCGTAACCGGTTTTTTTGCAAACACATACGGCGCTTTAAATGCGACAGCAGAGGTCGCAGCACCGACCGCTAATGTACTTAAAAATTTACGTCGAGTGACATTATTAGCCATACTAATCATCCATTTACTGATACTAATAATGAGTATAGGTAATAATATAAAAAAATCACTAACTTAGCGCTTAAAAAACCACTATTTTAATATAATGAGTGATCGTCATAAATAACATAGTCGTTTAAGCATTATATAAATTTTTTGAGATAACTCTATCTATCCTTGTTACACTAGCAGTGTTGAATTACCTACTCGATTGAGGCGCTTACCCATGGAAAAATTTGTTAATCACATTCAATTAGGCTATTTGGGCTTGCTGCCGTTTTTAGGCTGTGTGGGTTGGCCATTGATGTTTGGCAGTAACAGTGTCAATTTAGAGTTTTTTAGTTTTTACAGCATCGCTATTTTAGCTTTTATGGCGGGTAATTTATGGCATGCAGGGCAACAAAGCTTTGCCGATGCAATTAAAGCTGTGCTGCCGGTCATTCCTATACCGTTTTTATCATTTTTGCCGATTGAGTGGATGCTTGCTTGGTTAGGCGCGAGTTTTTGGTTGGTACTGATTTTCGAAAAAGCGTCGATTCATTGGCAGGGTTATCACAAAGATTACCAAAAAATGCGCTTTGTGCTCACATCTGTGGTGTTTGTGTGTCATATCTTAATTATTGGTATGAGTATTTACCCTAAATAGTCTGCCATTACTTAACCATTGGTCTGTAATAGGGTAACATCCGCGCACTGTATTGAGAGGACACCCCATGATAGACCAATTGCGCCAACAGCTTACTGACCTTGGTGAGAATTTTGTAGAAAAAAACGCCGCTTTTAAAATTAAAGTGATCCCTTTTTTTTGTGCCATAAGCATAAAAAAAGATCATAAAAGCGAAGGACGTCTTTCTTTTTATTCAAATCAACTCATTGAAATACTAATGGTTGTGTTGTTTGTATTGTTTGGTTTATCTATATTTGATCCTGACGCAGGATTTACCCATGGTCCTATCCATATTGTTTTTGCTATTTTGATTACCTTTAACCTAATTTTAAAACAGGTTGCTATTGAGGGTTTAAAAACACGTTTAGCTATGTATAGGTTGCATCAAACACCTAAGCAAACTGATGAGCCCGAAAACCCAAATACAACTAAACGCTAACTATGTATTTAAATCCAAACTGGAACATACTCACGGTAGGTGATGGCGACTTATCGTTTTCAAATGCGCTTTATCGTCATATTAAGCCAAAAAAGTTAGTGGCATCCACTTACGACGAGCAATCAACTATTGAGCAAAAATACCCAGACAATGCGCTCAATGCTTTAAAGTCGCAAAAGGTAGAAGTACTTAATAGCTTTGATGTAACCAACCCACAATGTTGGCAAACGCTTGGCCAGCATTTACATAGTTTTGATGTGGTTATTTTTCAATTTCCGCTTATTCCTGCGTTTGTTGGTCGTGATGCATTTGAACACAATACTCGCCATACCAGCATGAACGTACTTAACCGCGCATTACTGCATCAATTTATAAAATATGCTAATGAGTTTGCTTTAAACCCGCAAGGCGCAGGGCTATGTTTCATCACTTCAAAAGATGTTAAACCTTATCGAGAATGGAATATTGAAGGCAGTTTAAATACCCATTTAAACGCACAATATCAAGGGCAAATGCCATTTGATATTAGTCACTTTAGTGGTTATAAAATTCGCAATGTTGACCGTGATAAACACGTTAAAGACACCAGCGGCATTACCTATGTATTTAGTGAAAAACCCTTACCTGAACTAGCTAGCTTGTTAACTTTGCCTGCTTACTTATCCGATAATTATTGCTCGCTATGTCGTGTAGGGCCGTTTTTAGCTTACGAGGATAAAAGCAAGCATTTTGCTGCTAAAAAACACCTGCAAATGATCAAACTAGAGCAAGACTGGCAGCAATGGTTAACAGCGTTTTATAAGTCAAGCTAGCTTAATTAAGTCAGCTACTTTTTCGGCAATGGCTATCACACAGGCATTGGTGTTGCCGGTAATTATATGCGGCATAATTGAGGCATCAACCACACGCAAATTTTTCACGCCATGTACTTGTAGTTGGCTATTCACTACCGCCATGGGATCTTGCCCCATTTTACAAGTGCCTACAGGGTGATATTCAGTCTCGGCCGTTTGCCTAATATACTCAATAAGCTGCTCATTATTGTTAACATCTAGCGGGTAAACCATATTACCTCTAATTACATAAAATGCTTCACTTTGCATAATCTGCAGTGTTTTTTTAAGCCCCGCTAACATCACGTTTAAATCATCGGGGTGGCTTAAATAATTAGGATCAATAAGTGGTGCACTCAAAGGGTTGGCATCGGCTAATCGAATCGTGCCACGGCTTTTAGGGTGCATAATACTACAGTGAATACTATAACCATGGCCTAGGTGCAGTTTACGGCTATGGTCATCCACCAGCCCAATTACAAATTCAAGCTGTACGTCGGGTACTTTTGAATCGGAAAATAGCTTTATAAAGGCATGTGATTCTGCAAAATTACTAGTAAGCTGCCCTTCACGTTTTACAAACCAATCAACGCATCCTTTTGCAATATTAAGCGCACCACTCGCACTTATACCAAATGTGCCTTTACTGTATTTAGCTTTATACAATGGTACAACGGTTAAGTGATCGTGAAGGTTCTCTCCTACACCAGAAAGCTCGTTTACTATTTCAATATTATGCTGCTTTAGTTGCTCTTTAGGGCCAACCCCCGATAGCATTAAAATTTGCGGAGAGTTAATTGCGCCTGCACTTAAAACCACCTCTTTTTTTGCATGCAATACAACGGCCTTATTGTTTATAGAAACAGAGACTCCGGTTGCGGTTTTATCGCAAAAAAGCACTTTATTAACGTGTACTTTGCTAAGCACAGTTAGGTTTTTTCGGTTTAAATGGGGGGTTATATACGCTTTTGCTGCGCTACAACGCTCCCCTTGATGTTGAGTCACTTGCGATAACCTTGCTCCCACTTGCTGCCCTGCGTTTATATCGGCATTGTGCGGTACACCTTGTTGTTCGCAGGCGTTTAAAAACAGCTGATTTACTGGGCTTGGCTGGCTTAAATCCTGCACATGCAAAGGACCATCAACCCCGTGTACATCACTTTCAGTAAAGGTTTTATTATTTTCAGCTTTAATAAAATAAGGCAATAAACTCTCATAGTCCCAGCCCTCATTGCCCAGTGCAGCCCAACTATTATAATCGTGCTTATTACCTCGAATATAAACCATGGCATTAATGGAACTTGAACCGCCAAGCACTTTGCCACGAGGCATAAATCCGCAGCGGTTATTAAGCTCTTTTTGAGGTACCGTATTGTAATGCCAGCTATTAATGCCATAAGGCACACTAGCAGCAACCCCTGCAGGCATTTGAACCATTGCACCTTTATCACTGCCGCCCGCTTCAATTAAGCACACACTCACATTTTTATTTTCAGATAATCGCGATGCGATAACGCAGCCTGCACTGCCTGCGCCAACAACAATGTAATCAAATGTAGTGATATGCATACTTATTCTCCAATTAAAAAACCAGTTTGCATGGAACATCGAATAAAAACTTGTTATTTTTAGACATCATCACGCAAAAGTATATTTTATGAGCCGCTTAATTAGAGCCACCTCTTTACAAGGAATAGACCATTTAATTGCAGAACTTGGGGGAGATTTCGCTGCCATAATGCAGCAGTGCGCCATTAATGTGGACTTTAATAAACTAGAGCAAGAGACCCTTACTTACCGCGCGTATGCACAGCTATTAGAGCATTGCGCGAATACACTAAACTGTCCAAATTTTGGGTTAAAACTAGCAAGTCTGCAAAGCTTTGATATTTTGGGCCATATTGCAATAGCCGCTCAAACAGGCACTAATTTAGCCGAGGCGCTAGATTGGGTGATAAAATATTTACACTTGCATACGCCAGCGCTTAATTTAACCACTCATCCACTTGATGATAATAAACACGTGTTTTTATCATTCGCTATAAATCTCAGGCCATTACCAGCAATAAACCAGGTAATAGAGCTCACCATTGCATTGGCCATAGCTACCTTAAAAAATATGAGTAATGGCCGCTGTAAGCCACAAAGTGTATTTTTACCTCATACCCTAGGCGCAAATAAGCAGACCTACCACCCGCATTTTGGGTGTAAGGTTATTACTCACAGAAATAGCGCCGGTGTTTTAATTGCCAAACAAGACTTAGATTTAACACTTAACATAACTAAGCAACATAAAACCCAAGCAGCACTTAACTTTTTAGCTGAAAATAATGCTTATAGCCAATCTTTACCCACTCAGGTAAGCGCGCTTATTCGCATTATGCTGCCGATATTTCAAAGCGCTAATAATACTATTGCCGCTGCGCTTAATATTCACCCTCGCACCTTGCACCGAGAACTTAAAAAACACGATACCAGTTTTGTAAAGCTCAAAGACGCCACTCGCCGCGCATTATGTGAGCACTATTTATTACAAAACCAATTGTCGGTGACTCAAATTTCAGAGCTTTTAGGTTATCAGGAGCAAGCTACGTTATGTACTAGCATTAAACGTTGGTTTAATTGCTCTGCCCGCGCATTTAGAGCCAAACATTGTTAAACTGCGCCCTTGTTTAAAAACAGCAAAGGCTATTCATGAATTTTGTAATTGTAGGTACTAATTTTATTAGCGACACGTTATTGGCAGCGGCTAATACTCTCAGCAATTTTAATTTATACGGTATTTGCTCTCGCCAAATAAGCAGCGGTGATCGCTTTTTAGCTAATCATCCAACAAATACCGATGCTAAAATTTTTACCTCTATTGATGCTGTGTGCCAAGATGAACAAGTAGACGTAGTTTATATAGCGGCGCCCAATAGCCTGCACAGTGCATATGCAATACAGTGTTTAAAAGCGGGCAAACACGTATTAGGCGAAAAGCCCTCAGCGGCTAATAGCAGGCAACTTGCGGCTATTTTAACTGCGGCAAAGCAGCATCAGCGCCTTTACATGGAAGCGATGATGACAACGCACTTACCTAATTTTGCGCACTTACAAGCTGCCCTAAAAAAAATAGGCACACCACGTAAGTTTATTGGTCAATTTAGTCAGTATTCATCACGTTACGACAAGTATAAAAATGGTGAGCGCCCTAATACCTTTTTACCTGAATTTGCTAATGGTGCCTTACTAGATTTGGGTATTTACCCACTTTATCTCGTTATTGCATTATGGGGAGCACCACGCTCTGTGCACGCCAGCGGCGTATTACTTGAAAGTGGTGTGGATGGTGCAGGCGATGTGCTTTTAAATTATCCCGACAGACAAGCGGTGATCAGCTATTCGAAAATTTCACAAGGCGAAAATATCACTGAAATTCAGGGGGAATTAGGTCGAATTAGAATTGAAGCCGTGTCGCAGCTTAAAAAAGTAGAGTTTATTGCTAACAATGGTCATAAAGAGCTTATTAGCACGGAATTTGACGAGCACTTTATGAAGTACGAACTCGAGAACTTTATCAATACCATTGAGCAAAATCAGGGGGAGTCTAGCGTTAATACTCATCAGCTTTCTGTCGATGTAATGCAAGTACTTGACACCGCACGCGCACAACTTGGTGTTGTTTACCCAGCAGATTTATCCTCTTAATAAAACAAAAACTATCGGCTAAGCGATAAGCGTATTTTATCGCTTGGCCTTTGAGCACCCTTTACTAAACACTGCTATTTTGAATTAAGCTTAAAAAGATCACAAAATTTGACTTACCTCTAAGATCAAAAGCAGGTAACATGCCGCCAAAATTCATCGCAATCTTTAAGGACATCCATGCAAAAATCAACCAAAGAGCTATTACTGGCTATTTTATGCATATTGCTAGCAATGATGACGATTCAGTCAGGCGCGTCACTGGCTAAACAGCTTTTTCCTATTGTTGGGCCTGAGGGCACAACCGCCTTACGTTTGGGATTTTCGGCCGCTATTTTGTGTTTGATTTTTAAACCGTGGAAACACTTCCCCGTTGCTAGCCAACGCTTACCCATATTAATTTATGGCTTAAGTTTAGGCGGCATGAATATTCTATTTTATTACGCGATAGAACGTATCCCATTGGGTATTGGGGTTGCGCTTGAGTTTACCGGCCCATTAGCTGTTGCGTTGTTTTCTTCTCGCAGAAAACGTGACTTATTTTGGGTAGCCTGTGCGGTAGCGGGTATTTTATTACTCTTACCTGATATGAAAGGCCAAGATAGCCTTGATCCAGTCGGTGTAGTGCTCGCACTTGCGGCGGGTGCCTGTTGGGCTGGTTATATTTTATTTGGTAAAAAAACAGGCAGCCAAAGCTCTGGTGGCGCAACGGTTGCGATGGGCATGACCATTTCAGCCATCGTGCTTGTGCCTTATGGTGGTATTTCACAAAGCGCCGCATTTACTTGGGATATTATTCCATTAGGCATTGCTATCGCCGTACTTTCGAGCGCCCTACCTTATACTTTAGAAATGATCACGCTGCGTAATATGTCGCCGCAAGGGTTTAGCATTATGATGAGTCTTGAACCTGCTATTGCAGCACTAGCCGGACTCATTATTTTAGGAGAACTGCTCAGTATTTGGCAGTGGCTGGCTATTTTGCTGGTAATTATAGCCTCGGTAGGCAGTTCCATGTCTAATGGTAAAAAGCAGCCCGCGACTTAGGGTCTGTTGAACTTTTTTAATTGCGTCATGAGCTATCATGGCGCAGTGCCACTCTCTGCATTTTACAGCTCTCTCTTATTGCGTTTAAGCCTACGCCTCACCTAACTTTGAATTATAACGTCTTTATATAACTAGCTATTGTACTTATAACAATAAGCATTAACTTTTTGTGTGCATTATTTATACAAACACTTTGTTTTATTTAAACTTTAAATTTAAGTAAAAACCCGCAACCTAATTTTTATTCTAAAAAAGTGAATTAAAATTCATATTTTTATTTCCATCAACAAAACTCCCTGATATTATTAGCGCTCATTTATTAACGTACTAAATCTAACTGGGATCAATTTTTATGTTTAAACCAAGCCTGTTAACCTTGGCTGTATCAAGCGCACTGAGCGGTGTATTATTTAGCGGTAATGCAACAGCACAAGAGCAAATTATTGAAAAAAATAAATCGCTTGAAGTTATTGAGGTTACAGCAACACGCCGAAGTGGCTCTATTCAGGCTGCGCCTCTTAATATTACTGCGCTTGATGCCGATGTAATGAAAGACCAAAATATCAGCGAATTAGCCGATGTAGCGCGTTGGGTGCCAGGTTTAACAATTACTGATCAAGGTGGTCGCTCTGGCTCACCTATTATAGTTCGTGGATTAAATACAAATTCATCAGGCCCTTCATCAGATGGCGGCACGGTAGCCACTTACATTAACGAAATTCCAGTATCGGTAGATATGCGTCTTGTTGATGTAGAGCGTGTGGAAGTGCTTATTGGGCCACAAGGCACATTGTATGGCGCAGGCACACTTGGTGGCGCTATTCGTTACATGCTTAAAGAGCCAGAGCTTGATTTCACCTCAGGTGAAGTATTTGGTGATGTTTTTCAAACTCAAGAAAGTGATTCAATCGGTGGTGAAGCGGGTTTTATCTTCAACTTACCATTAATTGAAGACAAACTGGCGGTTCGTACCAGCTTAAATATTTATGAAGATCCTGGGTTTATTGACTACGCTTACACCGTTCGTGAACCTGGTGTGTCGATTACCGACCCTGATTGGACAAACCTTGATGCAGTAAACAGCAATCTTAAAAATGTAAAAGACGCCAACGGTGAAACCACCACAACTGGGCGTATTTCATTGCGTTACAAAGCAAATGAATCATTCGAAGGCACATTAAACTACTTCTACCAAAAGCAAGACACCGAAGGCCGCTCAATTGTTCATCACAATAGCCTTAACGAAAATAATGGTTTAAATGATCGCATCGGCAAATACGAGTCAGCGTACCGTTTTGAAGAGCCACGGGAAAAAGAAGATCAATTACTGAGCCTTGAACTTAAAGCCGACTTAGGTTTTGCCGAGCTGGTATCAGCTACCGGTATTTCACACTTTGAAGCCGATGGTCAACGCGACCAAACTGACCTTTTAATTCGTTTAGACTATGGCTACGAGGAGTTTCCTTCGTTTTCAGCATTTACCCGTGAGTTAGACGAAGTCGATACCTTCACTCAAGAGCTACGTTTGGTCTCACAAAGCGATAGCGACCTAAGCTGGATTGTTGGTGGTTTTTACAACAAAACCGACACTGATGCATCAAGCCGAGAGTACACACCAGGCTTTGATCAGTTCGCCGTTGATAATTTTGGTGGCGCACAGCTAAGACCAGACTCTTTAGAGTATTTAGAAATTACTGGCAGCAAAGTAACTGAATCTGCACTTTTTGGTGAAGTGGGTTACCAAGTAACCGATAAACTCGACATTACCATTGGCGCGCGTTTTTACGAATACGACGTAGAATCAAAAGCGGCTTTTGATTTCCCATTAGCAAATACCTTGTATGAAGGTGCTGCACCTGATGAAGTTTCAGTTAACTTTGAAGAGAACGAAGCTGGTGACAACGGTAATCTGTTCAAATTTAATGCTAAATACCAATTCACAGATTCAGTGATGGCGTATGCAACCATTAGTGAAGGCTTTAGAATTGGTGGCTCAAATGGCTTAGTGCCTTGCCCAACCCCTCTACCTGAGGATCAACAAACAGGCTGTGGTACACCTGATGAAATGTTGTATGAGGCAGATACTACCACCAACTATGAGCTAGGCTTCAAAAGTACCTGGATGAGAAGCCAGCTGCACTTTAATGCTGCGCTATTCAATGTAGATTGGGACAACGCACAGATTGCCGGTGCAACAACAGTAGGCCAATTACCGTACCTGTCAAATGCAGGTAGCGCTAATGCGAAAGGGATTGAAATTGCCACGCGTGCAATTTTATCAGACTCGTTTACTGCCTATGCAACTTATGCCTATACAAAAGCAGAGCTAACCTCAGACGCTCCGTATTTATTTAATGCCGATGGCACTGATGGCGCAAAAGATGGCGACCGTTTACCGGGCTCACCTGAGCACCAGTTCTCTATGGGGATTAACTACCAAACAGACGTTTTAAATGATAAAACCCTTGATATTAACTACGGTTTAACTGCACAAAGTGATGTAATTTCAAAAGTAGGCCTACGTGACAACGGTGAAGCACTCCCAGGTTATAGCTTAAGTAATATTTCAGCTAAATTAACCGCCGATGCGTGGTCGACTACTTTATATGTAGATAACCTATTTAATAAATATGCGGTTACTTCTGTTCGTCGTTCAGATGCGGATATTACAACAGCCAATGGCGCAGACATACAACGTAACTATGGTTACTTTATTAATCGCCCACTTACTGTTGGCATTAAATTTAACTATAAGTTTGAAATATAATTAAGCGACAAGTTTGAGATGTAATTAAACGAAAAGTTTAAGTACAATCAAGAGGCTCAAATTAATTTTGAGCCTTTTTATTTGTAAGCACATTATTTATAAGAGTATTCATGCAGCCAAACTTAAAGCAACTACACCAAAGCGCTATCAACAACTTAAACCAAGGCAATATTCAGCAAGCGCATAAAGCACTGGTTGAGCTGGTTACACAAAAACCAGACTTTGCTGATGGCTACTTTTTACTCGCTATGGTTAATTTAAAGGTTGGCCAAATTTACAAAGCGATAAAGCTAATTGAAAAAGCATTAAGCTTTACTAAGTCTATTGAATATACAGCGCAACTTGCCAAGTGTTACGCCCTTACCGGCGATTTACAAAAAGCAAAAAACATCGCCCTCAGCGTTAAGATTGAACATATTAGTAAAGCACTTGATGCCGATACATTAGGCGTCGCGCTCACCCAAGCGGGTTTACATCAACAAGCAGCTGATTACTTTATATGCGCATTAAGTTTAGCTGAGGCGAGTAATACTCGTCAGCCGCAGTTTTATTATAACTATGGGGTGTGTGCTAAATTTTTAGGCCAGTTTGATAAAGCACAGCAAGCGTTTGAAAATGCCATTGCACTGAACCCGCTTCATCATCAAAGTCATTTTGCCTTAGCCGATTTAACTAAAGTCACCGAACATAATAACCACATAGCGCGATTAAAAAATGTATTCGAACAGGTCAATCATCCCGACGCTAAACTGCATATAGGTCATGCGCTCGCAAAAGAATATCAAGACTTAGGAGAGTTTTCAGCAGCCTTTGCCGCGTTACAACATGGTAAAGCAGCAAAACTCGCTAATAAGGCGTTTGATAACCAAGCGTCTGAGGCTTTATTTGCACATATTAAACAGCTCAGTGATAAGTACAAAAACCAACAAACAGCTGGCAACCAAAGCAGTGAGCCAATTTTTGTATTAGGCATGCCGCGCTCTGGCACCACATTAGTTGAGCGCATTTTATCAAGCCACAGCGACGTACAATCAGCAGGCGAACTGCAAGACTTTGGCCTAAGTGTAAAAAAACTCAGCCAAACACCCACGCCTCAAGTACTCGATATAGACACTTTAAGCCAAGCTTACCAGCTTGATTTTGCAAAACTTGGCAGCACTTACCTTGAAGCAACGCGTGTTGTAACCGGCAGCCATAAACACTTTATTGATAAACTACCGTTTAACTTTTTTTATATCGATTTAATTACCAAAGCCCTGCCAAACGCCAAAATAATTTGTCTACTTCGCGACCCCATGGACACCTGTATTGGTAACTATCGCCAGCTATTTACTATTAACAACCCGTATTATGCTTACTCCTTAGACTTACTCGACACAGCTAAATTTTACAGCCGCTTTTATAAACTGATGCAGCACTTCAGCACCCTGCACAGCAATATTAAACTAGTAAAATACGAAGAACTCATCGCCGCACCAGAGCAAAAGATAAAAGAGTTAGTGAGCTATTGCGACTTAGACTGGCAACCACAGTGCCTTGATTTTCATTTAAACACCGCACCGGTTTCAACCGCTAGCAAAATGCAAGTGCGCCAACCGCTTAACAACAAAGCCATAGGCCGCTGGAAGAATTTTAAGCCCCATACAGATGAAGCGCAGACTCATTTAGTTAATGAAGGAGTTATAGGTTTAATTAAATAACAACAATTGTTACGTGGACGGATAGTTCAGTGTGATTAATTTGAAAGTTACCGGATGGATTCACGAACTCTGATCAAGCGGGTTGATATAATAATTAACTATGCCACTACATGGGAACTATTCATACAATGGGCTTTAGTTTATAAAGGGAAGGTTTTAATGCCCTAATTAGGCCACGTTAATAAAATGCGCTGCCCTAAGTCGTCCCTGCATTACTAAGCATATTTATTGCCTGATATTAAACCGAATTAAGCGCGTTAAATCAACACACTAATTTCGACTATAAGTTAAGTTGAATATGAGCGTCTCAATTAACATAAGCGTTTTGTATTATCGATTGTCTGCAAAGTGCGGTCATTGGTAAACTTTGATGTATGAAGTCAAGATTTGACCTCTTTTGTTTAGCGAGAGCCAATTACGCTGAATGAACGATTTTCGCTTTTTTACGGAGTTCGGTTGAGTGCTATTTGTAGACGATCAGGTGTTGTAATGTCTGAAGTCAAGATTTGCCCCCTCTAGCCTAACGATACTGTCAAGTTTGACAGTTTGTCATGGTAAGTACTTTTGAAAACAATGACAATAATGATTGATTGTATAATTCTATAATTTTAATGCATCCCCATAAAGTTGGTACTTAACTTGTTGAGAGCTGTGGGTACTATGAATAAAGCCAAAAGACTCCAAAGGCATAACATCTAGTACTTTTACATCAGGAGTTTTCTTATTAACTATTTTTGATGCTTTAGGGGATAAAACTTTTTTTGTACTGTATTTAGGTTTAGTTGCGCATAAGACAGTTTCAGTATAAGTTTTATAGATCTTGATAGATTCTTCTCTTGGGAGTGAGCTACTTCCAAAAGTTGTAATTAATGCAATGAAATTTGAAGATGTATAGCACTCCCAAGTTTCTTTATGAAATGCAGTCTTTGAACCATGATGAGGAACTTTAAATAAATCAATTGACCTTTTTTTAGGCGCGAGGTGTGTATTTATTGCCGAATCCCAACCACCTCTTTTATCAAGAGTAATTTCTAAATCTGCACCTAGTAAAATGCTCTTCTTACTATTGAGGTTTTCTATATTGATTGCAATACAAAAGTGGTTTGGGAAATCTTTACTTGCGGACTGCGCTAAGGTTCTTTTATTTTCAACAGATTTTATAATTTTTTTTGTAAACATCTCAGTTGATTTAATAGAGTCATAATCAGAAGGAGATAATGCTGAGATTATATGATTTTCATTTTTGAAAATGACTTTATCTTGGTTTAAACGAATAATAAGCCGTTCTGATTTTTTCATCAATTTAAAAACTTTCTGAATCTCAGAAGTCATAGACTTAATATCAAAACCATTAATAATTTCTAAAGAAGAATAATAATTTAATGCTTCATTTGTAGTTAATGCATCTGGCATATAAACCTTTGCATCTGGTGAAGCTGACTCGATTATAGAAGACATTCCTTTTATATGATCTTCATGAAAGTGAGTTATGACGATTCTCTTCAATACAAGGCTAGGATCTAAACCAATTGATTCTAAATAACTAATTGCAGCTGGTTTTTTAGTTTTAACGTTAATAAAACTATCAACGACCATCCAATTATCTTGCTCTAATTCAACTAAAATTGATTCTCCGTTACCACGGCCAAATACAACTACATTTATGTCTGGCATTTTTCACCGCAATTAAACGAAAATATTTGAATACTTTTGGAAGTTATTTTCTAATCGGCCTTTTAAGGCTCTGGGCGAAACGTAAGTCAAACGCATCCTAAAATCTGAAAAGTTTTCAGAATGAGGTACCAACTTGTTATTTAAGTTTTTGTAGGTCGTTCTAGTTCCGATCCGCCAGTAGAAACCTGCATTTGGAATTATTTTGCTTACTTCGGAATTTAAAAAATTTGAGAAAGGAACGGTTATTGTCATAACTTGCATATTTTCTTCAATATCATAAACCGATGCGCACAACTCTTTATTGACTTCATCAACACTGTCGATAGTACAAAAAAATTCACTCTCTAAATCTTCTACAACTTGTTGTTTATTTAATTCAAAACTTGTTTCTTCATTAGATTCATGAATATCATCAATAGCATCTAAAGTAATGCTTCCTAATTCATATTGTAAATTAAACTTTGAAGATATTTGGGTGAGATTATTACATATATCTTTATTATATTTTTTAAATGAAATTGTTGGGCTAAGTGATTTGGATAATAGCTTTTCATTTACAGGCTTATTATCTGTAGATGAAAAAGAAGTTTTATCTAGAGGGGTATCTATAGAATCTGTACATATAGCAAGATTATTCATGAAAAGCTCTCCACAATTCCTTTTATATTTTGAGGACCCAATTTAAATATCTCATCAAAATATTTCTCAATAGTTATTTTTGCATTTTCCATTGAACCGCTTTTACCTAAAGGAAAGTGATAATTTAAGATACACTCGGTACAAAATTCATAATCCTTATCTTTTGTTCCTCTAACCGGGAGGATAGAAATGTTTAACTGTGGTTGTTCTTCGACATTTTCAATTACAGGCTCGAGTGCTGATTCAATACGCATAGAAATATTTGTCATTCCTGCCCGAGAATCTTCTTTACCAAATAGATCTAACCATTGTGATTTAGGTGTTAAAGCATCACCAAAATTGTTCCATTCTTCTTGTGTTTGATGAGTAATCCAAGATTTATAATTTATTCCCATAATGGTAGGGTTAGCGGTATCGTTATAGTCCAGTAATGAAAAAACAAAATCTCTAAATAAAGTTATTGAGCTTAAATCAGTTAAAAAAATTGAAAGTCTATTTTGTGTATTACGTGTAGGTTCTGTTCTTAAGTTACCCCAAGGAAGAGAAATCTGTAATTCAGCTGGTGATACATATTCTACGTCAGTATTTTCTTTATCATTTTCATTAATGAGCCCCATTTGAAGTAGGTTGTCAGGCAGATGATGTAAATTGTTAAATTTTCCAATCAACACTACAGAAAAATTAGTATCTCTAACCTTGTATGAAACACTCATCGAACAGAACCCTTAATTTAAATTTATATAAATTCTCGAGAGACTCTACATTAAATTGAATCTATATAATAGTCAACAAATTAGGTAGTTTCCAATTCTAAAGAATTTCAAAATTTGGAGCCGATCTTTGATTTTGATATATCCCCAACTAACTCTATTAAATAGGATTATAGATCGTTCAGATAATTATCCATTTTTCTTTAGTTTTGTTTTTTAGTTCTCTATACATAACTTGACTCTCCTTTGCCGACAATTTATATCGATGCACAAACTAGACATCTGAAGATTTACTTTCCCCCAAAGTGTAATCATTACGTTGTTGTGATATGAAATATTGCATTCTGCCAAAGGGCCAGTATCTGGTAAGTAACCGCGGTACTATAGTGATGAGCTGATAGGGTCAAATTTTGACTTCAGACATTAAAACTCTTAACTGACCTCTCCTCGCCCTTACTTGCCTTCTAGGTTTTGATCTAATAGTCAAAACTCAGCATGTAAATTAATGGTTATTGCTCATCGGCGTCGCGAATGCGTTCTTTACGTTCTTGCTCTTCATCAAAGGCGGCTTGAATTTCGTCAAGTACTGAGTCTACATCTGCAGCTTCGCTGTCGTCTTCAAATTCGCCACTGAGTTTTGAGTGCGGGGTTAAGTTAGCATCTGCAAACAATGCCCACATTTCTTTGGCGTATTGCGTGTGTAATAACGCCGGTGCAAATTGGCCATAATAGCGGCGCATGTTATTTACATCGCGGGTAAACATGGCTTCGGCGCTATTATTAGCAGAGGCGTTAACCGCTTGAGGTAAATCAATAATTACCGGGCCGTTACTATCTACAAGTACATTAAACTCCGATAAATCACCGTGAATAATCCCAGCGCACAGCATGAGTTTAATGTAGTGCATCATTGATGTATGTTGCTCAATGGCTTGTTGCTCAGTTAAATCAACCGCGCCAAGTTGTGGTGCAACATCGCCTTCATCATCACTTACAAGTTCCATTAACAAAACACCGTCAATGCAGCCGTAAGTTTGCGGTACGCGAACACCTGCTGAGGATAAACGCGAGAGTGCGTCAACCTCGGCATTTTGCCAAATTTCTTCTTCTAATTGGCGGCCATAGCTTGAACGTTTACCCATAGCACGGGCTTGGCGGCCACCACGTACTTTTCGCCCTTCTTGGTACTGTGCTGCCTTTTTAAAACTGCGCTTACTGGCCTCTTTGTAAACCTTAGCGCAGCGAATCTCATCGCCACAGGCGACTACAAACACATCGGCCTCTTTACCGCTCATTAAACGGCTGATCACTTCATCAATAAAACCATCATCAACTAATGGCTGTAAGCGTTTAGGTATTTTCAAACAACACCTACTAAAAATACAGGGTTGGCTTTTTGTTTTGCTATGTGGTTCAAACGAGGCATACCTTTGGGGATTGAAGAAAATTATAAATTATTAGTAAACTTTAAAGTTACATTTAATGACTAAATTACGCAGCTAGAATAAGCGACTACACAGAAAAAGCCAACCGCCTTTTTTGCTTTTTAAGTATTATTGAGCCCATATTTAATTAAAACAGCATAAAAATGCTAACAAATAAAAAAAACAATAAATACATAACTAAAATTGTTAACTTATTCCAACCTAACCAAACTTCTACCTACATCATTTAACTCCCCGCAATACGCTTCAGTCAATTAATATTATTGTCTTTGGTTAAAGTTTATACTAGCAGTTTTTCTGTTATGTAAACGCAAAACTAGCATATAGCTAAGCGCTCATTCAGTAAGACTGCATTATTATTAATACTTTATAGAACATTAATAAACACAGGATTATTACACAGGAGTATATATTACATGGCAACCACACCTAAAAAGTCACATGAGGTTAATAATGTACAATCGGCCTTATTAAACCCAGAGCACAGCATTCAAGTAAGAGGCGCACGTGTTCATAACTTAAAAGATGTGGATGTAAACCTGCCTCGTAATTCACTTGTGGTGTTTACCGGTATATCGGGCTCGGGTAAATCATCGCTCGCCTTTGGAACATTATTTGCCGAATCGCAACATCGTTATCTTGACTCGGTTTCACCTTATGCACGCAGATTAATTGATCAGGTAGACGAGCCTGATGTAGATTCAATTGAAGGACTGCCACCAGCGGTAGCATTACAACAACAGCGTGGTGCACCCTCGGTACGTTCATCGGTGGGTAGTGTAACCACTATATCTAACGCGCTGCGAATGCTTTACTCACGCGCAGGCGAATACCCCAAAGGGCAAGGCATACTGTACGCCGATGCGTTTTCGCCCAATACGCCTCAAGGCGCCTGCACAGAGTGCCATGGTATTGGCCGCGTTTTTAACGTAACCGAAGAGCTGCTAGTGCCCGATCCCACTAAATCAATTAAAGAGCGCGCCATTGCAGCATGGCCGCCGGCTTGGCAAGGTAAAAACCTAAGCCGTATTCTTACTTCTTTAGGCTACGATATTAATAAACCGTGGAATACCCTGCCTAAAAAAGCCCGTGATTGGATTTTATTTACCGACGAAACACCTACAGTGCCCGTGTTTCCTGAGTACACACTTGAGCAAACACAAGAGGCAATTAAAAATGAAGAAAGCCCTAGCTACATGGGTACATTTACAAGTGCTAAACGTTTTGTTTTACAGTCTTTTACGAGCACTCAAAGCCCACGTACTAAAAAGCGCGTATCGCAGTATATGCAAATATCACAGTGCCCGCAGTGCGAAGGAAAAAAACTCAAAAAAGAGTCGTTATCGGTTAAAGTAGCTGGTCTTGATATAGGCGAAATTTCGCAGCTAACACTCAATGAGCTGGCAGATAAGCTAAGGTTTGCTGCTAATAATCCCGCTAAAAGTAACGCTGCAAACCCCGAAAAAGCCATAGTTGCAAAGCGTATAGCAGGCGACATTCTTAAACGCGTTGAAGCACTCACCAAACTTGGTTTAGGGTATTTATCGCTTGAACGAACCACCCCATCGTTATCGCCTGGTGAATTACAACGCTTAAGGCTTGCAACGCAAATTCGATCAAAATTATTTGGTGTAGTGTATGTGCTAGACGAACCCTCAGCAGGCTTACACCCTGCCGATACACAAGCCTTATTAGCCGCACTAGATGAGCTAATTGCCGCTGGTAACTCAGTGTTTGTGGTTGAGCACGACGTAAGTGTTATTCGCCATGCCGATTGGGTGGTTGATGTAGGACCAAATGCGGGCTCCCGTGGCGGTAATATTGTTTATAGCGGCCCTGTTGCAGGCTTAAAGCAAATTAGTAACTCACACACGAGCCAGTATTTATTTAAAAATGACGAATCTCAGCAAGCTCAAATACAAAGTAAACAACGCCCAGCAAAAGCATGGCTAACGCTTAAAAATGTTGAGCGTAATAACTTACAAAAACTTAATGTAGAATTTCCGCTTGGGGTTATTACAAGTGTTACAGGGGTATCAGGCTCAGGTAAATCAAGCTTAGTAAGCCAAGCGCTTGTTGAATTGGTTTACGATGCACTAGGGCAAAAATCGCAGCCACAAATACCTACAGATGAAGCCGAGCTACTCGAGCAAGAGCTCGATATAACAACTGGCGGGCAAATAACTCACGGCATTGAACACATAAAGCGCCTGGTAACGGTTGATCAAAAAGCCATTGGCCGCACACCTCGTTCAAACCTTGCAACTTACACGGGCTTATTTGATCACGTACGTAAACTGTTTGCCAATACCAAAGAGGCAAAAGCGCGTAAGTACGATGCCGGTCGCTTTTCGTTTAACGTTAAAAAGGGTCGATGCGAAAATTGCGAAGGCGTAGGCTTTGTAAGCGTGGAGCTGTTATTTTTGCCTAGCGTGTATTCGCCTTGTCCTGTATGTAACGCCAAGCGTTACAACCAAAAAACACTCGACATTACCTATAAAGATAAAACTATTGCCGATGTGCTTAATTTAACCGTTGAATCAGCGCATACATTTTTTGCCGACGAACCTATTATTTTGCGCGCGCTAAATGCGCTGCTACAAGTAAGTCTTGGCTATTTACGTTTAGGCCAACCTGCTACTGAGCTTTCGGGCGGCGAAGCCCAACGTATTAAACTTGCCACTGAACTACAGCGTACTCAGCGCGGGGATACACTTTATATTTTAGATGAACCAACCACAGGCCTACACCCAAAAGATGTAGATATGCTAATGGCGCAGTTAAATGGCTTAGTTGATGCTGGCAACACCGTCATTATGGTTGAGCACGATATGCAAGTTGCTAGTAACAGTGATTGGGTTATTGATATTGGTCCAGGAGCCGGCGATGAAGGCGGGGCAATAGTTGCACAAGGTAAACCAAACGAGGTCGCGCAATCTACAAAAAGCCGTACTGCGCCTTTTTTAAAAGCGCTGTAAAGTCACGCATACTCAGATTAAAAGGTTAGCAGTTTTATATGCGCCAAATAAAAAAAGAGCCTCGGGCTCTTTTTTAACCCAAAGCTAACCAAACTCCCACTAGCACCATTAAACTCCCCGCAATACGATTCATCCACTTAATATTATTGCCTTTGGTTAAAAATAGCCGCAGGCTTTTGCCACCTGTTGCATAAATCATCATACAGATAAACTCTGAGAGTAAAATAATGGCCACCAGCACCGCTAATTGCGGCGCAACACTGTATTGCACGTTAATAAAAGGAGGTAATAAGGAAATCATAAACGCCCATCCCTTTGGATTGGCAATGGCGGTTACAAACCCCTGTGAAAATAATGAATATCGGCTCACGGCTGTTGTGTTATGCGTATCAACCGACATTTTTCCTTTTGCACGCCACATATTAATGCCAATGTAGATTAAATAAGCGCCACCTAGCCATTTTAAAATATCAAATGCGCTGGGGTAATTAAGCATTACACTGGCAACACCTAACACTGCGGCTACCGCAACACTGGCGACACCTAATAGCTCGCCAATCATCATCCATAAAGTTCGGCGCACACCTATACTCATACCTAAAGTCATGGCCAGTGTCATGCACATACCCGGCGTAATAGACACAAAAAAGAAGGTAGGAATAAATACCGCAAGTGCAGCTACATCAATCATTTAAAGCTCGCAATAGGTTAAAAAAGTAGTGTTAATTTTGAATGAAAGGGTAAAGGAAAAATAGCTATCGGTAAATTAGAAATAACAGCATCGAGGGTCGGGTTAAGGGCAACGAGCTTAGCCCGAGTTAGCAGCGCAGTATTTCGCGCTGCCGCACCTCGAAACCCGAACCTCGAGCTCGAAACTCTTAGCACATTAATTTACGTTTACGTCTGCAACCGTTTCGGTGGTTTCAGTATCTGCTTCTTTATCTAAAAGCAAATACTTATCAAGCCACTGCTCTTGCTCCCATAGCACATGTAATAGACTTTTACGGGCTCGGTAGCCATGGGCTTCGTAAGGAAGCATCACTAACCGCGCTTCTTTACCTAGGCCTTTAAGCGCTGCGTACATACGCTCACTTTGCATCGGGAAAGTGCCCGAATTAGGGTCCTCTTGACCGTGGATCATTAACATTGGTTCGTTAATTTTTTCAGCATGGAAAAACGGTGACATGTTTGCATACACACTTTGTGCTTGCCAAAAGTCACGCTCTTCACCCTGAAAACCAAACGGTGTTAATGTGCGGTTATACGCACCACTGCGGGCAATACCAGCCTTAAATAAGTCGCTATGCGCTAATAAGTTAGCCACCATGAATGCACCGTAAGAGTGCCCTGCAATGGCAATATTGTCTTTATCGGCAATGCCCTTTTCAACCAGTACATCAACCGCTGCTTTGGCGCTAGAAACCAGCTGTTTTCTAAAGTGATCATTTGGCTCACTGCCATCAACACCTACAATCGGCATTTTAGGATCGTCAAATACTGCAATTCCTTTAGCTAAATAAGGCATTGGCCCCCAATAACCAATGTAGGTAAATTCGTATTCTGATTCGCGCACCTGTGAGGCAACCGCTTTATCTTTATATTCAAGTGGGTATGCCCACATCAATACAGGTAAAGGCCCTTGTGTTTTATCATACCCTGGCGGTAAATAAAGCGTACCCGATAGTTCAACACCGTCATCGCGGGTGTAACGTAATTGCTCTTTAGTCACCCCTTTAAATGCTGGATACGGATGCTCAAACTGAGTCAGTTGCGTTAACGTATCTCTATCTAAATCACGAATAAAAAAGTTAGGCTGCTGCGTTTTAGATTCACGAATAGTAATAATACGTTTACCTTCATCGTCTAATAAAGCACGCACCCGCTCATAGTAAGGTGCAGCCGATTGCCATAGTCGTTTAGTGCTGTTTGTTTTTACATCGTATTGATCTAAAAATGGAATATTCCCTTGCTCAGATGCACCATCACCACGAAGGTAAATGTAACGTCCGCCTACCACTTTTATAACACGCGAACCTAAATCGTTACGCTCATATATGGTACTGCCAGGATCTTTGTAAGCATCATTGTAACTACGCTCTGAAAACAGCACACGGTTGCTATCGGCATTACGGGGTTGAATAACATAAGTACGTACTTGTCTGTCACTAAAGCGCCAATCACTTAGCATGGCAATGTTGTCATTACCCCACTCTATACCCGCAAAACGGCGCTCTACCTTTGCAAATAATTTAGGTTCGCGTTTAAACGGTGCACGTAAACTATAAAGGTAGTCATGGTGCTCAACCTCAGTTTTCATATCGCCGCCATCTTGCGCTTCGGCCCAAATAACCTCTGCGCCCTGATCGGCACGCCACTCAAAATTACGCCGTCCAGTGCGAACACTGTCATACCCTTGTGGAATGTTGTCGGCAAGGGGTTGCTTTGCCAGCTCGACTAATGCAAAACCACGCATCCCCCATATTTCCCATGTGGTTGCAAAGCGGCTGTAAGGTACTTGATACGAAAATGGCTCGTCTATTGTAGCAACCAATAAATTAGTAGAATCAGGAGAGATTGAAAACGATTTAAATAAACCGGCGTCGCCAATCTTCTGCGCTTTACCATCTAAGGTGATATAGGCTAGCTGCCCTTGTCCGTAAAACTTAAATTGCGCTTCATCAAACGGACTAGTTAATAAGTTTTGATAAGTGCGCGCTGGGGCTTTTTCACCGGTACTTTGTTGAATAACCGGTACTGTGCTTTGAGTATCATTGGTTAATCTTGGTTTGTCTAAGTTAACCGCTAAATTAGCCACAATCGCTGTGCTATCGGGTAACCACTCATAAGGGGTACTTGTTAAAGTAGAATTAAGTGGATACTCACTTAACTGCTTTGCTTGTTTACTTTTAACATTGTAAATCCAAAGTCGTGCATTTTCTGGCTGTTCCACAATAAACGCTAAGTACTCGCTATTTGCAGACCAACGAGGGGAACGAATAATACCCTGCGGCAAGTTATTTACGTTAACCACCGTACCACTTTGTACATGCTTAAGCTCTAAAGCACTGTACTTTGCACTTACCCGTGAGCGAGAAAAGTTAGCAGGGTTTAACTTAATACCCGCTAATTTAAGTTCTTCTTTTGCAAGCTCATCTAACGAGACCACTCTTTTACGTTCAAACAAAGCCAACCACTGGCCATCGTTTGATAAAGAGCTAGTAGGGGCTAACTTAGCATCGACTAATGCAGCCAGTTCTGGGGAAGGAGTTTGATATCCTTGCTCTGCATAGCTTGCAGGTAGCAAAACAATACAGCCAACAAAGGCAATTAACAGCCTAAAAGCATTCATGTTTTATCCTTTTTATTTTTGAATATTACCGGATATATAAACACGTTTTGCACCATTCATAAAGTGTTAAGCTAAGTAATGACTTAAGTAGCCTGAATACGCTAAAATACACGCCTATTTACTCAACGCTAAAATTGGTTGTTTATGTCCATTAATTTGCAGCATTTTAGTTTTTCGAAATCATACTCTGCTTTTTAAATACCGTTACAGCTTTTAAAAATATACCACTGTGTTTGAGTCTGTTTTTCCATCAAATAATTAGAGAATCTAGCCAATGAAAAAAGTGCTGGTAATTGGCTATGTATGGCCAGAGCCCAATTCGTCTGCTGCAGGTACGCATATGATGTCGTTACTTAATGCATTTAAAGCGCAAAACTGGGATGTTGAATTTGCCACGCCTGCACAACCTACCGATCACATGGTTAACCTTACCGACTTTGGTATCACTAGCCAAAGTATTGCCCTAAACTGTGATAGCTTTGATGACTATATAAAAGCTTACAATCCCGATTTAGTGATGTTTGACCGTTTTATGATGGAAGAGCAGTTTGGCTGGCGCGTAGATAAGCATTGCCCTAATGCGCTTAAAATTTTAGATACCGAAGATCTACAATGCCTTCGCAATGCTCGCCATGAAGCGCATAAAGGTGAGCGTGAATTTAACCACAGCGATTTACTATCAGACATAGCTAAACGTGAAATAGCCGCGATTTTACGCTGCGATCTCAGCTTAATTATCTCAAGCTATGAGATGGAGCTACTCAATGAAGTGTTTAATGTTGAGCCTAGTGTGTTGCATCATTTACCATTTATGGTTGATTTAAGCGCCTTACCTGAGCAAACTAAATCGTATCAACAACGCCAACACTTTATGACCATTGGTAATTTCAGACATGCCCCAAACTGGGATGCGGTGCTTTATTTACAAAAAATTTGGCCGCTTATCCGTAAACAACTGCCACAGGCAGAACTGCATATTTATGGTTCATACCCGCCACCAAAAGCCACCGCACTTAATAATCCTAAAACCGGCTTTTTAATTAAAGGCTGGGCCGATGACGCATATGAAGTAATGCAAAGCGCACGTATTTGCTTAGCCCCTTTACGTTTTGGGGCGGGTATTAAAGGTAAACTATTAGAAGCCATGATCATGCAAACCCCAAGCATCACCACGCCTATTGGCAGCGAAGGTATGCACAACACATTACCGTGGCCAGGTGTGGTAACAGCAGATGCGCAAGCTTTTGCAGATGCCGCCGTCTCTTTATACAACAACGAGGCTAAATTTAGCGAAGCGCAAGCCGCTGGAAACCTTCTACTTAATACCCTGTATGACAAAGTGCAGTTAAGTGCTCAATTAATTGAAAAAATCGACTCAATAAGCAGTAATTTAGATGCTCACCGGATGAAAAATTTCACAGGCCAAATGCTCAAACACCATACCATGCGCAGCACACAATATATGTCGCAGTGGATAGCAGAAAAAAATAAAAAATAACATTAAAAATCACTAGACAGGCGGCGATTTGTGTTTAAAATCGCCGCAAATAAACTTGGGCAATTTTAGCATTATTGCCTATATTTTTAGCTTAGTTATTTAATAGTTGGTTCAAAACAAATTTGAAAACCGCAACGTTTACTGAAAAACGCAAATTTATCGTTAAATTGGGCAAGATGCTCCATAAATACGGTACACCTGCCTATCGCTTAGAAGCCCACTTAATGGAAGTGGCGACTTATTTAGGTCTTAAATCCTCGTTTGTTATGTCTCCAACGTCGGTTACCTTTGTTATTTGGACGGATGGTCATGAAGATGAATATACCCATGTTGCCCGGGTTGACCCAGGCGATCACGATTTAGGTTCACTTGCGGATACCGATGACCTAGTTAATAAAATGCTCAATGGTGAACTCACGTTGCAAGAGGTTGATCAGCAACTTGATATCATTTTTGAGGCGCCAAACCCTTATAACAAAATCATAACCGGTATCGCTTTTGCCACCTCTGGCGGTGCATTTGCAATGCTAATGGGCACCAGTTGGAATGATGTTATTTGGTCTGGTTTATTAACCTTTATTGTTTACTTATTTGTATTGTGGTCGGCCCGTTCGAAACGTGTGGCTCACATGCTTGAGCCACTAGTGGCGATAGTGTCGGCCATTCTTGCTTGTGCTATTAGCGTTCATTTAGATGCACACATTAATATTCGGTTAATTGTGCTTTCTGCCATTATTGTGTTTATACCCGGTTTAGCCCTTGCACTTGGCTTAGCTGAACTGGCAGCCCGGCATTTAGTCTCGGGCACAGCACGCGTGATGGACTCGTTTATGTTGCTGTTTAAGCTCTATTTTGGGGCTTTTATTGGTATTGCTATTGGCTTTGCCTTATTTGGTCAAACCGATTTCGTACAACCTGAGCCGTTACCAAAGTGGACTGCATGGTTAGCCATATTCTTACTCTGTAGCAGCTTAATTGTGATATTTAGAACCAAGTTTAAACACGCAGCCTGGTCTATAGCCTCTGGCTTTATTGCCTATGGCACTAGTATTGGCTCTGCCATGTACTTAGATTACACACTGGGTACCTTTGTGGGCGCATTCTCTGTAGGTGTGTTTAGTAACTTATTTAATCGTGTTGCCAATGCCCCGGCCTCTATTGTGGCTATGCAAGGCCTAATTGTATTAGTACCTGGTAGCAAAACGTATATTGGTTTGAACTCACTGATTGAAGGGCAAGATTTTGTTTATGCAGAGCACATTGGTCAACAAACGTTTTTAATCTTTATGTCGCTGGTGGCCGGACTTATTTTTGCTAACGTAGCACTTCCTCCTAAAAAAAGTCTATAACATTAAGCGCGGTTTCACACCGCGCCATAGCATTATTGCCTTCATTAAACGCCCTCTTTTGAGGATTAATCGCATTTTTTAGTATATTGGGAACACCTTGCTATAATGGCTGAAATCTAATAAAGCAAAGGAAATAACAATGCTAAAAACTAGCTTAGCGATAGCAATTGGGCTTTCAAGCTCACTTGCATTTGCGCAATCAGCAATCACTGTTGAAGACATTCCAAAAGTAAAATCGGTAATACAAACAAGCGTTAGCCCCGATGGCGACACTGTTGCATTTACTCGTTCGTTACCTCGCACGCTTTACGTTGACGAAAATGGCAGTAATTACAGTGAGCTTTACGTTGTTGATGATGAAGGTGTTGAACGTCCTTTTATTACCGGCTCGGTTAATATTAAAAGCCTACAATGGTCAAACGACAGCAAAACAATTTACTTTTTAGCGAAATTAAAAGACGACAAATATACTTCGCTTTACCAAATACCTGTTGATGGCGGCCAAGCACAAGCGGTTATGTCATTAAAAGGCACATCTATTTCAAGCTATCAGTTAAGCCCTGATAACAAGCAAGTTGCCATTTTAGCAATGCCAGCTGCTGATAAGTCAGAAAAAGAACTAAAAAAGCTTGGCTTTAAAGCAGAAGTGTACGAGCAAGGCCTTAAAAACAAGCAGCTTTTTATTGTAGATTTAGCTAAAGCCGACAAGCCACTTACTCCAACTGCACTCAATGTTGATAACTACGTAAGTGACGTTAATTGGGCTGCTGATGGTGAAAAGCTACTGGTTAAGACTCAACCTACAGCTTTAATTGACGACAGATACACAAAATCAATGTGGCATTTATTTGATATTGCTAGCAATAAAGTTACCTTGTCATTTAAAACTGAAGGTAAATTAGGCGATGCTGAGCTGTCGCATGATGGTAAATACATTGCTATTTTAGGTGCAGAAGATAAGCACGACCCTGCTACAGGTCGTTTATTTATTGCCGATACTAAAACTGCAGAAATCACAGAATGGTTACCTAACTTTATGGGCCACGTTGTCGACTTTGAATGGTCGCACAAACGTAACACCCTTAACTTTATTGCCAATGTAGGCACTGAAAGTTTTGTTGCGAGCATTAAAACTGGCTCTAACAAATACAAGAAGCTCGTAAAAGAAGGCAAATTTATTGCCTCACAGCTAAGTGTTTCTGATTCAGATAAAACACTCGCACTTCGTGGTAACACAGCAAAACACCCTAACGAAGTCTTTATCGTGCGCAGTAACAAAGCAACACGTTTAACTGATTCAAACAGCTGGTTAAACGACAAACGCTTTGCTAAACAAGAAACAATTACCCTTAAAGCGCGTGACGGTGTAGAACTTGATGGTGTACTAGTTTACCCACTCGATTATGAAAAAGGCACACGCTACCCACTAATTATGTCGGTACACGGTGGCCCTGAAAGCCATGATAAAAACGGCTGGGTAACTAACTACTCGCGCCCTGGTCAAATGGGTGCTGCCCGTGGTTACGCGGTATTTTACCCTAACTACCGTGGTTCAACAGGTAAAGGCGTAGATTACTCTAAACTAGGTCAAAACGATTACGCAGGTAAAGAGTTTGACGACTTAGTTGATTTTAAAAATCACCTTGTTGATATGGGATTAGTTGATACTAAACGTGTTGGTATTACCGGTGGCTCATACGGCGGTTATGCATCAGCGTGGGGCGCAACAAAGCTAACCGAGCACTTTGCTGCCAGCGTTATGTTTGTGGGTGTAACTAATCAGCTATCTAAATTTGGTACTACTGATATTTCAAACGAAATGAACCTAGTTCATGCGCGTTCATACCCATGGGACAAATGGCAATGGTACTTAGAGCGCAGCCCTATTTACTGGGCAGGTCAATCTGAAACGCCACTGCTTATTATGCATGGTAAAGACGATCCTCGCGTTCACCCTGCACAATCTATGGAGCTTTACCGTTACATGAAAGTGCAAGGTAAAGATGTTCGCCTTGTTTACTACCCTGGCGAAGGCCATGGTAACCGTAAAGTAGCAGCACAATACGATTACAGCTTGCGTTTAATGCGCTGGATGGACAACTACCTAATGGAAGGCAAAAAAGACATGCCTGCATTTGAAATTGACCATGCCGCTAAATTAAAAGCAGTGAAAGACGCTAACAAATAAGTATAAGCTTAATAGCAAAGGCCAACATAAATATGTTGGCCTTTTTGTTTGTAATGCCAGGCATGCTTAGTGGCAAAGCGCTGCTTATGTTACACTCTGACTAATTATTCTGATAACTGCTAATCACACCATTGCCATGTCAAACCCTGCTAGCTGCTTTACCACTTTTAATGAAAATATAGATAACCTTGCACTGCCTGAGCAGTTTACGTTTCCCTTTTATTATAAACCTCATCCGCTGGCCGTTGCCGCTGCAAAACAATTACAACAACAATTAAAAAAGCTAGATAAGGCTATTTTAGATACAGATGATATTGATGCCGGTAAAATGTTTGGCGTATTGGTTGTTCAAGATAAGTCGCAACAGCTAGGCTTTATTAGCGCCTATTCGGGGCAAATAGTGGGGATAGATGAGCAACTGCATTTTGCGCCAAATGTGGCACTTAAACATATAGACGATGCAGAATTTAGTCAGCAGAGCCAAGTGATTAACGATATTAATGCGCAAATTACAGCCTTGCAAAACAGTGATAATTATCAACAAATTGAGCAACAGTTAGTGACTGCTCGCCAACACTATGAGCAACAACTTATCGCCAAGCAGCAAGCGATGCAAGTAACTCGAAAACAGCGAAAACAGCAACGGCAAGCCGCCGGCGAACAACTCAATAATGATGAGTTTGAAAAACTGAAGAACCAATTAGCTGGGCAGAGCATTGTTGAGAAAAAACAACTACAAGCATTAAAGCAACAGTGGCAAACACGCATTACAGCGCTTGAACAAGCACAACTCACAATAGATGATGAAATTAACGGATTAAAAAAACGCCGTAAAGTACTCTCTAAAAACTTACAAAAAAAGCTATTCGCTCAATACCAGTTTTTAAATGCAAACGGCGAAGTGACCGATTTAAACGCCATTTTTGCTAAGCTGCCCGAGCACACACCACCTTCTGGCGCGGGAGATTGTGCCGCACCAAAATTATTACAATATGCCTATAAACATAATTTAAAGCCGCTGGCTATGGCCGAATTTTGGTGGGGCGCACCGCCAAAATCAGCGATTAGGCATCATTTACATTATTACCCATCGTGTTATAGCAAATGCCAGCCTATTTTAGGGCATATGCTGGAGGGGTTAAATGTTGAAGATAACCCGCTATTGGTCAACCCCGCGCAGGGAAAGGACCTAACGATTGTTTATCAAGACGATGATTTGTTAGTAGTAAACAAACCTGCTGAATTTTTATCTGTGCCAGGCATTAATATTGACGATTCGGTATATATGCGAATTAAAACTCAGTTCCCACACGCTTCGGGGCCACTTATTGTGCACCGATTAGACATGTCGACTTCTGGGCTGTTAATGATTGCGCTAAATAAACGGGTGCATAAAGCACTGCAAAAACAGTTTATAGGGCGTAGTGTGGAAAAACGTTATGTTGCTTTAGTGGCGGGCAATATTGCTGCTGAGAGTGGCACTATAGAGTTACCTTTAGTGCTTGATTTTGATGATAAGCCACGGCAAATGGTGTGTTATAAAACGGGTAAGCCGTCATTAACAACATGGCAGGTACTGGAACGTAAAAATAATACCACCCGCTTACAACTCTACCCAAAAACAGGACGTACTCATCAGTTGCGTGTTCACTGTGCCCACCACTTAGGGTTAAATACACCCATTGTGGGCGACACTCACTACGGTAAAAAGGCAGAACGACTGCATTTGCATGCCGAGTATTTAGCTTTTACCCATCCTATTAGTCATGAACGATTAGAATTTGAAGTAGCCGCTGATTTTTAAATCAGCGCTGCTTTTAGTCGAATCGGATTCTAAAACAGTGCCATTTTTTCATATTGCAAAGTAGGTAACTTTTACCGTTGCAATATAGAAAAATTTACCTGCATTATGCAAAACCATAATTCAAAAAATAAAAATAACATTTAAATTCAACAATTTAAAAATTGGCATTCGCTTTGCTTTTGTTATTGTACGTATTTGTTAAAGCAACTTAAAGCGCCAATAAGTGCTTTTAGTCACACACAGTAAATGGCTTGCTAAGCGCTTACTGTGTGCAACAGAACTTCCTACACTCCCTGTGTACTTTATTGGTTATAGGCTAACGCTTATAACCATTTTTTTTGCTTTATTATTTAACGGTAAATTTTACGTCTTGATCACGTAATAAATAAAGCGCAAAACACGCAGCCCACATCGGCCATGCTGCAAAAAACAGTAAATTATTAAAGCCATCAATGTACTGGTTGTAAGAAGACAGCGTTGATAGTCCATGCATTATAAAAATAGCACCGTAAGTAATACGTTTTTTAAAACCGACTAAAAACGCTATCACTAGCGATAATTGCAATGTACCTAAAATATAAGCAATCGTATCGGTAGAGCCACTGATCCCGTAAAAATGCTCAAAAATACGAGCGCTATGCCCCGGATTTACAAATTTATCCAGTGTCCACATTACCATAACTATGAAAACCCCTAAGCGCAGCGATAAAAGCGACCATTGCAAACGAGTTTGTACATCAGTATTGATTGAATCTGTCATAAAATTTCCTTAAAAAAGATATAAATAAACTAATTGGCAAGTAAGACCGTATAATCGTTTTTTTATTTTCAAATAAATTAAACTCTTTACAATAAAAGCACTATTATTTAACCGCTAAGATAAAAAAATAAAAACATTAGCAATTGATTGAAAGATATTTGTACCTGTCTTGGTCTTTTGTGTACATCAACATAAAACAATAGAGAAACACGATTTGAAATACACGTATTTAGCTTTAACCCTCGCCCCACTATTAAATGTAGCTTTAGCAGCTCAGGCTACAGTAACAAAAAGCCCAGACCCCATTGAGCGAATTGAGGTGGCAGGGCAAGCGCTTAAATCTAAAAACCTCTCTATTAAAAACACCACAGTAAATGGCCCTTTTGGCGACAACCTGGCCTTGCAAGACATAGCCCGCTCAGTGACCCCTATTTCTAAAGACTTAATTGAGCAACTTAACATAACAACATTGCACGATGTGCTCGCTGTAAGTCCTAATACATACGCGGCCAGTGGTTTTGGTGCACCAAGCTTACCGACTATCCGCGGCCAGTTAGGTGAGTTATTTCAAGATGGTACTCGACGTCAAGCAGGTAATAATGGTTTTGGTGTGCCGTTGTCGTTTAATGCGATAGAACAGATAGACGTAGTTAAAGGTGCACCACCTGTATTGTTTGGTTCAAGCCAACGTAACGGTGGCTTTGTAAACTTACACTCTAAAACAGCCTCAACTGATCAGCGTAAAGGCAATGTGAAAGTGTCTGCAGGAAGTTGGGATAAGTATAGCGCCCAAGTAGATTACAACGCACCGATTGTTGAGGATAAAATTGGCTTACGTGTTAGCTATGAGCATATTGATCAGGGCAGTTATTATGACTACTCAGCCACACAAAGTGATAGCTTGTTTGCGGCATTAAAAATTTTACCGGATGACAAAAGCAGTTGGGACATTAACTTTGAACTGTACCAAACAGAATTTACCGATAACGCTGGTATAAACCGCCCTACCCAAGCGCTTATCGATCATAATCTTTATATTACTGGTCAAGGGTTACAAGCGAATGGCAGCACAGTTCCTAGCGCAGGGTCTATTATATCGCCTACAGGACAAGTCAAAATAGATACCAGCCGTGTGCTTACCGACCCTGATAATCTCAATCAAGCGACCACTTATTTAGTTCATAGTATTTATAAGCGCGCACTGTCTGATGTGATGTCGATTAAAAACATTAGTTACTTTCAGCATTTGCAGCGCGAAGAAATAGCACAAAATAGTTTTGTTGAAATAATTGATGGCGCCGATACCGCACAAAACCGCACTGAACTTACGTATCAATGGAGCAATGAGCAGCAAACCTTATTCGCCGTTGATGTTCGCTACAATAAAGTATTGGGTTACAGCCAATTTACTACTGAAGCCGACACACCTATTGATTTAACCGGCCCACTTTCAAACCGCCGCATTCCATTAACTGATGCCCAAAAGGCACGTTTGGTAGAGCTGCGTCCTGATGTATATGTATCGCCTGGTGGCCAGTACGATATTAACAATGATGGCAGTGGTGATTTTAATTTATCAGACACTACAGACTCACGCTCATGGCAAACCGGCATTGCCATTCAACAAGACTCACAGTGGACTGACAGCATACGTACTAGTGCTGGTTATCGTGTTGATTATTATGATGTAGAAGCACACGACCCCATTGCGCCTCAAGGGCAAATAGCGGCTAGTGATAGCATTAACGATACACTGCAATCAGCGCAGTTGAGCGTTAATTACTCAGTAAATGACGATTTAACCACTTATGCGGCAGCAAGCTATAACGAAGCCACCTCTAACAGCATGGCTGGCGGTAATACGTTAGGTGGTGATAATACAATTAGTGCACAAAATTTTGCTACGGAAAATACTTTAGTCGAGTTTGGGGTGAAATATGCGCCAACACAAAGCGACTGGTATGCAGATGCTGCTGTATTTAGCCAACGCCGCAGCTTACGTAATCGCGATGGTAGCAATACCGGCATTCGTACAACTGGTTTCGAAAGCCAAGTATTTTATGATGCTTACCCTTACTGGGTAAGCGCAGGCTACAGTTACATTGATGCCCGTTATGACAACTCTGCGACAGGCCAAGATTCAGCGCAAATAGCCGATGCGTTTGATAATTCGCGCCCCGACATTATTGCGGGTAACAGCATAGGTGCACCAAGTTACACTGCTTTTGCGCCCTCAAACCGTCAAGTTCAAGGGATCCCAGAGCAATCATTAAGTTTAAACGCTAACTATACAATTACCTCTCAGTGGCAAGCTGGATTTTCTGCCCTGTATACTAAAAGCTACCCTTTAGATTTTTTGGCTACCGTATACATTCGCGATCAGCATACCTTAAATGTTAATACCAGCTATGCGTTTACCTCAGCGACTAAATTAAGACTCGATGTAAATAATATTACCGATCAGCAAAACTGGCGTCCTGTATTTGAAGGTGGCTATTTTGGCGCGACACTTGCGTTCCCAGAATTACCAATTAACGCTAAGCTCACACTTACCCATAACTTTTAAACCGTTTGAGAGATAACATGTTAAAAAAACTAAGTTTGTTATTACTGGCGGCGATAGGTGTCGGCTTATTCTTTTTTTATGACCTAAACCAGCTCCTTACCCTTGACGGGTTAAAAGGGTCAATGGCGCAATTTGATCAGTACAAAGCTCAATCACCGTTTTTGGTGATCGGGGGGTTCTTTTTACTTTATATATTAGTGACCGCGCTTTCACTGCCTGGTGCAGCTATTTTAACGCTAGCCGCTGGTGCATTATTTGGTTTGGCTCAAGGGTTATTAGTTGCCTCGTTTGCCTCAAGCATTGGTGCTACGTTGGCATTTTTAGTGTCACGTTATTTATTGCGCGATACCATAAAAAAACGCTTTCCTGAACGTTTAGCCGCTATAGATACTGGGGTTGAAAAGGAAGGCGCATTTTACTTATTTACGCTGCGCTTAGTGCCTGTTTTTCCGTTCTTCTTAATTAATTTATTAATGGGTTTAACCGCTATTAAGTCATGGACTTTTTACTGGGTAAGCCAAATCGGGATGCTGGCGGGTACCTTTGTATTTGTGAACGCTGGTACCCAATTAGCACAAATAGATAGCTTATCGGGTATTTTATCGCTGGATTTAATTTTGTCGTTTGCGTTATTAGGGGTATTCCCGTTAATTGCAAAAAGCCTAATAAATGCAATAAAAAAGCGCCGTGTTTATAAAAACTACACTAAACCTAAAACATTCGACCGCAACATGATTGTTATTGGTGCGGGCGCAGGCGGCTTAGTCACCAGCTATATTGCTGCTGCCGTAAAAGCTAAAGTTACCTTAATTGAAGCCGGAGAAATGGGCGGCGACTGCTTAAATACTGGCTGTGTACCTAGCAAAGCCATTATTAAAAGTGCAAAAGTAGCCCAGCAAATGCGCCAAGCTGAAAAATATGGGCTACAAAACACGACACCGCAGTTTTCGTTTAAAAAAGTAATGGCACGAGTGCAGCAAGTGGTTGCCGATATTGCCCCACACGACAGTGTTGAGCGCTACACAAACTTAGGCGTAGAAGTAATAAAAGGCTACGCCAAACTTATCGACCCGTGGACGGTGGAAATTAAATTAAATGATGGCGGCACGCAAACACTTACCGCGCGCACGCTTGTTATTGCCACTGGCGCACGCCCATTTGTACCGCCACTACCTGGGATTGAAGAAACCGGCTATGTAACCAGTGATACGTTATGGAGCAAATTTGCTAAGCTTGACGATGCACCTAAAAAGCTTGTTGTACTTGGCGGTGGGCCAATTGGTAGCGAATTGGCACAAAGCTTTGCGCGTTTAGGTTCAAACGTTACGCAAATTGAAATGGCTGAACGCATTATGATCAAAGAAGACTTAGAGGTGTCTAAATTTGCTCACGAAGCGTTAACACAAAGCGGCGTAAACATTTTAACCTCACACCAAGCACTGCGCTGTGAAGCACGCAACGGTAAAAAATTCATTGTGGTAAAACACAACGACAATGAAATCGATATTGAATACGACGAACTACTTTGCGCCGTAGGGCGAAGCGCACGGTTGGAAGGTTATGGCCTTGAAACGCTCGGCATAGAAACGAGCCGCACCATAGTAACTAACGACTACTTAGAAACACTCTACCCTAATATTTTTGCCGCAGGCGATATTGTAGGTCCGTATCAGTTTACTCATGTAGCCGCTCATCAGGGTTGGTACGCTGCAGTAAATGGCTTATTTGGTCAGTTTAAAAAGTTTAAAGTAGATTACCGTGTTATTCCTTGGACCACATTTATTGACCCAGAAGTAGCACGGGTGGGCATAAATGAACAAGAAGCGATTGAAAAAGGCATAGACTATGAAATCACCCGCTTTGAATTTGAAGAGCTAGACCGCGCCATCACCGAAAGCGCTAACAATGGTTTTATTAAAGTGATCACCCCTAAAGGTAAAGACAAAATACTCGGTGTTACTGTGGTTTCTGAGCACGCTGGCGATTTAATTGCTGAATTTGTACTAGCAATGAAACACGGTTTAGGGCTTAACAAAATATTAGGCACCATTCATAGCTACCCAACATGGGCCGAAGGCAATAAATACGCAGCAGGTGAGTGGAAACGCGCTCACGCACCTGAAAAAGTACTAAACATGCTGGAAAAATACCACGCCTGGCGCAGAGGCTAATATGTTTAAAACACCTTTAAAAGCGCTATTGTTAGGTTCTGCTTTGCTTGCAACATCGTTTGCAAGCAAAGCTCAAAACATGCATGACAGCTGGAATGCATTATTAAACAATCATGTTGTAGCTATTAATCATGGCCACAGCACAGAGGTTGATTACACAGCAATAAAAGCTAAGCGCAAAGGACTTAAAACCTATTTAGATTCGTTATCGGCTGTTACGCAAAATGAGTTTGATACATGGGAAAAACCTAAGCAGCTGGCGTTTTTAATTAATGCGTATAACGCTTTTACTGTTGAGCTAATATTAACAAAATACCCAGATCTTAAATCAATTAAAGATTTAGGCAGTTTTTTTAGCTCACCGTGGAGCAAAGAGTTTATTTTTCTGCTGGGTAAAACTCGTAGCTTAGATAACATAGAGCATGACTTAATCAGAGGTAGCGGTAAGTACAACGATCCACGTATTCATTTTGCGGTAAATTGCGCCAGCATTGGCTGCCCTGCTCTTCGAGAGGAAGCCTACACCGCAAAAAAACTAGAGGCCCAATTACACCAACAAACAGTGCGTTTTTTATCTGATACGTCACGCAATAAACTACAAGGCAACATCCTAAAGCTGTCTTCTATATTCAAGTGGTATAAAGGTGATTTTACCAAAGGGTTTGGAGGGGCTAATTCATTATCACAGTTTTTATTACTATATGTTGATGCGCTCAATTTAGGGCCTGCCCAACAACAAAAATTAACAAGCGGCGACATGAAAATAGACTTTTTAGACTATAACTGGGATTTAAATGCGCGTCGTTAAGGCTTTTACAGTGTGCTTGCAAAGGTGTTTTTTTAGTATCGCCATTTTTATGTGCCTACTCACCGCTTTTAGTGTATTTGCTAATGATGCGAGTAATACTGTTTGGCAAAAAATCCAAAACCAAGGCAAAAACCAATCGGTGTATTTTTATGCGTGGGGCGGCGATGCGCAAATAAATGCCTATATTCAGTGGGCTGCGCAGCAAGTAAAAGCTAAATATAACATTAACTTAGTACATGTAAAACTCAGTGATACCAGTGAAGCAGTAAGCCGCGTGCTTGCTGAAAAATCAGCAAATAATCATACCCAAGGCAGTGTCGATTTAATTTGGATCAATGGGGCTAACTTTGCTGCTATGAGTAAGCACGGGCTTTTACTAAAAGACTGGGCTGATAAATTGCCTAATTTTATTTACACCAATCCAGAAAACAATCCCAGCGTGCTGTTTGATTTTGGTTTACCCACTCAGGGAATGGAAGCCCCCTGGGGGCAAGCCTCACTGACTTTTTATTACGATACGCTAGCAACGAGCGCTCCACCTCAAACCCTTAATGAGTTATTAAGCTGGAGTAAAGCAAACCCAGGACGATTTAGTTACCCCAAACCCCCTGACTTTTTAGGAATGAGCTTTTTAAAGTATGCATTAGTGGTATTACACCAACATAGCGATGCAATGCTACAAGCAAAATTAAATCAACCAGTTAGTGATGAAAACACAGCCCAAGTGCTTGACTCTTTGTGGGCATTTTTAAATAAATTGCACCCTAATCTTTGGCGTAATGGCGAGTACTTTATGCAAAGCGGCGTACAAATGCGCCGTTTAATAGACGATACAGAGCTTAGTATTGGCTTTACGTTTTCGGCACCAGAAGTACCGGCTGCGGTAAAGCGTTATGATTTACCAAAAAGTATACGTAGCTACGCAATGCAAGATGGCAGCTTAAGTAATACTCACTTTGTCGCTATTCCTTATAATGCAAGCCATGCACAAAGTGCGCAATTAGTGGCTAACTTTTTATTAAGCCCCGCAGCGCAAGCGCATAAACAAAAACCCGCTATATGGGGTGACAAAACGGTATTAATTCAAACGAGCTTAACCGCAGAGCAGCAGGCATTATTTAAGGCCGTGAAGCCGCATCCTAGCGCACTACCTCTTAATAGTATTAAACGCACACTCAGTGAGCCACACCCAAGCTGGGTAGAGGCGATTAACACTAGCTGGGAAGCTCGTTATGGAACAAGCCAATGAGTAAAGTACTCCATACAGCTGATTTATTCTCACGCCTAGTCAAAATAACCCCTTACTGTTTGCTGGCACTGTTAACAATACCTGTATTGGGCGGCCTAATTGGAGTAATGTTGCCTGCCTTTGGCTGGGCGCCTGCCTTGAATAAAACCAACATGAGTTTGGCTGGGTTTAATGCTTTATGGGATACGCCGGGGCTTTCACAAATGATAGGCTTGAGTATACGTACCGGACTAATTAGTACATTAATAGCGTTTGCACTCATGATTATTATGCTGGCTGCATTTTTTAATAGTGTATGGCTAAAACGAATTGAACATCTATTGAGTCCCACACTGGTTATTCCCCACGCTGCAGCGGCGATTGCGGTCAGTTTTTTAATCGCACCATCGGGATTATTCACTCGCTTGTTTTCGCCTTGGTTAACGGGCTGGCAATTGGCACCTGAGGGCTCATTACCATATGATACTTTTGGCTGGAGCATTATTATTGGGCTTGTACTTAAAGAGCTGCCTTTTTTATTGCTCATTGCATTGGGTATTTTAGCGCAGCCTGAACTTGGCAAAAAGCTACGAAAGCAGCATCAAATTGCGGTTAATTTAGGTTATTACCCTATGGTGGCTTTTTTTAAGGTGGTGCTACCCAATTTATACCCACTGTTACGTTTACCCATTTTTGCAGTACTTGCTTATGCCAGTGCCAGCGTTGAAATGCCACTCATACTTGGGCCAAATACCCCCCCGACTTTAGCCGTTGCTATTATGCATTGGTTTAATGATGTTGATTTAACCCTGCGCATAAAGGCCTCGGCGGGTGCTCTGTTACAATTAGCGATCACTGTTGGGCTACTGCTAATTTGGCTATTACTTGAAAAAGTCATTGCTATAGTTTTTAGTCAGTCACTCATCAACGGCCGACGCCATTATGCTCACCAACTTGTTCGTACTTTTACTTATGTCTTTACTTGCGTAATTTTAGCCTTTATTGCAGCTGCGTTAATTGGGTTAGTACTGTGGTCAGTGGCTGGCTATTGGCGTTTTCCGGATACCCTACCCTCCAGTTTGGTATTACTGCACTTTGAAAATGCTTTTACACACATACACACTCCTTTGTTTAATACTTTTGTTATTGGGTTTGTTAGCACGGGTTTTGCCACTATTTTGGTACTGTTATGCTTAGAAGCAGAACAAATAACAGCTAAACCTTTGTCGAAGTGGGCACAGATAATTATATACCTGCCATTGTTGGTGCCCAGTATTGCTTTTTTATTTGGTATTGTGTGGCTACAGCAATTGCTAAATAGTCAGCATGCTTTTTTTAATGTGATATTTGTACATTTGCTGTTTGTTTTACCCTATGTTTTTTTATCTATTGCGGATAGTTACAGGCGTTTAGACCCAAGATTTGCGCGTGTTGCTGCAAGCCTAGGTGCCAGCCCATGGAAGGTGTTTTTCCAGGTTAAATTGCCACAGTTATTTGCGCCTATATTAATTGCAATGGCGCTGGGGCTAGCAATAAGCTTTGGCCAGTACTTATCAACCCTGTTAGCCGGTGGTGGCCGAATAGCCACCATAACCACCGAAGCCGTAACGCTGGCAAATGGTGCGAGTAGGCGCACCAGTGCTGTGTATGCAATACTACAAATGGGCTTACCCCTACTCGGCTTTATACTAGCGTGGGGATTACCTCGGTATGTTTTTAATAACAAGCAGCTATAATTTCAATATACTAAAGGGCGTTTAATGCAGCCATCATTACAAATTAAAAATTGTCAGCTTTATCGTCAAAACGAGTTGTTACTGAGCTTGAATGAACAGGTTAAAGGTGGTGAAATTCTTACTATTATGGGGCCATCAGGGAGCGGTAAATCTAGCTTATTAAATTGGCTTACTGGCGCATTACCTCCGGGTTTTAATGCAACTGGCGAGGTGTGGCTAAATGATACTAATATTAGTTCCTTGCCTAGCCATTTACGCCATGTTGCTGTGCTATATCAAGACCCATTACTATTCTCGCATCTATCTGTTGGCGGTAATATTAGCTTTGCCATGCCAAAAATGGATAAAAAACAACGCCAACAGCAAATAGATGAAGCACTTACACACGTTGGGCTAAAAGGCATGGCCAAGCGCCATCCAGACACTCTCTCTGGTGGGCAGCAAGCCCGTGTTGCTTTATTACGACTATTACTGAGTAAACCCAAAGCGATTTTACTCGATGAACCCTTTAGTAAGCTTGATCAGCAATTACGTATTGAAACCCGTCAGCTGGTGTTTTCACAAATTAGGGAATATCAGTTACCCGCCATTATGGTCACCCATGATGAAAGTGACGCAATAGCCACAAATGGCAAAATCATCAATCTAAACGTACAAAGTGATATAAATGTTAGATAAATTTATTACCCCACTTATAAAACCGGTGCTTATTCCGTGCGTAAAACAGCTGCACAAAAAAGGAGTGAGTGCCGATCAATTAACCTTAATAGGTTTTTTAATTGGCTTGCTAGCCGTTCCACTGATTATTTTTGAATATTGGTACGGCGCATTAATCGTAATTTGTATTAATCGCATTTTTGATGGTCTTGATGGCGCGCTCGCGCGTTACGCTCAGAGCAGTTCAAGCGCAGGGGGATATTTAGACATTACTCTGGATTTTTTATTTTATGCGCTTATTCCTTTTGCGTTTATTTTAAGTAGCCCTGAGCAAAATGCATTGGCGGGGTCATTATTGCTTGTGACTTTTATAGGCACAGGGTCGAGTTTTTTAGCGTTTGCGATTGCCGCCGAAAAATTTAAACTCGATAAACCGCAATTTAAATACAAAAGTTTTTACTACTTAAATGGCCTAACTGAAGGCACTGAAACCATTGCCTTGTTTATTGCCTTTTGTATTTGGCCGCAGTATTTTTCAATTCTTGCTGTTTTATTTGCCATTGCCTGCGCGATAACTATTTTTACTCGTATATATGGAGGTTACTATACCTTAAAACAGCAAGAAACCGCATTCCACGAGGTAAACCATGAGTCATGAAATGTATTGGCGACTCGGCTTTTTTTTCAGCGTACTGGCAATAATGATGCTGCTTGAATGGCGAAAACCTGCACGCCAATCAATAATTAAAAATAGGTCACGTTGGTTGGCTAATTTTGGATTAACCCTTACCTCTACCCTGCTCTCACGCCTAACCGTACCGGTTGGCCTAACCGCGGTTGCTGTTTATTATCAGCAGCATGGAATTGGGCTATTTAATCAACTCAATGTCTCACCACTCATTGTAGTGATACTCAGCTTACTTTTGCTTGATTTAATTATTTACTGGCAGCATCGGCTTTTTCATCAGGTGCCTATTTTGTGGCGTTTGCACCGCGTACACCACGCTGATGCACATATTGATACCAGTACCGGTCTGCGATTTCATCCTATTGAAATTGTACTCAGCATACTTATAAAATTGATTGCCGTTACCGCTTTGGGTGTACCTGCTATTGCAGTATTAATATTTGAAATTGCACTCAATGGGTTAGCACTGTTTAATCATGCGAATATTCGCTTGCCAAACGCAATAGAAAAACCACTGCGCCTCATCCTTATCACTCAAGTGCTGCACCGCATACATCACAGCCAAAACCCCGAAGAAACAAACAGTAACTTTGGCTTTAGTGTAACTTGGTGGGATCGACTTTTTGGCAGCTACAAAACCAGCGCCACATTATCAGACAACGAGATAAACATCGGCCTAGCCCAATATCCCGATCCAAAACAAAACGCATCCTTGTGGCATTTGTTAACGTTACCATTTAAAAAGTAGCAATAAGCTAAACTAAGCAAAAAATTTAGCTTAATTTATAACATTATCTGAGCGTTTGACCCGTTACATTAACAAAAGCAGTTCATTTAAAGTAAATCAATTGTAAATTATTTAAACAAATTCTTGACCCAATTAGAAATCCCCCATATTATTTGTAAGCGCTTACATTTACCACACAGAAAAAATGTAAGCGCTTACAAAAATGACAAAATCAACAAATACACTATATTCTGACAATAATCAGTTGAACGGGGTTCAGTTATGAACATTGAAACAACACGCATTACTCGCATTTTAGCTGCTATTTCATTAGCATCTTTGGCGGGTTGTGGTGGTGACGCAGCGACTACTACCACCGATATTGAAAAAGTAAATCCTACTGAACCAGTCTCAGACTGGCGTATGGTATGGAATGATGAATTTGACAGCACAAGCATTGATGCTAACAAGTGGAACTTTGAATTAAACTGCGCTGGCGGTGGTAACAACGAAAAACAATGTTACACCGACAGTGAACAAAACGCCTTTATTAAAGACGGTGTACTAAACATAGTCGCCTTACCTGCTGAAGAAGGCGCAGAAAAACCATACACGTCAGCACGTTTAAATACCCGTTACAACGCCGATTTTACTTATGGCCGCTTTGAAATGCGTGCCAAACTACCTGCTGGTCAAGGAAGTTGGCCTGCATTTTGGATGATGCCAACCGATGAAGAATATGGTACCTGGCCACGCTCTGGCGAAATTGATATTTTAGAAGCAGTTAATCTAAAAACAGTCGCAGAAGATGGCACTGTTGAAGCAAATGTTTACGGTACACTTCACTATGGCCGTGAATGGCCAAATAACTCAAGCTCAGGCAAAGCTTATGCCCTGCCTGAGGGAATGAACCCCGCTGACGATTTCCATACTTATGCAATAGAATGGCAAGAAGGCGAAATACGCTGGTACGTAGATGGCTACTTATACGCCACACAACGTCGCTCTGAAATTCGTTATAATTCTAAAGATGAAGCAGTTGGCCTAAAACATAAAGGCTGGTTTGCTGAATACTTCGAACAAGGCAGTGGCGAACTTACTACTCACTGGGATAATGCCCCATTTGATAAAGATTTTTATCTTATATTAAATCATGCTGTTGGCGGCGACTGGCCAGAAAATGTAAATAATTTAGGCATTGACGAAACTGCATTTGCAGAAGGTCAAAGTTTTGAAATTGATTACGTTCGTGTTTATGAATGTGCCTCAGATCCGGCCACCGGTAAAGGCTGTGAAACAGTTCGCCCTGGTTACGATAGCTTAGACGATGCACTTGTGGAAGGTGAGGCACCTTTACCACCACCGCCACCAAGTGAAGCCCCTGCAGAAAATCTGGATGTGTTTGATGGTAGTCTAAATGCTAACTGGATTGCTTGGGATTGTTGTGGTGGAACAACACCTGAAACAATTACTGACGCTGATAAAGGCGACGTTATTAAATTTAATATTAATGACAATAACGGCACTGTATTAGGTTTCTCTACTCGTGGCGGTCACTTCCCTGATGATTTTGCAGGAACATCATCACCATTTGACGCATCACCCCTACTTGAATATAACGGTCGTTTAACTTTTGATATGAAAGTAGTTACTCCTCCAACATCAGATACTACATGGCTATTGAAAGCTGAAGCTGGAGATGGTGGCCCTAATACCGGCGATGTAGCCTTAACTGAAAGCAATGAAGGCTTAGCCCCTGTTACTGGCCAATGGCAAACTTACACCTTCCCACTATCAATGCTGCAAGAAAAAGACTTAGATTTAAGTGCTATTGATGTACTAATGGTATTCCCAGCATGGCAGACCGGTGAAGGTGCCGAGTACTTAATTACCAACGTAGCAATTGAAGGTGATTTACCTGAGCCTCCACAGGTAGACTTGTTTACCGATGGGCAAAACCTTGATTGGCCAATGTGGGATTGTTGTGGTGGCTCTACTCCAACAGAAGTAATGGATGATGCAGAACATGGTTTAACAGCTGAATTCAGCATAGGTGAAGCACCAACGGTTATGGGCTTCAACACTCGTACATCTGCAAACGGAAGCGGCACTCCATTCGATGCCACGCCTATTTTAAGCAGCGGTGTTCTGCAGTTTGACGTAAAAGTAATGTCAAACCCAAACAACCCTGATGCAACTTGGATAATGAAAATAGAATCTAATGAAGGTGATACTGCAGTAGAAGTTCCACTGACAGACGTTGGTGAAGTGCCAGTAGTAGGTGAATGGCAAACATACACCTTCACATTTGAAGATCTAGCCAGTGCAGGTTTAGATGTCAGTGCCATTGATGTAGTAATGATATTCCCAGCATGGGGCACAGGTGAAGGTGCGGTTTACCGTGTTGATAACGCTAAGATGTACGATCCTAGTGCATCAGCAGGCGATGAAATCACGATTTTCCAAGATACTGCCGCAGATATGTGGAAGATTTGGGATTGTTGTGGTGGCTCTACCCCGACTGAAGAAACTGACGATGCTGATCACGGCATTGTAGCAGAATTTGTAATTGGCTCTGCACCAACGGTAATGGGCTTTTTAGCGGACGACGGTACTTCTTTTGATGCTTCAGCAATATTAGCCAATGGCGTTGTACAATTTGAAATGAAAGTGGTAACGCCGCCAAATAGTCCTGACGCTGAATGGAAATTTAAAATTGAGTCAACAGGCGCAGCAACAGCGGTAGAGCTTCCTTTAGCACAAAGTGTTGAGGGAGAAGTACCCGTTAATGGTCAATGGCAAACCTACACATTTACATTACAGTCACTGTTTGCTGCCGGTTTAGATATTAGTGATATTAATGTACTGATGATGTTCCCAGCGTGGGGCACAGGTGAAGGCGCTGTTTACCGTATAGACAACGTAGTTATCGCTAATCCGTAATCCCTAATTCAGTGGTAGGTACTAAATTATAAGTACCTACTTACCGTAAAAAATTAAGTAAAAGCAGAGCAATTATGAACACAAATAAGTTTAAAAAAAGCCCACTAGCGGCTTCTGTGTCACTTATCATCGCTGCAAGCACATTTAACTTCGCATACGCAGCGCAAGAAAATACTGCCGAACCTGAACTAGAAGTTATTGAAGTAAAAGGTATTCGTGGCTCACTCATTCGTTCAATGGATGTAAAACGCGATGCATCAGGCGTGGTTGATGCCATTTCTGCTGAAGAAATGGGTAAATTCCCAGATACTAACTTAGCAGAATCACTACAGCGTATAACCGGCGTATCGGTGAGTCGTTCAAACGGTGAAGGTAGCCAAATTACCGTACGTGGTTTTGGCCCATCATTTAACCTTGTAACACTTAACGGCCGTCAAATGGCAGGCACCGGTTTTACCCGCTCATTTAACTTTGAAAACTTATCATCTGAAGGTGTTAGTTCATTAGAAGTTATGAAAACAGCCCGTGCCGACACCCCTACGGGTGGTTTAGGCGCAACGGTTAATATTGTTACTGCTAAACCGCTGCAAAAGCCGGGTCAACGTTTTTCTGTAATGGCAAAAGGCATACACGACACCTCAGTAGAAGAAGGTGATAAAGTTACTCCTGAAATAGCAGGTATTTACAGTAATACTTTCGCAGACGAAATGTTTGGTTTTTCAGCAAACTTTTCATACCACCGTCGTGATTTTCAGCGCCAAGCTGCAAATGTTCGCTCTTGGTTAGTCAATCCTGATTTATCAGTGGATGCTGAAAACATAATCGACAACCGCCCAATGGATGCCGATGGCAATCCAGCTAAACAGTTTTTTGATCCTAATGCTGGGGAGAGTGGTGAATATGTATCAGCAGCCTTCTTCCCGCAAGAAGTCAGCTTTGCAAAAGATGACATTCAGCGTGAACGTTTAAATGCTCAAGCCACTTTTCAGTTTGCACCAACAGACAACTTAACGTTTACCTTAGACCACACGATATCAAATGCTACAACAGGTAATAATTCGTTATCGTGGGGTATTTGGAACGGCTCATTTGGCGGCAATGGTAATGCCTATGAGCTAGATGAAAACGGCACCGCTATTTATTATAATTCAGCAGGTGATGACGCGTCATTCACAGCTTTTCGTGAAACTTCAGAAGTAGACTCAAAAGCAACCGGTATTAATGTTGAGTGGTTAGCAACAGAAAACCTAAGTTTTAATTTTGATGCGCATACTTCAAAAACCACTACAGATAACGGTAAAGATCCAGGCTTAAACTCTAATGCCCGTATTATTTTGGGCTCAGCCGATCTCTCGACTAAAGAATACTTTTTCCGCGAAGGCGATGTGCCCGGTTTCAATATAAATTGGAACAACGGCACACAAGAAGTGAATCCTAATCAAATTGGCTCTAACTTTAGCATTTTCACTCGAACGCCGGGTGAGTCAGAAGTATCTCAAGTTCAATTAGATGGTAAATTATTTACTTACACAGATATTGGCCTTGAAACTGTAAAATTTGGCGCAGCTTATACCAAACAAACACTTAGTGGTTGGGGTGGTTCTAATAATGCCAATGCACCTGGCTTTAACAACGGTACATTCGCTGAAATTTTCCCGGATGCGATGTTCGAAAGAGTTGATTTAAGTGGATTCCTTGACGAGTTTTCATTTGGCCCTAACGGCGTAGCGCCAGGTTATGCTTATACTTATGACCTTGATGAAGCATTTGCTCGTCAAAGTGCTTATTTAACCGAAGACGTTATTGGCAGTGACTACTACCGCATTGGTAGCTTTGACCGCTTCCCAACTAACGAAGTTGAAGAAGAAACCATTAGTGTGTATCTCTCTAGCAACTGGGTATTTGACGTTAGCGACTACGAAGTTTTTGTTAATTTAGGTCTTCGTTATGAAGAAACCGATATCGTCAGCCCAGCTAAAAGCCGGGTAGCTGAACAAGTTTATTGGGCTGGCGGTGCAGAGTGGTTAACTCAATTTGCCGCTGGTGGCGAATTAGTTGAAGTAGACTATGAAGGTCAGTACGACTTACTACTGCCTATGATTGATATTAAAGTGGATCTTACTGATGACTTAGTAACCCGCGCATCATGGGGTCAAACAATCACCAGACCAACTCTTGGCGATATGTTAGGTAACTTAGCTTTAACTCCATCTCCTAAATTAAACTCAAGAAGTGGTAGCCGTGGTAATCCAAACCTAGAACCATTTAAGTCAACAAACTTTGACTTAAGTCTTGAGTACTATTACAGCGAAGGCAGTTACGCTGCAGTTGGTTTATTCTGGAAAGACGTGGATAACTGGATTGACAACACCCAGGTTAAAACCACCTTCGAAGGTTTACATGATGTGTATTTAGGTCAGCGTTGGAACAACGCAGTAGCCGCCATAGAAGGCCGTGGCGATCAAGCAACTGACACTGCAATTTACAATGAAATTGTAGCTAATGGCGTAGGCATTGGTGAAAACAACCGTATATTACCAGACCCAGCAACCGATCCGCTGATTGAATGGACGATTAATTCACCTGAGAATGTGGGTTCACGTAAAGTAAACGGAATGGAGTTTGCTGTTCAACACTTGTTTGGTGACTCAGGCTTTGGTGCGGGCTTTAATGCCACCGTTGTTGATGGCGATGTAGAGTACGATAACTATTACCTTGCCTCTCAAGCGGTATTAGCTGGTTTAAGTGACTCTGCAAACCTACAAGGCTTCTATGAAAAAGATGGCTTATCGGTAAAAATTACCGGTGCATGGCGTGATGAGTACTTAATTGCACAAGGCTTACCAGATTCAGGTGCTACGGCTCCGCCACAATATGCTGAAGAGTACTTGCAGTGGGATATTAGTGTTAACTACGAAGTTAACGAAAGCACAACGGTATTCTTTGAAGGTGTGAACTTAACTAACGAAACCGAGCGTTCATTTAGCCGTTTCGAAAGCCAGTTCTTAAGCGCGGCTCAATACGGTCCTCGTTATGCCTTTGGCGTTAGATACTCTATGGGCAATTAATGCATTGCCCAAACACAGTTTTGATTACCCCCTATAATTGAAAATTCAAAGCCGCTCATTGAGCGGCTTTTTTTATAAATGTTTAATTTTTTCTAATAACTTGTCGGTTGTCCAATCAATATCGTTATAGGCAATGTTGGGTTTGTAGTAATCGCCCTTTCCTCTTGCTCTATTAACATATACTTTGTTAGGGATGATCACTTTACCTAACCCTGAGGGTAACTCGGCTAATCGAACATCCATATACAATGAGTCAGCACTACTTGGCGCGCCAAATAACTGAGTATTTGTAAATTGCTTAAATACATCAATGGCATCAAGACACGCACTTGCACACTGTGGCGGTACAATAACAAGAACCTGTGTTTTAAAGTCACTCACTGGTACCGTACTTTCGCTTAGGTTTGATTTACTTTGCTTTTCTTCGATGTAAAATGGCTTATTGTTTTCAAGTGACTGCGCCATACCTGCTGCTATTTCTTTAATCAATTCATGAACTTCAGGTTGATCTTTTACCACATCAATTAACGATTTTACATAGTTAGTATTGTCTTTTGACGCTCTCCACCAAACCCGGCTATTTTGTGAGTAGCTATCCATTTTTTGTTCAACAACTTGCTCACCCCACAACGCTTTTGCAAGCGTTAAGCTCCAATACGACGAGCCACCTTGGTTATGACGAAGATCTAAAACCACCGTTTTTGCACTGAGTAACTTAGAACGTTGAACAGTCACTTTTTTATACAGGTTATTGTAATCCTTAGTTTGCTTATCGTTATTTGCAAAACTAGGCATAGCAATCCAAGCTATGTTTTGCGCAGGCCATGTTAAGTCGGTTGCAAGCTCATCCCCATTATAGGCATGTGTTAAATGCTTAGTTACGCTCTGTGGCTGAACAGACCAATCAAGGGTTTTACTGTAGGATTGTCCATTGGCTTTAACAAATTGACATTCTTTTAGAGGTGTTAAAAATGGGTTGCCCTCATCAACAAGTAACCGCCAACCTTGCTGCCACCAATGCCCAGGCTGTGTAACCTGTCCATGAAACTTAAACACTCTTTGTCGCATTAACGTCTCTGTACTTTGCCCATCGCAGCCAGTTATCACGTCGCCTTTATTTATATTATCTGTTTCACTGTAATACACTTTTAGTGCATCACCCCGCCAAACTGCACGAAAACCAGGCCAGCGACGAGCAGGTCGTTCAACACGTGAAAACACACCAGCATGACCATCTTGTAGCACAGTACTAAAACGCGCTATTGCCGCAACATGAACCTGTGGCCCGCTCGCTTTAGCAGACAGTGCAAATGCTTCTGCTTTTGCTTGCTTTAATAGCTCAGGAAAGGCTGGGTTGTTAACATCAAACATGCCAGGGTGATTTTTTGCCGATATGCTGTAAGCAGCTTCAATATCACGCTCAGTAACAATGCGCCATTGCTCTGGGGTTTGAGGAGAAGCCGATAATTTGGCCATGCTCAAGGTAGGCGTAATCAATAAAGCGCTCAATAAAGTACGGCTAACTATTTTTGTTTTTATGTTCATGAAAATCCATTTTAAATTAGGCTATATAATTACTGTAAACTCATTTGGTAGAACTAAAAATACATTAAATCAAATAGGTATTAGCAAATTATTTTTACAGCAGTAACTTAGCAACATTAAAAGCAGCTAGCAATGAGCAAGATTTAAAATGAACTGGCTTTAAATTTAGAGCAACAGCTTACTTAGAGGTTTGTTCAATTTTGGTTTGCAGTAGTGTTATGCGGGCGTTGAGTTTTCTAAAGGTATACTGTGAATAGAAAAAGTTTAAAAAGAAAGCAGCAAAACCTGAGCAAGCAAGCCCTATCAATGGGCTGAAATAAAACATTAACAATAAAACAATTACAGCCATCGCTAACGTAAGTCCCAAATAATGAAATCCACTAAATAACTTTCGGTTGTTTTTTTCAAGTTGTACTAGATGAGAATCTATATGCATTAAAAATTTTCTTTTTGACAAGTAAACGTTAACTATTTTGAGCTTTACTACCTACATAGCATTATTTAAAAAAATGAGTTACTCCACTGCGCCTTAGTTAATCGGTATAACTGTACGGCACGACCGTGAAATTCATGATTACTGTAGTCTGTAAAGCCAATTTTCTTTGCTACTTTTAATGACGCAATATGCTCAGGTTCAATAATAACAACGACGGATTGATGAGTAGTTTGCGTAAACACATACTTTAAAACACCTTTAGCCGCTTCGCAGGCTAAGCCTTTATTCCAAAAATCGACCGCTAATCGATATCCTAAATTAGGCTCTTCGTTACCCGCGATACTTTGTGGGGAAATACCACAAAATCCAATCAATAAATCGCTGCTTTTATCTATTAATGCCCATGGCCCCAAACCATATGAATCGTAACATTGTATACACCACTTTATAAACTCACCAGTTGCAGCTTCATCGCACACACCACGAATTGAGTATCTCATCACCTCATCGTCACTAAGAATTTTACTTAATGCCGGCACATCATCAATTGAAAATGGCCGAATAAGCAACCTTTGGGTTTCACAAATTTTCACTCAAACCTTCTTGTTATCACAGCTAAAAAATTTCAACAAACCAAGTGATTAAGGTTGTTATCTCAGTTATTTCGCTCTTTTTTATATTTCGAATGCCACAAAAAGTATCCAAATAATATGCCTACTAAAGGAAATATTATTAAAGATGAAATGATTCCATCAAAAAAATCTTGCTCACCTGTAAAGTACATAATTAATTGAAATAAAAAAGCTGTAGGAACTCCCCAGCCTAGAACACCTTTTAGTAAAATAAAACGGAATTTAGTGTGGTTTATATTCATGAGCCTTCCTTGATTTATAAGCCCAAATAATGAGTTAGAATAAACGCTTTAGCCATAGCAGAAAGATAATAAAAAGTAACTATAACAGGAACAGTAACTGAGTTTTCATCTTGGTACAATCGATAAGGACATTAGAGTCGACAAATTTCTAAATTAAATTTCTATAAACAAAGCGCTGCAATAACGCAGCGCTTTCATTACTTATAGGTTGTTTGTTTAAACTAAAACGCGTTATTAAAAGAAGCCAAGGGGATCTTCGCTGTAACTTACTAATAAGTTTTTAGTTTGTTGGTAATGATCGAGCGCGAGTTTGTGCGTTTCGCGACCTATACCAGACTTTTTATAACCGCCAAACGCAGCGTGTGCTGGGTACATATGGTAACAGTTGGTCCATACACGGCCGGCTTCTATTTTGCGACCAAAGTGATAAGCGCGGTTCATATTACGGCTCCATACCCCTGCGCCTAAACCAAATTCAGAGCTGTTAGCCAATTCGAGTGCTTCGGCTTCATCTTTAAAGGTCGACATTGAAATAACGGGGCCAAAAATTTCTTCTTGGAACACGCGCATATCGTTAGTGCCTTTTAATAAAGTAGGTTGAATGTAATAGCCACCATTTAGCTCATCGCTAAGTTGCTCAACATGGCCACCACTAAGTACTTCAGCACCCTCTTGTTTGCCAATATCAATGTAACTTAAAATCTTATCAAACTGTGCTTTAGAGGCTTGCGCGCCTACCATGGTTTCGCTGTCTAGCGGGTTACCGCGTTTAATTTGCTTAGTACGTTGTAAAATACGTTCTATAAATTGCTCATAAATATCTTCTTGAATGAACAAGCGTGATGGACAAGTACATACTTCACCTTGGTTAAAGTAGGCAAGAATGGCGCCCTCAATTGCTTTATCTAGGTACGAGTCGTCTTTTTCCATAACATCGCTAAAGAAGATATTAGGTGATTTCCCGCCAAGCTCTACCGTTGAAGGAATAATGTTATCGGCTGCACATTTTAAAATATGTGAGCCCACAGGGGTTGAGCCTGTAAAGGCAATTTTAGCTATACGCGTATTGGTTGCCAGTGCTTCGCCAGCTTCTTTACCAAAGCCATTTACTACGTTTAGCACGCCGCCGGGCAGTAAATCACCAATAATTTCCATTAACACTAATATTGATGCGGGTGTTTGCTCAGCAGGTTTAAGTACCACACAGTTACCTGCTGCAAGTGCAGGCGCTAGTTTCCATGCAGCCATTAAAATTGGAAAGTTCCACGGAATGATTTGCCCTACAACCCCTAATGGCTCATGAAAATGATACGCCACCGTGGTTTCGTCTATCTCACCAATGCTGCCCTCTTGAGCACGCAAGCAACCGGCAAAGTAACGAAAGTGATCCGCAGCAAGTGGAATATCCGCCGCGAGGGTTTCGCGAATTGCTTTACCGTTATCCCATGTTTCGGCCACTGCGAGTAGCTCTAGGTTTTGTTCAATGCGATCGGCAATTTTTAATAAAATATTGCTACGCTCGGTAACTGAGGTGGTGCCCCACTGCGTTTTTACGGCATGCGCTTTATCAAGTGCTAAATTAATATCGTCTTTATCAGAGCGAGGAATTTTACAAAACACTTTGCCATTTACAGGGCTAATATTCTCAAAGTATTGGCCATTAACGGGTTCAACCCATTCGCCGCCAATATAGTTACCATACTGCTGTTTAAATGTGATGAGTGCATCTGCTGAGCCTGGATTTGCGTAAATCATATGTGTGTTCTCTTGTTGTTGTTAGCTAAAAGTCTAAGCCGAAATATCAGCAACTTGTTAGAGTAATGTAGCAAGTTGCTTTATATTTAATCGGTATTGATTGACATTAGACTATTAAGCGCTTAAAAACTTGATTAGCAGTCCAAAAAAATTGCCTGTGAGTCCAAACGATTTAATCATTAAAAAGGCTGATTATGTATTCGTCGCAGTTAAATAAAAAACGCCAACAACTTGATGTGCTTATTGAAAACAAAGTGAGCTTTGCTGCCGATAACTCCGAACTGAGTATTTACGATACTTATAAAAGCGCGCAAAAAGTGGCGCTGCATTCAAACGAATTACTGTTTTGTGCCATGCTCAGTGGCAAAAAAATTATGCATGTTGAGAGTAGTCAGTATCATAAAGCGTTTTTGCCCCACGAATCGTTTGTGTTAGCGCCTGAGCAAGGGGTGCTGATTGATTTTCCACAGGCAACTATCAACTCACCTACCACCTGTTTAGCGATTGAAATTAGCACAGATAAAATAACCAATGTGGCTAATGCACTTAATATGCAGCAAAACTTTGCTAGTGATACCTTGTTTGAATACAGCCCTAATTTAGTGCACACCCAACATAATACGCAAACACAGCAGTTATTAGAGCGCATGGTACATTTATTTAGTGAGCAAGGCGCTGAGCGGCACTACTTAATTGATTTATCGTTAAACGAGTTGGTCACCCGTTTACTGCAACAACAAAGCCGTGATTTATTACTGGCAAACTGCGATAAACTGCGCCTAAAAAGTAACGTGAGTGATGCACTGCATTATATCGAAGAGCATTTAAATGACTCACTCGACATAGACACCTTGTGCAAAATAACCTGTATGAGCCGTAGTAAGTTTTACCAGCAATTTAAACTTGCTTTTGGTACGAGCCCTGCGCTTTGGCAGCAACAGCTTAGGCTTAAAAAAGCCCGTACGCTTTTATTAGAAGGCCAAGCTATAAGTAAAGTGTGCTATGACCTTGGTTTTAATAGCGCCAGCCATTTTAGCCGCTTGTTTAAGCAAACCTTTGGTATTGCCCCTAAAGCGTGTCGACATTAACGCAACACAACAGTTTTTGTTATATTAAACAGCCTAATATGTTAATTTACTAATTCCCTGCTAAGTAGTTAAGAGTCGCCGATGAGTAAACCCACCCGCTGGACATTAAAGAGTATTGCCAAAGAATTAGGTGTGTCTAATGCTACGGTATCAAATGCGTTTAATCGCCCAGATCAACTCTCTGCTAAACGCCGCGAAGCCATACTTAAAGCTTGTAAAGAGCTCGGTTATTATGGCCCTAATAAAGCAGCGCAATCTTTGCGAAGTGGCACATTTAATATTGTTGCTTTAGTGCTGCCAGATAGCGTGGAATATATGGTATCAGACCCTGTCGCGAGTAGCTTTATGCGTGGTGTAACCTCAGTGCTTGAAAAAAATAACATTAATGTTTTATTGTTTTCAGGCAATAGCGACAACCTTAATAATGTTGTTGATTTTGTTGATGGCTTTATTTGTTATGGACGCCCGCGCAATAAAGCACTAGTAGAGCAACTAAAAACGGTACAAAAACATGTGGTCACTGTGGATTTTGATATTGCCCGCAACGCCTCAATTAATATAAACAACGAACAAGCCAGTTACGAAATAGCCAAACATGTTCTGCACAGTAAAACTGATAATGTGGCAATATTAGGCTTGAGATTACTCGATGAAAATGTATTGTGCCGAGTATACGAACATCATGAGTTTGAAACGGGTCAATCTATTTCTCACCAACGCTTACGGGGTTATCAGCGTGCGTTAAATGAAGCGAATGTAACGGTAGCCGACGACCGCATTTGGAATATTCCTGAAAGTAGCGAACGCTTTGCCAGCATAGCCGCAAAAGAAGTATTAAACGCCTCTCCACGTCCTGATGTGATTATATGTATGAGTGATTTAATAGCACTCGCCACCATGCGAGAAGCCATAGAACAAGACATAAAAATACCAGAACAATTACGTATTGTTGGATTTGATGGCATAGAAGAAGCCGCCCGTTTTGTGCCTCGCCTTACAACGATTCATCAAAATAGCCAAGAAAAGGGCGTTATAGCCGCAAACTTATTTATTTCTAAAGAAGAAAAACAACACGAAGTAGGTTATACACTAAATATTGGTGCAAGTAGCTGAGCGCTGTTAGTAACGCAGATAAAAAAGCCAAGCTTAAATTGCTTGGCTTTTTGCTTTTCAACAAATAAAGCTATTTAAACTAATAAGCTTTGTAAGTTTAAAGTGTCTTCTTGAGCGCCATTAACCTGCGTAATAAGTGCAGTACGGCTAGCAAAGTCAACGCTTAGAGAAATTGATTGTTGCTCAAGCTTCCACATTAAACAACATACACTCCCGCCACCTTGAGCAGTAAATTCACCAGCAAATGCAGGATGCTCATTACGTATATTAATTAACGCTATTAACCCTTTTACAACCGGCTTATTTAGCGCTTCATCTATTTTAGCGGCATCTAAATAAGGGCGATTAATATCACGACCAACGTTCGTGCTCGCCAAAAGCTCCATATCATTTTTGCAAGCAAATAAACCACCGTAATACACTTGTGGTACACCCGGTGCAAAAAATTGAATGGCGCGAGATAACAAGTAATCAAAATCATTTGCGCCCAGTGCATCGTAATACGTACAATTAACTTGATATAGGTCGACGTTACTTGCAGCAGCACCTGTTGCTTTACGGCTCTGGTTATTGCTATTGGCATGCATGGTTTCTACTAGGTTATCTATTTGAGATGCGTTTAACAGCCCTGGCTTATCGCCCATTGGACCCGCATCAATAATGCCAATGCCATCATGGGTGTCTAGTACAGTTAAACAGTTACGCGGTGAAATTTGTAACCATTTAAGCAGTGCGTCTACGTCATTATTAAATAAGCTATGTAAAATAAGCGGAGGCAGGGCAAAGTCGTACACCATGTTTACGCGCTTAGCTACGGCAACTTGAGTTTGATAATGGCTATGAATTTCAGCAATGGTCTCCATGCCTAAATCATTTGCCTGCTTTGAGAGTTTATCTAAATACGCAAAGGTTTCATCCAGCATAAAACAGTTTGTACCTGCTTGCTTAATGGCGTAACCCGCTGCATCTAAACGAATAATGTTTACGTTGTTAGCAGAAAATTTAGTAAGTACGTTATTTAAATAAGCAATACCAGCTTCTACTTTTACGTTTATATCAATTTGATTGTCGGTAAAGGTAGTCCAAAAATCATACGTTTGACCATCACCGCATTTCATTGGTGTAAAACAGCTTCCAGGACGCGGACGGTAAATGGCTTGTTGTTCTTGGTCGCTCATGCCATTAGGGAATACATCTTCTTTAGTTAAAAATAAATCCCAAAATTCAGACCCTTTGCCTTTGGCAAGCACATCTTGAAATTGAAACGATTGCGCCGATACATGGTTTACTATTAAGTCGGCCATTAAATCATGATCTTTTCCAAGTGCTTGAATATCTGACCAAGTTCCTATTCGGGCATCAACTTCACTATGATCAATTGGGTCAAAACCTGCATCGCTACCATCTATTGGGTTATAAAATGGTAATAAGTGTACCCCTGCAAAAACGTCTTTAAGTGGACCCTTTAGAAGTGCTGTTAATGCGTTTATATCTTTACCGGTGATTCGATCAGCGTATGTGATCAATTGAACTTTATTCTTCATCATGTGTGATTACCAAGTTGAAACTTAATCGATTAAGATATATCTTTAACTAGCAAGTAAGAATTTACAAGTAATTTTTAAATATTTTACATACAAATATCGTGGCTCGATTAATACTACAATAAGTTACTGACAACTTAATGTGTGTTACCAAGCATTTAACGAGGAAAAGCAAATGACAAAATCACACACACACGTAAGCAGCGATCCGTTGCAACAAATTCGTTGGCTCACATACATGATGTTTTTTATGTTTGCCATGACCTCTGACGCCGTTGGCATGATTATTCCCGAACTCATAAGCGATTTTGGTTTAAGCATGACCCAAGCCAGTGCGTTTCATTATGCGCCTATGGCCATGATTGCAATAAGTGGATTATTTCTAGGCTTTTTAGCCGATAGCCTTGGCCGTAAAAAAACGATTATGCTTGGTTTATTAATATTCTCTGCAAGTTGTTTTTTGTTTGCTATTAGCAGCAGCTTTATATTTTTTGTTTTTTTACTGTGCTGTATTGGCCTGGCCATTGGTTTATTTAAAACCGGTGCACTGGCGCTTTTAGGCGATATTTCTAATAGCAACGAAGAACACACCAAAACCATGAATAAAGTAGAAGGTTTTTTTGGCATTGGTGCTATTGTTGGCCCTGCTTTAGTTGGCGTGCTGCTGGTTCAAAATGTAAGTTGGACTTACCTTTATATTATTGCTGGCATTATGTGTTTAATTTTGGCATTGCTTGCTTGGCGTGCCGATTATCCTGCGGTAGTAAAAAGTACAGGCAAACCAGCCTCACTAAAAACGACCATGAAAATGGTTAAAAACCCTTATGCACTGGGTTTTTCTCTTGCAATTGCTTTATATGTTGCCACCGAAGTCGCCATATACGTGTGGATGCCTACCCTACTAAAAGATTACACCGGCTCATGGCCGCTGCTCGCCACTTACGCACTAACAATCTTTTTTGTGTTGCGTGCTGCAGGGCGTTTTATTGCGGTATGGTTACTTAATAGGTTTAGTTGGCAAGGGGTTATGGCTTACTTAAGCTTTGGTATTGCGCTGTGTTACGTTGGCACTCTTTATGGCGGCGTTGACTGGGCAGTGGCTTTATTACCTCTTTCAGGTTTATTTATGTCGATGGTTTACCCTACTTTAAATTCTAAAGGAATATCGTGTTTTCCTGTTCATCAACACGGCGCAGTAGCCGGTGTTATATTATTTTTTACTGCACTGTCAGCCGCCTTAGCACCTTTATTTATGGGTATGATCAGCGATTACTTTGGACACGTGCGCTACGGGTTTTATTTAGCAACGGGTTTTGCAGTCATATTATTTTTGGCTATGTTATTTAATTACTTCCGTGACCCATCAGCAACTGCATTAGAGCAAAGTAACTTAGTCGCTGAATAAACAAACAACGCTAATGCTATAAAAAACATTATAAAAATCAATGCTTGAATAAAAAAACAGCAAATAATTAACAAAACAATTTGCTTATTGTAAAAACTTTGTTATTTTTACTTAATCGATTAAGTAAAAATAACAACTTTCCTTCGGGTTTAAAACGAGGCGTTCACATGACAACACACAACACACCTTTATATCTGATCAGTGCTTTAGCGCTCGCCGTTAGCCAAGGCGTTAATGCACAACAACAAGAGCAAAATACACAAGCGCAAGCCAACAAAGGACTAGAAACAATTGTTGTTACCGGTGTACCCCGCCGCACAACGATAATGGCGTCAAGTTCTTCTGTGAGCAGTGTGTCGCTTGAGCAAGTTGAGGTGTCTACGCCTCGCTCTACTGCAGAGGCATTTAGAATTATTCCCGGGGTTCGTTCAGAATCAACCGGCGGTGAAGGTAACGCCAACATTGCAGTACGTGGTTTACCAGTTGCCTCTGGTGGTGCTAAATTTTTACAGCTCCAAGAAGATGGCTTGCCTGTTTTACAATATGGCGACATTGCATTTGGTAATGCTGATATTTTTATGCGCTTAGATAATACAGTGCAAACTATTGAATCTATTCGCGGTGGTTCAGCCTCTACCGCAGCCAGTAATGCACCGGGTGGCATAATTAATTTCATTTCAAAAAATGGCGAAAACGAATCGGGCAGCGTATCAACTACACTTGGTCTAGATTACGATACTATTCGAACTGACTTTGAATATGGCACATATTTAAATGACACTGTACGCTTTCATGTTGGTGGTTTTGTGCGTCAAGGTGAAGGCCCGCGCGAAACAGGCTATACCTCAAATAAAGGTGGGCAAATTAAAGCCAATCTAACCAAAGATTTTGAAAATGGTTACGTGCGCCTTTATTACAAACATTTAGATGATAAAAGTGTGGGTTACTTACCTATGCCAATGTATGCAAATGGTGACTCAATCCCTGGGTTTGACGCACAATCAGATACCCCACATTCGGCATTATTTACTAAAACAGTGCGCTTAAACGGCGAAAATCAAATAAGCAATGGCGATATTCGCGATGGTATGAATCCGCAAGTTGACTCAATCGGTTTTGAGGCTGCATTTGATTTAGACAACGATTGGCGTATTGAAAACCGTTTTCGTAAATCATCTGTAAGCGGTAATTTTAATTCGTTGATCCCCGCTGAAGTTGGTGATGCATCAGCTATAGCGCAAAGCATTGGTGGTGTGGGTGCAACGCTTAGTAATGCAACCACTGGTGCTGCATTTAACGATGATTTAGCCATGCGCATTCATACGTTTGATGTAACCATGAACGACTTTGACTCGATTGTTAACGACTTCAAACTGACTAAATCGCTAAGCGATGATACTAGCGTTACTTTTGGCTATTATGCGTCAACCCAAAATATTGCCATGTCGTGGTTATGGAATTCCTACCTAATGGAGCTTAAAGGTGATAACGCTGCGCTATTAAATGTAACAGCCGCCGATGGGACTGAATTCTCTGAAAATGGCTTATACGCTTATGGCACGCCTTTTTGGGGTAACTGTTGTCAACGTGATTACGACACAGAATACGACACTCGTGCACCCTATATTGCATTTTCAACTAAGGTGGGTGACGTAAGTATCGATGCTAGTGCTCGTTATGACAGCGGTGAAGCGCGTGGTAACTATGCAGGCGCGGTTACCTCAACCGTTGATATGAATCGCGACGGTGTGATTTCTGTTCCTGAACAAAATGTTGCAGGTATTGACCTTGCAAATGCCAGCCCTGTTAATTACGACTGGGATTACGCATCATATTCAATTGGTGCCAATTACCAAATTGACTCAAGCCTTGCAACGTTTGCACGATTGAGTAAAGGCGGTCGCGCCAATGCTGACCGACTTTTATTTGGTAAAGTTCGCGCCGATGGCTCAGTAGCCGATGAAGATGCCGTTGATGAAGTAAACCAGTATGAGTTTGGTATTAAAAAGCGCTTTGATTCACTGTCAGTTTTTGCCACGGCATTTTATGCTGAAACTGAAGAGCAAAACTTTGAAGCGACATCACAAACCTTTTTTGACCGCGAATATGAAGCAAAAGGGATTGAGGTTGAATCAACCTACTTTATTGATGCATGGGATTTTCGTGGTAATTTAACGTGGACAGACGCTGAAATTGCAAAAGATGCACTTACCCCTGAAGTGGTTGGTAATACGCCTCGTCGCCAAGCTGATTTAATTTACTCATTAATGGCACGTTACACTTATGAAAAAGGCTCTGCAGGCCTTAGCTTTATTGGTACTACTGATGCCTATGCTCAAGATAATAACGATCTTAAATTTGATGGTTACACTCAAGTAAATGGCTTTGTAAGCTACGATTTATCAGAAAACCTTAATATTGCACTAAACGTAAATAACCTATTCGATACAGTAGGTATTACTGAAGCAGAAGAAGGCTCAATACCTGATAACAACATCATACGCGCACGTGCTATTAATGGCCGTACAACGTCATTGACGTTTAAATACGCGTTTAACTAACCATTTTTAGTGTAACAATTGCTGAAGCTTTGTTTGTTCAGCGATTGTTACACTAATTAGTTTTAATAATTCTCCCTCGAATTGTGACCTAGCCATGCTAGGTTTTTTAGGATTTACACTATGACCAAATTACTTAGCCTTGGTGAGCTGCTTATTGATATGCTGCCTCAAGACTCTCAAAACAGTGCTTATTTACCCATTGCAGGAGGTGCTCCAGCTAATGTGGCAGTAGGTTACGCAAAACTCGGCGGCAATGCTGCGTTTTGTGGCGGTATGGGAGATGACTATTTTGCTAAACAATTAACTAATGCGCTTGAGCAATATAACGTAGGTACTGAGTATTTATTTACCATAGAAGGCGCGCAAACGGCTATGGTTATTGTCAGCTTAGATGAAAGCGGCGAACGCAGCTTTAACTTTTATCGTCATCAAACAGCCGATTTACTGTTAACGAGTGAGCATTTAAATCGTATTAATTGGGATGAATTGAGTACCCTACACTTTTGTTCAAACACCCTTACTAATTCGGCAATTGCACAAACCACTGAGTACGCTTTAAAGCTGGCTAAAAACAACCACAAACTCGTCAGCTTTGATGTGAATTTACGCTACAGCTTATGGCAAAGTAGCAATGAGATTGAGCAAAGCGTTCAGGCGTGTTTCGCCTATTGCGATATTGTTAAGCTCTCACGTGATGAGTTAAACTTTTTAGCAACGCAACGCCAACAATCAGCTGATATCTACTTAAAATCCCTGCTTGATTTAGGCGTCACGCTGGTGTTTTTAACCGATGGTCCAGCACCAGCGACTGCTTACCATAGCGCTTTTACACTCAGTGAAGCAGCCCCAACAATTACCGCTGTAGATACCACCAGCGCCGGTGATGCTTTTATTGCAGGCGTACTGTATTACCTAAACCACAGCGATAATGCAATGCCACTCACCGATAAGCTAAATGATGAGTCAATAGTAAAACAGGCGCTTCACTTTGGTCTTCGCTGTGGCTCAAAAGCATGTTTAGCTAAAGGCGCTTTTCCTGCGCTACCCACGCAGCAAACACTGTCAAAATAAACTAAGGTACTTACAAAAAAGGCCTCTGTTGGCCTTTTTTTACTAAGCGTCTAAATTACTGGTTTTTAGCCATTCTAAAGCGGCAGTAGCATTTTCAAAGTATTGTATTTCACCCGACATAAACCAACTGCCTAACTTAGCTATGGTTGATTGCCACTCTTTATTGCCGTAAATCGCTATTTTTTTAAACTCTTTGTTGTGCTTTAAGCCAAGTTTTAAATCGTCCCAAGCAGCACGAAGCTCCCAACCATCTAACTCGGTGCCATCTATGAGTACATTAACAATAGGATGTTTAACTTCGCCTAACGCTGAATCGATCATCGGGGTGATCACTTCATAGTCTTTGTGAGTTAAGGTACCAATTGCCTTAAGTGTTAAGAAAAACTCACTGCCTGAGCGCTCAATACCAATCGACAAACCATGTGTTAAATTAACCATAACTCAACCCTTGAATGAAAAGAGCTTAAATTATAGGCAATAGTTAAAAGCTTTTACTTGAAGCAGATCAAAAAAGTCACTTAATGCAGATTTATTTTTTGAGCTAATTATGTTTTTTTAGCCGATTAACTTGGTTTTTTACATCGTTTAAATAGCCGGTTTTTATCCATACTCTTGCGCCATTGTTACCCGCGGTGGCGTTTATTTGGCTATTAACAGGAACTCTAAGCCAGCTGTGTTTTTCAAGTGTGTCGTTATGCTCTTGTAAAGTGCCATCCAAAACCAACAACTCAGCGCCACCACTCACCGTGAGCGTTAAAGATTGATTTGCGTTAAACTGTACAATACTCACTGTTTCATACGTATCTTGATATAACGGAATGACATTTAGGTCATTAAACTCGGGGCTTTTATGCCCTTGCATCTGCTGTGTGTGAATGCGCACGTGCTGGCGATCTTCAGGCTGAAACTGCCATAGTTTTACAAATATAATACAACCGTCTTTTGAGCCAGGAGTATGCTTTGATTGTGGAGGATTACGAATATAGGTACCTTGTGGGAAGTCACCATGTTCATCTTGAAATACCCCATCAAGTACTAAAAACTCTTCACCGCCGGTATGTGTATGTGGGCTAAAGTGGCTGTTTGGCGCATAGCGTACAATACTAGTGGCACGAGCAACTTCGTCGCCCACTCTGTCAAGTGGACGTCTATCAACACCTGCCATGGGCGAAGCTATCCATTCAAGTGACTCGCTATGTACTACGACACGTTGACTAAAGTCGGCAGCAATTTTCATAGTTGGCTCCAAATTATTAATTTTTAGCAGCAATACTTGGACGCTGAGCGACCTTTTGTTGCCATGCAATTAAGTGCGTGAGTTCAGTAGGAATAGCAATTTGTGCAAAGCCTGCAAACACAAGTCCTGCGTATAAGGTAATATCTGCAACACTAAATTGTTCACCTGCCACATAAGTTGAATTTGCTAATACGCTATTAAAATAAACCAAGCCTTGCTGTGCTTTTTCAGCTTGCTTTTCACCCCATGCAACATTTTGATAGGTTTCAAGTTCAGGTCCTAATCCATCAGTAGCATGATGAAAGTAAGTGGCAATTGCATCAAGTACCATCGACTCAGCACGTTTTTGCATCATATTAATTACCGCGCGTTCTTTTGCCTCAACACCAGTTAATGAAGGGCCTGCAAAAGCGGTATCAATGTATTGTGTAATTGCAGTGCACTCGGCAATAAAAGTACCATCATCAAGCTCTAGTACAGGTACACCTGCCAACGGATTCTTTGCCAAGAAAGCCTCACTGCGGTGCTCCCCATTTAATAAATCAACAGCAACAAACTCTACTTTATCAGTCGCATTTTTTTCAGCAAGTGCAATACGAACCCGTAATGGGTTAGGGAAATTTTCTACGTCATAAATTTTCATAATTATCTCTTATATTTTAAGTTAATATAAGCAAATCAAGCCTACCTACTGATAGGTAATTTATAGCAAGCGCTTAGTGTTTGCAAACTAAAAATAAAAGAGCTTGAAAATAACTACCTACTGGTTGATAATTTTTTCAGATAACAGCAAGGAAATATCAAAATGAGTAAAAAAGCAGCCCTGCTACAAGCCGCAGAAAATAAAGTGCGACTGGGTGGATATAGCAACTTTAGCTTTAGAGAACTTGCTACTGAAATAGGTATAAAAAGTGCCAGTGTACATTATCACTTTCCAACCAAAGCTGATTTAGGTGCAGAGCTTGCGCATCAATACACCAACGCTTTTATGTTGGTACTTGGCGATCCTGACGCCCTAAAAGCCAATGGTAAAAATCCTATTGATATTTATACTCAGTTATTTAGAAATGCTCTCGTGATAGACAAAAAAATGTGCTTATGTGGCTTGCTCGGCGCAGAAAGCGACAGTCTCCCTGATAAAGTGCGGGTTGAAGTTCAGCGGTTTTTTAATAAAAATCTAGCGTGGTTAACCCAAGCACACGCTGCGAATGGTGAAGAAAACCCTGCTCGCGCGGCAATACAAACAGTGAGCTTATTAGAGGGTGCGATGATTATTAGTAAAACCCTAGATGATATTAGCTACTTCGAACAAGCCACTTTTTAAATGCTTATATAAAAAAAGCGAGCTTAAATAAAGCTCGCTTTTTACATTAGTAGCTATGTGGTTTAAGCTGGACGCACTTTATGTTTTGAATGCACAAAGGCTAATACAATAAAACCTATAACCGCCACTACTACTCCAATTGGCTTACCTAAATCACTTGATAAGTTTAACCCAATTGCCGCAGTCATAATGTAAGATAAGGTCACTGCGGTTGCGATCACGGCGGGTATACTCGTGATCCAGTGGAATGTACCACGGTCAAATAGGTACTTGGTTGCAAGCCACAACACACTGGTAGAAAGCAGCATATTTGAAAACGCAAAATAACGCCAAATAACAGAGAAGTCGAGCTTAGTCATAAAGTAAGCAATGGTTAAAATTGGCAGTGCTAACAACAAACGATTGCGTAAACTTTGCGGAATACTAAACGCATCAACCACCGTTAAGCGCAGAGAGCGGAACGCCGTATCACCTGACGTGATAGGGAAAACAGCAACAGCAATAATAGCCATGATACCGCCAAATACACCTAAGTAGCTATTTGCGATATGGTTAACCACTAAGCCAGGACCGCCTAAATCAAGCATCGATTTTAAACCCGCGTACCCTTCTGGGAAGGCTGCAATACCAGCAAGTGCCCAAACACAACCTACAATACCTTCACACATCATCGCGCCGTAATAAACTGGGCGTACATATTTTTCATTAGTTAAACAACGGGCAATAATAGGTGCCTGCGTAGAGTGAAAACCACTAATAGCACCACAGGTAATGGTTATAAATAGCAACGGCCAAGTGGGCAGTCCATCAGGATTTGGTGCTAAAAAGTCGTGAGCATGATCGGCCTCAAAGTATGCTAAAAAGTCGCCAGCCACAGGTAAATGGGGTGCATTAATTAACAGTGATATCGCAATAGCTACTGTCATTACAATCATTAACAAACCAAAAATAGGGTAAAACTTAGTGATGATTTTATCGATTGGTAATAACGTGGCTAAAAAGTAATACGCTAAAATAGCCAGAACCCAAAATGTATTGCTAGCAAAAATGGTGCCTTCAAATGCATCTAAGTTACTCAATAAGCCCGCAGGGCTCATAATAAATACGACGCCAACAAAAAATAACAACATAGCGGTAAATATAAGCATAAAGCCTTTAAATACAACGTTGTAATAATGGCCTGCAATTTCAGGTAAACTTTTACCATCTTCTTTAATGCTCATAACGCCAGAAAAGAAGTCATGTACTGCACCGCCTAAAACGTTACCCAGTACAATCCACACTAACGCTACGGGGCCATATAACGCGCCCAAAATAGGGCCAAATATGGGGCCTACTCCTGCAATATTCAAAAACTGAATTAAAAATGCACGAACGGGGTGAATAGCAACGTAGTCAACACCTTCGCTAAAACGCTTTTGCGGTGTGTCAACGGTTGAATCTAAACCCGCTTGTTTTGCAACAAACGGGCTATAAAACTTATAGCCTAATATTAAAATAGTCAGGCAGATAAAAAAGATGATCATAAAGCACGCTTCTCTTTTTGTATGTGTTTATAGAGGGCTATTTTGCCGCCCCACTTTTTAAAATAACAATTGAACGTAGCATATGAAAAAGTAGCCAACAATGAGACGTTTGGCTAATGCGATCGCCAAATTAAATTCTTTCGAAAAGATAAAACTAGGTAACAGCATTAGTTACTCATAAAAACAGGATTAAAAAACACTAAAAATGCTTATATTGCGACTAAAATCTATACGCTAATCGACAACATTAGCTACACCTGAGTTGTTAATTAGCCTACGATAAACATTATTACTACTTTAAAACTTACGGTCTTTGCCCTACATGGCTTGCCAAAAACAAGGATGCCCTCAATGACACCGTTTACTACGCCCGATTTATATGATGAACATCGCGATAATGTGCAAGTTGCTGATAGTGGCTTGCAGCACTTTGGTAATAAAACTCACTTTTATGGTCAAGTAGTGACCGTCACCTGCCCTGACGATAACTCGTTTGCTGGTAACATATTGCATGAAAATGGTGACGGCAAAGTGTTAGTTGTTGATGGTTTTGCCAGTAAGCGTTTTGCCTTTATTGGCGATATGATTGCAGAGCGCGCATTAAAAAATGGCTGGCAGGGCATAGTTATTAATGGTTGCTGTCGCGATATTGAAATTCTTGCCACACTTGATTTACCTGTAATGGCGCTAGGCGCAACCCCGCGCTGCACCACTAAGCGCGGCTTAGGCGCTAAAGATCACCCGGTTAATATGTTAAACACCACAATTAATACTGGTGATTGGGTATATGCTGATGTAAACGGCTTAATAATTAGCTCTAAAGCGTTGTTTTAATCCCTCGTAATAGTCGTTAACAAAAAAGCAGCTCGAAAGCTGCTTTTTTAATTTATATGGTTTTTTAAAACCCAAATTCTCAGGTTAAAATTAAAGTGCTAACCATACATCGGTTGAACCAGGTTCGTTCCCTTGAGTCCACCATTTAGCTTGGTACTTATTACCTTGATAAGAAACTTCATCACCACTGTTATAAATAGCCGTTGGCTGCCAAACTGCGACACCCGTACCATCTGTAGGTTGTGTTGTTGCTTCCCATGCACCACCTAAATCAGGACGCTCGCCTTGAGTCCACCACTTTGCTTTATATTCAACGCCGTTATAAGTAACGACATCACCACCAACGTATGCAACACTCGCATCCCAGCTTCCTGTAGGTGGATTTGTAGTATCAACGTTTGTAACTGTTACGCTAAAGCTTTGCGTTGTGGTTAATGCGCCATCACTAACTGCAACAGACACTGTGAAATCTGTATCTGCATCAACTGCGCCAGCCTCAATAGTTACATTTGAACCACTACCCACTAACGTTAAACCAGCTGGTACTGTCCACGTATATGTAACTGCATCGTTTTGAGCATCGCTTGCCACAACAGCAACTGATGTTGATGCGCCTTCTTCAACGCTGATATTAGCGATAGCATCAACGCTAGGAGCTGTGTTTTCACCACCTGATGTTGGCGCAATAACATTAACAACAACATCACGATTAACGGTTGCCTCACCATCTGATACCGCAACGGTTGCCACATACTGTGTATCTGCAGTCACTGTTGGCGCTGTAATGACTAATGATGCGCTATTTTGTCCAGATACTACAAGTGCGTTATCAGCACTCCAGCTAAAGCTAAGTGGATCGTTATCGGCATCGGTTGCAGAAGCTGTTACTGTGATACTCTCACCTGAATTAACAGACACTGATGAAGACACAGAAACAACTGGCTTTTTATTTGTTGGCGGAGCAACTACCCCTCCTAAACCATCATGCATAGCATTTAGAATATCACCATTATCAGCATCTATTTCCCATGCAAATAAACCACCTAAATTATACTGATTAACATACGCGCCCTTAGCCAGTACTGACTTACGGCTATCATAAGTAATTAGTTTACCGGTTGCACGATTCCATACATAAGCGGCTTGCGCTTGCTCATCATAACCCACTTCAAAACCATTAATACCGGTGCCCGCCGCACCAATCATATTTGCTTTAACGCCTTTGTAATCAATAACCCCATCTTCCCATACGCCTTGTGCCGTAGAGCCTTTTAACGGGCCATTACCAGGGGCGGTCATTGGGTTACCATCAATTGCTGCATTTTGCGGGTAAACACCTTCCCAACCACGGCCATACATAGCTGTGCCCACGACGATTTTTTTCGATGGTACATTTTGCGCAAGTAACAGCTGCACTGCATTATCGGTGGTATAAGCAGGGCCTTTACGAGGTTCGCCATTTTCATCAAGCCCGGTACCATTACATTGACCAACACTCATATGTTCGCCACAGTAAAGTGCTGTTTGGTGTCCGGTTACGTTACTCCATGCGCCATAAAAGTCATAGGTCATGGCAAAAATGTAATCCATATACTGGCTTGCGGCTTGGTAATCTACATCTTCAATTTTATCGTAACCTGCACCAATGGCTGAGGTTAACTCGTAAGTACGGCCCGTTTCTGCTTCAAGTTTATCAAGCATAGCGCGTAGCTCTTGCATTAGCGCCACATAGGCTGGGCCATCGTTGATTGGATCGCCAATGTCTGGGTTGGGGCCGTCACCACCTGGGAATTCCCAGTCAATATCTACACCATCATAGAATTTCCATGTTCTTAAAAATTCTTCCATTGAGGCAACAAAGGTGTCGCGGTTAGCTTTATTGGTAAAGCCACCGAATGGGTCTGATAACGTCCAACCACCTACAGATGGTAAAATTTTAATATCTGGGTAACGCTGTTTAAGCGCCATTAGCTGAGAGTAAGTACCACGGATAGGATCTTTTGCATCAACCCCTGGCAGTGCTTTTTGTACTGCTGCCCATGGGTCGTGAATAACCACTTCGTAATCTGCAGAGCCGGCGCAGGCAGTATCAAGCGCACGCTTAGGACCACCCGATAACGATGCGTTTTCACCACAAATTGGAATAAAGCCATACAAAATATGACTCAGATTTTGTGCTGGCATATTCGTTACATCATAATCACGGCCATAAATTCCCCACTCAACAAAGTAAGCGCCTGTAACTAAACCTTGTTTGATACCAATGTCACGGTTATTTGGGTCAACATCCATAGGTAATGGTGCTAGGTGTCCGCCGTCGGTGTCAGCAATTACAATTGGTTTGCCTGCACTGCGAGCACACGTTGTGCCACCTTCACATAGCTCAACATACATTGTATGGCGGCCCGCTTTATCATAAGGGAATGTGATAGTGCCACTTTTAGAACCAGCAGCAAGCGTGCCTTCATTGACTAGCATGTCATCAAAGTACACTTTGTAGCTATCGCCACCATCACCACTCCATGCACTCCACTCAATGTTGATATTAACTTGCTCAACACGGGTAACTAGCTGCTTATAAGAGCCGTTTCCCTCAAGATCTACCTCAACAAACGAATATTGCTGCGGTTCCCAATTAATGCTTGGTGTAGAAGGCGCTGCCGATACAGAACCGGCAAATAGTGCAACACCCATAGCTGCGGTTAATTTTTTAATATTCATATTTCTCTCTTATCTATTTTTAATGTGATTATTTTGGTTTAGTAAGTTTGAACTACAAAACTTAGGCTTTTAGTTACAGTTTTTTCCATACATTGGCTTGTCCTGGCGTATCGCCTTGAGTCCACCACTTGGCGCTATAGCGCTGTCCTTGATAGGTTATTTTTGCGCCCGCTTGATAGGCTTTATTAATATTCCATGCTGCTGGCGTATTAGGCTCGTCAACAGGCTGCCACGCACTTGAACTATCTGGCTGCTGACCTTGATTCCACCATTTAGCTAAGTAAATACGGCCTTGAAAGCTCGCTTTATCTGTTGCTTGATAAACCTCTGTTGAGCTCCATGGAGCGATAACAGGATCATTGATAACGCTGTCATTAACGGTGACAATAAATTCGGTTTGGGTCGTTAATTGGCCATCAGAAACAGAGACCGAAACGGTATAATCTGTAGGTGTTGAAACTTCAGGTGAGAGTAAGTTGATATTGGCATCGCCACCGGTAAAACTCAGTGGTGCCGGTACTGACCAAGTATAAATTAACGCACTTTGCTCATCATCAAACGCATGTAAATGCACAGACGTGATGGTGTTTTCATCAACTACTAGGTTTTCTGGCTTACTCACAATAGGCGCTGTATTACTGGGAGCGCCCTGCACGCTTAATGTATAGGTGTAATTTGGGTTGTTGCCATATACTTGGTTAGTTAGTACATCTGCGTTGTTAAATACAACATCTCCCTCTTGATTTTGCACACCAATTTGCACTAAATGCGCGTAATCAAGGTTAAGCTGTTCAGCCAATGCTTGTTGCCAATTTGCTTGATTGTCAGCATTAATTTTAAGCTGTTGATTAATCACCTCTTGACCTGTTTCGTCAAATAAACGAGCCCATACAGTGTCACCAGCAATGGCATTTTGCCCTTGGCGTACAAAGTAACCAAGGCTTGCCCACGCATTAGGATCGGTTGGTGCAGCGTCGTTTACAATGTTAATGTCACTACAGTTATAAAATCCTTCTCCCACGACATCGTTTCGTTGCCAGCGGCTATACAAAATTGCATCGCCGTTGCGCCCTTGTGGAATAGCCACACTCATTTGATAATAACGTTCACCATCGGTGTCTTTTACTACTTCAACATTTTGATGCTCTTGAACTAGCTCTAAGTCTTGCCAGGTCAATATATCTGTAGCGGTATTAAAAGTTGGCTTAGTTAAATAAAACTGCCAAAAGCTGGGATTATGTGGTGTTGCAGCTAAATAACGGATTTGTATATCACCATTAGAGTTAGGCATTACATCACCGCGCTGCCAATGTGGTGATGGTAAATCCATACCCCGTTTGGCTGTATCGCCACCAGCACATAAAGTGCCGTTTGGTACACTGGCCTCAACTGCGGTTTGATTTAAATAGTCAGGAGTATTAACGGAAAATTCAATCGCTTGTACAAACTGCACCGTGCCCGATTCTAAATATGCGGCTCGACACGCAAGGTTAGGAATATTTGTGCCGTCTTCAGGCCACCAGTATCCGCCATCAACTTGACAAATTGCTTGGCGCGCTTTAGGGCTATCCATATAACCATGTGCTTGCACTTGCGGTGCTAGTGTACTGAGTAGTAAACCACTAGTAATTGCAGATAGCGTAATCGTGTTAAATTTAATTGATGCCATTATTTTATCCTTTATTAGACTCAATACATGGGGCAAGCTCAGGCCTACCCCTCATTGTTTTGTAAATTACAGGCTACAACTTAAGGTCCAATCTGCTGTTACACCCGGCTCAGAGGTTGTCCACCACTTGGCTTTATAAACTGCGTTGTTATGCACCATTAGATCGCCGCCAGCAGCATGACTTGGGTTGCCCGCCCAGTCTGTTTGAGGGAAGTTTGGATAAACAGGAATCGTGGCTATATCAACTCCTTCACACGTACCTACAGGGTCACCGCCACCGTTATCTGGATTGCCCGTGCCATCACCCGGTGTTGCATCTGGTAGCATTGAGTATTCAGCTTTGAATGCATAAGTTTTTCCATCTTTTTCAATGGTAAAGTTGCTAGGCCCAGTGATTGGCATGTAGTACATCACTTGTGCATTCACAGTTGCACCAGCGCTAAAGTCTTTTGGTTGACCACCCCACTCATTGTTTAATGTGATTGAGAAACGGTGGAACTCGTTCTCAAAACCGCCAATATTATTACCCGCTGCGTTCGAGCCATTTACTTCTACTGCCATGCCCAGTTTTTCTTGTGCATTCCAGTTAGATTTAAAAATAGCGGAAGTGGATACAGGCACATCAAATGAGATCTTTGCACCACTTAAATCAAGGTTTGAATTATTAGTAAACGCAAATGTAGGACTGATTGGATAGTTTTCATCACCAACAGGGAAGTCTTTTGCCTCAAAAACCACATCAACCGCTTCTGCAGGAGTGTTAAAGTTGGGATTACCACCGTGAACATCATATGCAACGCCACTTTGATTAAACTTATTGTATGCAAGTGAAGTAAGCGTTGACCCCATGAAGTATTCGCCTTTCGCTGCATCGTAATCAAAGTCACCAGCCAGCTCCCAGAACATTATACCGCCAAGGCCATTGTTGATAACGTAATCAACTTTAGTTGCCATCGACTCTTCATCTTCTATCGATAGGAATACTTTTTTATCTGCGTTCCATAACCAAGGTGCAACGGCAACGCTGTCATAATGACGGGTATAAGTTCCGGTTAAGCGATCATCAGCGTCTGTATCAGGTGTTAAGCCATACACGCCTAAATACGAGCCAACAATGCCGTTTTCAAGATTTTTAACATGCCATAATGGGTTTGAACCCGCAGGCATTTCTTGGCCTGCGTCGTTCTTATCATGCCAAAGGTTATCAATACCTAATGCACCATTACCACACTTGTTTTTTTCACCCACACCGGTACCCGTTGCGCAATCAGCTTGGTTAGGCAATGCCGCTTGGCCCCATAAACCATTTGTTCCGCCTGATACATCTTTAAAACCACGGGTGTAATAAGGTAAACCAATATTGATTCGACCCGCTGACATCGCACCACGGAAATAGCGCACTGCCCAATCGGTATTTAAGTACCCAATGCCTTCAAACTCTTTGGTGCCATATACATTCCACTGCGTAAGCTCTGAATCAAGACCAGTATCAAACAATGCAGCGTTGTGACCTACGTGCGAGTTCCATGCGCCATGCAAGTCATAAGACATGATATTCACATAATCAAGGTATTGAACCGCTTGAAAGGTTTCCATACCTCGTAATAAATAACCAGAAGATGGAGACGCAATAGTGAGTAAATAGTGCTTACCCGCGGCTTCACCTGCACGATCTAGCTCTTCACGTACTTTTTTCATTAGCACTTGGTATGAGGCATTCAATCCTGCACGGCGCGCGTTGGATATAGGAAAATCATCGGGGTGACCTGAGTCGTTCATTGAAGATGGGTATTCGTAATCAATATCAACGCCGTCAAATCCATATTTTTCAATAAACTCAACGGTACTTTTTGCAAATGCATTAATACCAGCATGGTTGATTGAACCATCAGCATTGGTAGTCATAGTGTAAAAACCACCGCTTGCAACACGGCCCGTTTCATCAAAATAACCGCCTGTTTCAGCCCAACCACCTACAGATATGAGTGTTTTTACATCTGGGTGTTGTTTTTTGTATTTGTTTAACAGATTAAAGTGGCCTTTGTAGTTAAACTCAGGGTCCATTTCAGCGCCAACTACGCCCGGCCATTCCATATTAGTGGCAGGGTTATTTACTGAAGTAGGATCGCCAATAGATACTTTGTTGTTTGCATCAACATGGGCAAATGCATAGTTGATGTGGGTGATTTTATCCCACGGAATATCGTTCACTAAATAGCTAGGTTGACCATTTGCGCCATTGCGCCAGCTAGTAAAGTAACCAATAACACGACGCGGGTGGTCAGCTCCCATTATCTCACGACCCTCTGCATCATAAATCGTGCAGTAAGGTGTATTTACACCGGGTGTTTGATATAAACCTTGTGGACGACAATCGGTGCTAGTAACAGGGCCGGTATTTTCTTCAACAACCGTTAATACTTTTGTTGTTTGAGAGGTCGCTCCCTCGTTATCTGTCACCGTTAGAGTGAAAGTTGTCTGACCGAGTGCCGTTGCTTGCCATGCAAAACTGCTCGCTGATGAGCTTGATTGGTGAATATCTACCCCATTTTCAGCAAAGCTTAGCGCTGTTACTTGGCCATCACTGTCGGTACCTGAAAGTATAAACTCCACTTGTGACCCAACAATAAGTTGCTCAGGCAGTATGCTAAATGAAATAGATGCCACAGGTGCTTGATTAGTTGGATCAACAACCACTGAATCACTAACGCTTAGCGTATTAACAACTTCAGCAGAGTTCGCACCTTTATCGTCTGTTGCTACAGCACTAATTTGATGTTCGCCCGCAATAGCTTGCCAGTTAACACTAAACGGCGCAGTGTTATCAACCGCGATGGAAATGCCGTCGATAAAAAACTCTACACTTGCAACCGAGCCATCTGAATCAGTTGCTTGCGCAAAAATGACAACGCTGTCTTTATCGCTAAATAAAGAACCATTTTCAGGTGTAAACTCGGTAATTATAGGTGATTGATTATCATTGACAGCGCTGTCACACACACCCAAAAGTAACCAATCTTGATATTGACCTGCATTCTCCAAAGGATTGGCTTGTGTCCACCACTTGGCTTCATAGGCATTATTTTGTGCCTTAACTTGGCTTCCTGCTGTATGAGTTTGCCCTAACTCCCATGCCGTTAATGTACTGCAATCAGTTGATGCGTATACATTTAAACTAAATGCACTTAGAGGTAAGGCACTTAATTTGAAGGCATTTTTTATTATTTTCCGTGAGCTCATTTGCTCCTCCGCTTAGTGTGTTAAGAAATGCTATTGTCAGTTTCTATTTATGAAACTAGCATGAACAAAGTAAATATCAAGTAAATAAAGTGCAATTAATGAACAAAAAAAGTATTAATTGACTAATTAATAATATAAGACTAGTTATTTATGCTTACAAAAATCCATTCACAAACCAAGCTCAAATGAATGACACCTCCCAATTAAGCACAAAAAAAGCCCAGTAAAACTGGGCTTGGTTTACATTAGGAATGTATGTTCTGTTTAATTAAATGAAACCGTAATAATATTCGAACATACGTTTTCAGATACACATAACTGATAGTCGTATGCAGGTAATGTTGCGTTACGAACGTAATCACGGTAACGACCATTGTCTGATACGGTGTCTACTAGTTCACCATTTCGGTATAAGCTAAGTGACTCAGCACCCACTTCTTCCCAGTTTAACTCTACACGCATAGTATCAAGACGTGACTTATTAGCGCGTTTTAGACTCAACTCAATTTCAACATCACTTACAACCACTGTTTGTGTGAATGTATCTGAGTTGTTTTCACTATCTGTTACAGTTAGTTCAACTTCATAACTACCTGATTCAGCGTAGGCATGAACAGGGTTTGCATCAGTTGAAGTTGCACCGTCACCAAAGTCCCAGCTCCACTGTGAAATATCATCATTTGCATCACGACTTGTATCTACAAATGTGGCTGTAAGGCCTTGCGTATCAACATCAAAACCAGCGCGAGGCGGTTGTGGGCTTACTTCACCAATAGCACTAAATGTAAGTGACCAACCATTTATTGTGCCGGTATCTGAGCCTGCAGTATCTTCAACATGAAGTGTCCAATCACCTGTTGCAACTTCCCCGTTAAATGCACTTGAGGTAAATGCTTTAACAATATCGTCTGCACTGCCGCCTTCATTGCTTTGCAGTGTCACTTCATTACCTTGCGCTGAAATAAGTGTAAGTACTAAATCACCTGACCAAGTATGCGAAATGTCTACATCAGCAGTGGTACCAAAAATAGTTAAATCATCGGCTACTGTTATGACAGAGCTTGCACCTTCCGGAGAATTATCTGGAATCGCAACACTTTCATCACTAGTGTAAGTAAAGTCATTCAAACCAGCAGGTTGCAACATTAAGCTTACTGTTTGCTCTTTAACTTGCTCGTCTGTTGTCGCGGTTACAGTAAAGTCATAATTCCCCCACTGAGTTTCGCTATTAGTTGCCACTGTAAGTACAACTTCATCGCCTGGACGAGCAGTAGTTGCGCTTAGTGATGCATCAGCAAGATCAGCAGCCAAAGCCAGTGAAACGTCGCCATCCCATTGTGCAATTGAACCAATCGTAAAGGTATAAGTGACTGTATCACCTACAGTTGCTTGCTGAGAAACAGGCGATACAGATAATTTAAACCCAGGAGTTGGATCAGCATCAATCAGTGCTTGGTTTACATTTAGGCGTGTACCTGCAACCGTTTTACCATTTAATGCCGCATTAGCATCACCACTAGACATTAGTAATTCTTTAAGCTCTAGTGTTGTTAAATCAGGATTAACTGACAGTACAAGTGCAGCAGCACCGGCTACATGTGGCGTTGCCATTGATGTACCAGAGTAACTTGCATAGCCGCCACCAGGAATGGTTGATAAAATCGCACTACCTGGCGCGCCCATATCAACACTGGTTAAACCCCATTGTGAAAAACCAGACATATTGTCGCGACTATCTGTGCTTGCAATAGATAATACATTATCATTTTCATAATTAGATGGGTAATGAGGGTTTACATCGTTGTCTACCGCATCATTACCAGCAGCAGCTACAAATAAAATATCAGCTTCTTCACTGGCAGTAATGGCATCAGCAAGTGCTTGGCTATAACCACCACCGCCCCAGCTATTGTTTAATACACGAAGGTTAACACCTGAGTTTTTAAGGCCTACCATGTAGTCAATACATTTAATAGCGCCAGATGTAGAACCTGTACCATCTGCAGCTAAAAACTTACAACCTGCAATAGATACATCATGGTTTACACCTACAATTCCCACACCATTGTTACCACTGGCACCAATTGTACCTGATACATGTGTACCGTGGCCTTCGTCATCCATTGGGTCGCCAGCATCGGTAATCGCGTTAATACCGTGCACGTCATCAACATAACCGTTACCATCATTATCGATACCATCGCCAGCAATTTCACCGCTATTTACCCACACATTCGCAGCTAAATCAGGATGACTATAATCTACACCGGTATCAATAACACCTACAACAACATCACGGCTACCAGTTGAAATTGACCATGCTTCTGGTGCATCAATATCTGCATCAGCAGTGCCACCAGTTTGGCCTTCATTATTTAAGCCCCATAAATCTTCAAAGCGAGGATCGTTTGGTGTTGCTGCAATGCTCACACGATAGTCAGGCTCAACATACTCAATGGCTTGATGAGATTTTAAGCGCTCAATAGCTTCTTTGGCACTCATTCCAGATACTTTAAATTTAGCAAGACGACCTGAAAACAAAGAGGTGAAGTTATCATCAACTTCATCGCTGTTTAAATCAGAGATCTTAGCTCTTACTAATGAGCGAGCTTGCTTACGCATTTCTGGCGAAGCATTCTTTTTGTATTTAACAATAATCGAGTCATTGCTCGCGGTAACTTTTTGAGTTGTACTATTAACATCAGGTAATTTAGCCGCAGCTAAACAAGGTAAAAGTGCGAGTGTAATAATAGATAATTTTGTTTTCATCATGTTATCCGTAATTAAGTTAACTTAGCTTTACTAAGTGGAAAATTTACGTCTAAGAATTTAAAAAATCACGTGGCAAGCATTTAGAAAACGGTTAAACAGCGACTAACTCAAGTAAAAAAACAAAATAAGGTACAAAATCATTATTTTTAACTAGAAATACAGTAATAAAAACATTAAATACATCTATTTTAATGAGTGAAAATCATTATTTTTAACAGACCATTAACTCATTATTTTTTACTGGATTTTAGCGTGAATTTAATTTAGATCTCAAAAAATAATTCAAGCACTTGAAATTAAAGAAGTTTAAATACCATTAAAAAAGGTGATTCAAAATAAGTTCATTGAAGAATACAGTGATTGAGCAGTTATGAATTAGGTAACGGTAAATTTACTTATTAAGCATAAAAAGCCTGAATCTACATTCATGATTAAAACCGCACCTTACGTTTAAGAACAAAAAAGTTAATCACACATTATCACAGCACGGCATGCTGTAACGAGAAGCACCTTATTAAAACTCAATAAATAATCAAGGTGTTTAATTTTGTATTTCAAGGAGAATAATAATGAGACTAAATAAGTCAATTCTGAGCTGTGCTATTGCAATCGCAATGGGATCAAGCTTTGCAGTTCACGCAAACACAGCAGATAAAAATGTATCGACCTCACCATTAAGCGCACAAGTTTCAATCCAAAGCGATTCAAACTCAATTACCTTAGAGCAAGTACTGAATAATAATACCGCAGCGCTTAAGCAAGACGGTGACAGTAATACCATGATTATAGAAACTGTTGGTGAAAACAATACAAATGAAGTCACCCAATTACAGTTTGGCAATTACACTAAAGTAACAACCGTTGGCGATAATAACGAGCAAGTCTATTTCCAAGATGGCGTTGCAAATGGAGCGCTAACAGAGGTTACAGGCGATAATAACACTGTGTTTGTGAGTCAAAGCGGTCAAGGCTTTTTGGTTAACAACGAAGCCATTAATATTATAACTGGCGATGATAACTACGTTGAAGTAGAGCAAGGCGCTGGTGGACACTGGTTCTACAACATGGATATGCGCGGTAACGCCAATGAAATTACTGCTTTTCAAAGCGGTGAGTGGAATGAAGCCGAAGTATCAATGCTAACCGGTGATGATAATTTAATATACCTTGGTCAAACAGGCTTCTGGAACACATTTAAAGTCACTTCGCTACAAGGCAATGATAACGAAATTGATGTTGTGCAGGAAGGTGACAGAAATGCGGTCGCTTTTAATAGTATTTCAGGTGATGTTAATGAAATACTAATTGAGCAAGAAGGCGATACGAATGCGGTTGCCTTCACTGATGTAGTCGGCAGTGAAAACACCATTGATATTGACCAAGAAGGTACTGATAACGTTGCCGATTCTGCGTTGTTCGAAGGTCAAGGTAATGAAGTTGAAATTACTCAAGTTGATACTGAGAACCTGGTTACAGCCGAGCTTATTGGTGACAATAATGAGTTAAAAGCAAACCAAAATGGTGCATCTAACGAAGCATATATGGGTGTATTAGGCTCAAATAACGAGTTTGATATTAACCAAATAGGAAACTTAAATTCAGCGCATTTAGCTAACTTTAATGGCTCAGACAATGACGTTAACTTAACTCAAGCCGGTGATGAGAATGCAATTTTAGTTCAGTCTTCTTACCCTAATATGGCATTAACGTCTAACAATAATGATATCGATATTAACCAAACTGGTAATCAAAACGAGGCCATCGTTACTCTTGCTGGTATTTTAGACAGTAACTCAAACCAAATTGATATTGCTCAAAATGGCGACATCAACCTTGTGGATATGATGGTTGAAGGAAATGGTCATAGCATTGATATTTCGCAAGAAGGTATTGGAAACTGGGTTATTGGGACTGATGATTCAGCATTTTTACTCGGTGGTGAAAATGTAGCATTTAATGTTACTCAAACTGGTAATGATAATATTGTTGAAGGCGCTGTTATTGGTTTTAATAGCACTGTTTCTGTTACTCAATTGGGTGATGGCAACACAACAACAATTACACAAATGTAATTGATAAATGAGAGGGAGGTTAATTCTCCCTTTTTTCTTTATGATAAAAACAAAACACACCTACTTACTTGCCCTTTTACTCTTTTGTTCACCAGTGGTAACGGCTGCTGATGACCTAGAGATAGATGGTTTATTACTCGATCGTAGTATTAGTCGCTTTGGTCATCAGTTTTATTATGAATTTTCTAATTACTGGCGAGATCTCCCCTCTACCGCTGGGTTTAATATAGAGATTAAAGAAACCGTTATTCCAAAAGCAGGCACTAAATTAACCTTAATAATGAATAATCAAATTGTTTATGCAACATACTTAGGACGAAGACTAGAGCCACTTGATGAACGTGTAGAACAAGCTGTTTATACCGTTATAGACGCCATGGCGCGCTCCAATATGAAAGTCTCCTCTCCTGATATGGCATTAAATGGATGGTAATAATGAAAAAAATAGCATTAATAATAATAACAATTTTAAGCTTTTCGGTCTCCGCAACCGAAATTATTTACACCCCTATTAACCCAAGCTTTGGCGGCAATCCACTCAATGCCAATATGTTACTTAGTAAAGCACAAGCACAAAATAAACATAGAGCACCGGTTGTCGAAAAAGGATATGCAGAGCAATTTCAAGACTCGTTAGAGCGAACATATTTAAACCGTATGGTTAGAGAAATAACCGATATGGCCTTTGGCGAAAATATTGAAGACAGTATTTTTAACCAAGATTCAATATTTATGAGTGGCGATTACCAAATAGAAGTAATCACCAGCACAACCGACACAATCACTGTAAAAATAACAAACATAATTGATGACTCTGTGGTGATCATTGAAGTTCCGAGGTTTGGATAATGTATAAATTTATAATAATAACAATCGCTCTATGCCTTAGTGGCTGCTCGACTATGGGTAACTTAATTCCACCCTCAAAACAAAGTGCGGTAGCGTTAGAGCCAACAGATGTTTTTTCTGATTTAAAAAGCTTACCTAAACCTGCGGGTAGCATTCCAGTTTCGGTTTATTCATTTCGCGATCAAACCGGTCAATATAAACCACAGACTAATGTTAGCTCGTTTTCAACGGCCGTCACTCAAGGTGCAAACTCTATTCTAGTGCAAGCATTACATGAGTCTGACTGGTTTACGCCGGTTGAACGTGAGGGTTTGCAAAATATTTTGACTGAGCGAAAAATTATTAGAGCGGCACAAGCAACTAATCCTAGTCAAGGCGAGCTACCGCCATTAACCACCGCTAAGATTATTTTAGAAGGTGGCATTATTAGCTACGATACCAATGTAAAAACTGGCGGATTAGGGATGGAATACTTTGGTATTGGTGCCTCAGAACTATATAGAGAAGATGCAATTTCAATTTATTTGCGTGCAGTTGATGTAAGAACTGGCCAAGTACTATTGTCAGTAGCCACTAGCAAAAAAGTATTGAGCCAAGAAATGCGAGCAGGTTTTTTTAGATATGTGAGTTATAAACGTTTAGCCGAAGCTGAAGCAGGGTTTAGTGATAACGAGCCGATGAGTATTTGCGTAACACAAGCCATAGAAAAAGCGCTTACTGATTTAATTACTAAAGGCATAGACCGAGGCCTTTGGGCTAAAAAACAAGCTTAAAAATAAAAGGCTATACATATAGCCTTTTTATTTAACTTTCTAATGGAAGTAATACCGAAATATAGCGCTGCGCCCAATTTGCAAGCTCTATACGATTACGCGATTGAGTCTTTTTAAACGCACTATAAAGATGGGTTTTCACTGTATGATCACTAATATTGAGTTTATTCGCTATTTTATCGTTACTCGCACCTTGAGCAATTAAATGAATCACTGTCTTTTCACGCTTGGTTAGGTTTTCGTAATCCGCTTTACTGAGTACTATGTCATCGTGCAATAAATTATTAGATGAAGCTGCATTTAATATCTCTTTGAACGCGTTAGAAATCACCTTACGAGTAAACCATAGTTCACCAGCAGTTACTCTTACAAGCGCTTTAAAAATATCCTCTGCAACATCTGAGCTATAAAAAACACCATTAAAGTGATTCAATAATAAGTTTTTCTCACATACAGCATTTGGCTCAACGTTAAATAAAATCACCTTATGTTGCTTAGCTAAACAAATTAATTCGGCAGGAAGCAATGAATGCCAATCTTTATCAGCACCATCAATGAGGAACAACTCAACATTGTCACGTTGCCCAGCTTTAGGAAGCGCGTCATCCATTTTAATATCATTAAATAATGCGTTTAAAGTACTTAAAACAGTAGTGTAGCTAGCTGCATAAGCAGAAGATTTAAACGTTGTTTTAATAAAAGCAAATTTCTTATTTAACATAAATTTCATCCCTGAAACGTTTATGTCACATTACCTAAATTAGACACAAAATACAATACTCCATATTACTAATTCATATTAGCAAAATACGGCTAAATACTGGTTCTTACTACATCTTTAAGACTATTAGCAAGCTCTCTATGCTCACTAACAGGTAAGTGTATGCCCTCTTTCTTGCAAGGTTGTATCAGCGGATAACAATCTAAAAATTCACACTTGTGACGATAAGCCATGGCTTTGAACTCAAGAGATAATTGTTCAGCTTTTTTACCTGCACCTGCGTAAATGCTTTTATAACTTCCCACTTCATAAACCTTGGGCGGGCTCAATATGATTATTTTTGGCTGTGCTTTGTCGTGATAAAACGCTTTAATGGCTAAAACCAACTTCTCAAGCGCTTTGCCAATATCGATAGCAGACAGTGCAAAACGTGCTTTTAAATCATTAGTACCGAGTTGAATAATAACAATATCAACGGTGTGCACTTCAAGATAAGGTTTTAAATATTTAATCCCTGACTTATCACCATCAAAAGGCGGATTGTTCACTAGGGTTCTATTCGGTTGCCCCGCTTCAATTACAAGGCGATCTGAACCCAAGAGCTCTGCCAGCATACTTGGCCATCGCTCACACTCAGCAAGCCTTTTCCCATCAACGGGTGATGTACCAAAGGTATTGGAGTCGCCAAAACAAAGAATATTCATGTTTAAAATGGGTTCAGCGTATAGCCTTTTTGCTGTAACTGGGCATGCGCGGTCATCGCTGAAAGCGCCATTTTCACTCCAGGAATAAGCTGCTCAGCTGAAACTTTCATATGAGTTGCCGACTGCCCGCACACATATACCTGGGTGTTATTAGCAAGTAGCTGTTTAATTAAAGATTCGGTTTTATTATCTTTTTCAAACCGTGCTTTATAAACGCTGTTTTGCAGTACATCAACACTGGCTCCACCGTGTACCACTAGCGCCAGCTGGATGTTTTCTGGTTTTACGCCGTGAGCCACATGCATATTGATAAAGCGCGCTAACGAATTAATATGATTATTTTGCGCGCCTTTTTCAGCGCCATCTCCTAAATCAAAGGCAATTTTAAACTGCGCTTGGCTTAAATCAGATTTATGCTCGGGCACATTATAAAAATAACCAAAGTCTTTAATAACAGGCACAGGCTCTGCTGCCAAACTACTAAAGCTAGTTAAAAGAAGGCTAAGACCTAAAAGTGATGTTTTCATAAGTTTCCATTTTATTGTTGGCTTAGCCTACCCTAACGCTATTTAAAGCAATTAACTAGCCTGAACATGTGAGTGCGCTATAAACGTCATCCCTAAATAATTGAATGTATGTTTAAACATATCGATAAATGCATCCGGCGCAGAAGCAGACCTAGCATTAGACAGCAGTGAAAACTGTTTTTGTCGTAAAGTTCTAAGCTTCGGTTGTAACGCCTCATCATCCATGTAATCAGTAACTCTATCCATAAACGCTTTCATTTGTGGCGTGGTGTTATACCAATAAATAAGTGACGCAATTACCCAATGCTCAAAGGTAAGTAACTGTTCAAACAGAGTGTAAAAATCATCTTCAGGGTAGTTTTTGTCATAGCGATAAGGCGTGATAACAAAGTCATCTATGCAAAAGCCTTGCCCGCTTTCCTTAGCTATATAATTGTTGACTTGTGTACTGGTGTTACCTGATTTACGCGCACTTGAAAAAATTACAGCTGTGGTTTTCGTTGATTTACCTTGCATTTGTATCACTCCTTTTTTTATGATGGAGCAAAGTTTAAAACCTCAAGTTAAGTTAAGGTCAATAAGCAATAACCATATTTTTGCAAACAGGACGCATACCGATGACCGTACAACAAAAAAAGCTCACTGAAGCCAACTTAACCGTGGGCTTTGTCGCTAAGCGCAGTGGCGTTAAGGTATCTACACTGCACTTTTACGAAAATAAAGGACTAATACGCAGTTGGCGAAACAGTGGCAATCAACGACGCTTTAAACCAGATGTACTAAGGCGAGTAGCAGTTATAAAAGCAGCACAAGCGATGGGGATCACGCTAGAAGAAATTAAACAAACTCTGGCAACGTTACCAGAGCAGCGTACACCAACACAAAAAGACTGGTCTGCACTTTCAAAGCAATGGCAAGAGAAACTTGATGAGCGTATTGCTTATATGCAACGTTTACGTGAACGGGTTGATGGCTGTATTGGCTGTGGGTGTTTATCAATGAGTAAGTGCCCTATTTATAACAAAGACGACCACTTAGGTGGAACCCAAAGTGGTGCCATTTTGTTAGAGCGAGATTAAGGCTTATAAAACCTTAATCTAGACCATTTAAGCCTTCTCGGGCAGCGCGATATAATGCCCCTAGAGTTGAGTCAAATACCGATTTAATAAAACTGTAAGTCAGCTCTACGGCTTTACTAATAACTTTGCCAGCAAACACTAACATGTGCCCGAGTAAACCTAAGGTTTGTGTTGCAAATGAAGCTGACGCTTTGGCTATTTTATCCAGCGTTCGCGCGAGCATATCGTAAAAAGTTAAACCTGTACCTGTAGCAGCTTGTGCTGCAACTGCACTGTAATAACCCGAATCTTTTAATAAGGTAACTAACGCAGCGCCCAGTTTATCTGCCCAGTGTGAACTAAATGAAGCTTGGTTTCTGTCTTCAAACTTTAAACGTACCGGTGTGCTTAAGAAGTGGTTTGCTTTTACAGTTAAATTGCCCCAGTCATTACTGTTTGCGGTATTAACATAGCCTGGCGTACCACTTAACTTGTGAGCTGCGCCTTTAAGACCCTGACCGTTATCAAGGCGAATTTCTTGGCCATTGTAGGGCGCATGTGAAAATGGCCATAAAGGCACTTTTGTAACCGGATCAGCGCTGTGTGTACAGCGGTATATTTTATCAATACGTGATGTAGCAGCGCGTGAAAAATTATCAAGCCCCACTCTTGGCGAGCCAAAAGTATATAATTTAACGGGTAACGAATACTCTGCTTTTATCCAATCGGCTGAAAGCGTAGCCAGTGCCCCGCCTAAACTGTGGCCAACAATATGCACACAGCCGGTTATTTTGTCTCGAATGTTAGCTGCTACAAATACTTGAAGTGCAGGTTTCATACTATAAAAGGTTTTATTAAACCCAGCATGTACCATACTGCCGTTAGAGCCACCGCTTAAACCAAAGTGTGCATCTGTTAGACCATCTCTAAGTGAAGCCGTGCCGCGAATAGTGATAACTGAATCACCTTGAAATGAATTTTTACCGTGTGCAACAAGGCCAAACCCAGTACTTAAACCAAATAAATGAGAGAAAAACCCGCCTGACACACCTTGTATGGATCTATTATTGATAGAAAAATCAAACTGATCTCTTAAGGATGCATGCAATAGCCCATTTAATAGTTTTGTATTTTTTAATTCTATAGCATCATAAGCAAGTGATGCTAATTGGACTGCCTGAGTAGGTGTTAACGTATTCATTTTAAATCCTTTTATTGGCTTTAAACGTTAGAGCTTACAGGTGGTAAAAACTGCAAATGTATGCTGTTTATCATTTTTAGCAGCTATATCAAATGTTTCTGGCTCATTTGCGATATCACAAACCAAATTACTTAAGTATTCGGTTAGCGTATCTTTATGCTCGTAAGGAAATAGCCTAACTGCCCAAATAGTAACTTCCTTTGCATTCTCATCTAATGTGTATATGTGTTGTATAACAGATTCGTTGTCGAACATGTTTGATGGCTTTGATGTTTTGATAACTTTTTTAAGGAAAGAAAAACGACCATCACTACTTGTTGTTACTTCATCAATATATTCATCGCCATAATTTAGTCTACGAAATACCTTTTTACCAGCAACAGGTTGCTCATCAAAAAGCAAACGCCCTTCAACTGGAGCTGATAACACGAAATCTTCCTTACTAAAAAAACCAAACATATTTGCAAAAACCTGTGTTGTAGTAAATAAAATTAGAATAGCCACAACTGCAATGAGTAATGGTAACTTAAACCGCTCCATCAAAAATATAATCTCCAATAAATCAGATGCATGCACCATATATCGTAAAGAAGTGCTCTGGCGCTTCTTCTATAGGTATGTCGTATGTTTGTGGGTCTTTGGCAATATTACACTCTAAGTCAGCGAGTAAGTTTTTTAGGGTATCACTCCCCTCATGCATAGACACAGCTGTATACCAAAGAACAACGCCCTCAGGTGTACCATTTTCTAAATAAACATGCTGAACCAGTGATTCATTATCAAACATGTTTGCAGGCTTACTCGTTTTTATAGATTTTTCTGTGAAGGTAAAAAAACCATTATGATCGGTTATTGCTTCATCTTTATATTCATCACCATAAGTAAGAGCACGTACAACCTTAGTATTTACAACAGGCTGCCCTTTATCTAATAATTGCCCCTTCATCGGAGCCGATAAAACAAAATCCTGCTTATTAAAAAAACCAAATATATCTGCATAAGCCTGTGTTGTAGTAAAAATAATAGCAATAGATATAATTACCAAAATGTGAGCTTTAAAACGTGATAACAGAATATACAAGCTCCCAACTATTAAACTCAAAATACACGTGTCGTATTGCTATTTAATGACGTTTTAAACTCTTAACTATCAGCGTTAATGAAATTGCCCATTTCAACTAAAATTTATTCTAATTGGGTACAAAGCGCACTGCAAGCATTTAGAGCAAAAAACAAGCAATAAATCATTCCCTAAAAAAACAATTCATAAACCAGCTTACATATAATGCTAAACCCAAGTCCCATCATTAATATATAGCCATATAAAATAGCAATAGCGCCACCCGATGCATCCCCTATTTTGTCTATTTCAATACATGTAGAGCACACTATAAAAAAAATAAAAAAGTTAGCAATTAAGCCTAATATATAAGCTTCTCCAAATAGTGGTGAAATACCGACTAATATAGCGCTTAGCATAATAAGTATGCCTGAAAGCGCCTCCTTCAAAGAAAACTTGTACTCAATAATCTTGAGTACTAAGGTCACTACCATTAATGCTAAAAAATAAACCGTAGGTTTAAACTGGCTATAAAAATAATCCACACTAAACATTTGGCTAATCGTCAATGAGGGCTCTTTAGCTGGGCTTAAATCTTCTGTTATCGCGCTTGAAGCGTCATCGGTAAAAAAATACGCAGCCGCAACAATAATTAACTTTATCATTCCAAAAAAGATAAAACTGGCGACCATAAACCCTATTGAATCGTCTCTGGTCAATTGCTTGTTTGCCTTACTTTCTACAATTTTAGCTAGCAATACACCCAACAAGCACACACTACCTAAATAAAGCAGCGCGACCCAAAACTGATCAAGATAAAAAACCGATAAGCCAGGGGCAATAAATAAAAACATTGAATCTTCATTATCTAACGAACTTTTGGGCTCAACGCTGTATTTTGACTGTTTAAAAAGTGCTAAATAAACAAATAATGGCTGTAAAAACAGCATTAAAATGCAGGTGTTTATAAGAGTCATTTATCATCCTTGATTACAGCCAACACACTGCGCCTAGAGTATTGGCAATTTCGAAACTAATTAAAGGTTTATTTTTTGAAGGTAGGTTTTAAGCTTTAATAAGCCCGACTCAAGCTCAAACTTTTGTATTTTAGGGTTTTTAAACTTAAACCCGTTTGAAATATGAGTATTGATCATCGTCGCCATGCCTTCAAAACCCGCAGGGGCAGTTGCAACTAAATCGCTCAATAGTGGTTGAATAAGCTCTTGATGCTCTTCAATTTTGGTTGGATCCTCGTAAATATCGTATACAAGGTTGGTTAGTGTTTGTTGGTGTTGTTGTTCCATAATAATTCTATAGCGCCTTAACTTTGGCGTTTATAGCTCCTTTTTATTTCAATTAAGTAAGCAAAGCTATACTGCCTTACTTTTTCTTCCTTTTATTTCCTTTAGCCATCTCTTTTTCAACAGCGGCCCGAGCGTCTTTTATATCCTTAAAAAAGTTATATTGATATTTAATTAAGCCTTGGTATTTATTTCCTTTAATTAGATAAAAAGACAGCAGCATAAAGGCTATATTAGTAACCGTAGCTATATGATAACCACTTCCCTCTAAAATTATAAATGATGGTAAGCAAATCAAAGCTAAAAATAGAGCATAGTATTTCAATATCTTTGCACATAGAAAAGAGCCTTGACTAACTTTAAAGTTTAAAAGGCAAAACATAATTCCAACGGAAAACAAAATGCCCAACAGCCACTCAGGACTTGTATTAAAGTACTGTGTTAACAATGTCATTCCGGAATAAACCGTTCCCAAAAGTAAGATAATTGTTACTAATAAAAACCTACGTAAAAGCTTCCATGGGGGAAATAATAAAAACACCTCTTTGTTATTAGACATTACTAACTTAACTCTCAGCTTATACGTTTTTTATAACTCAATAATCTCAGTACCATCGAAAAACCCTTCAGGGGCTTCTTCCAATTTTAATACCGGCATGACAGTTTTATATTTAAAGTTTCCACGAAATGCCAATAACATGTTTGATTTAGCAGATTCAAAAAGAATTGCTATCTCGTCGGAGTCTATAAAATTTTTTATATTTTCTGGCTGTTTTCGCGTGAACACTTTTATAGAGAGTATTTTCTCGTTAATTATACCTTGAAAACGCTCTTTATCAGAGTACTTAGGGTCATCGTATTGCATTTCGTCACCTGTACTTTGACCATGAACGTGTTCTTTGACACCGTCTTTCACATCGAACCAAGTAACAATAGAGTTTTTAACATCATTAGCTCGGAAAGCAACAATATCACCGCATTCCAAGTGAATGTAAATTAAGCTTCCCAAATAGGTAAAGACCTCATTATCTGCAAGATCTACTCTTGCTCTGTATTTTCTCAACCCAAATTCTGACTGAGGTCGTGAAATATTAGTTATTTTATTCTCTTTTAATGCATTAACAATACCCTTATCAAGGGTTAATCCTTTAAACAAGCTATCCACTTTTTAAACTCCTTTTTGAGTTACTGGTTTCAAAAAATGTCGAGAAACAGGTTATATTTTGACAAAAATTATGCTTATTAAAATCCAAGAACACTATTTATCAATTTATATTCTCTCACTATTGAGTCTAGTGAAAAATCACTATCAGAAGAACCTAGAGCAACTTCCTGGGGATCTGCTATTTGCGGTAAACCGTCAGCACCATACATAAACTGCAAGTCTTTTATGTGAAGCTCTTTTTCTTCAAAGATATTATATATGCGCTCCAGTTCGTCTAATGAATCTTGAGATAACACAGCCTTAAGGCTCTCAGTCGTTAGCCCTTGAGAATTAGTCCCCTTCATAATGTTTTTTTCAATATCTCGGCCATTGAATAACATTCGCTCTTGAATTCCACCCTGTACAATCTTCCCATCGCTAGAGATAGTTGTGCCAAATTCTGGAATAGTAATAACTGGCAGGCCAAGTGCCTTTATAGTCTCCAAATCTTTAGCTTCTTGTTTGATATCCTCAATTGTGGCTGGGTTCATACTTGTCGAATTACGTTTTGGAATGAGTAGAACTTCTTCATCATCTATAGCTAATGCCTCTTTATAGCCCCCCTCGCCTAACTTATTATCTAAAACACTAGGAGGTACCCATCTAATTGGTGTAGGAGGTATTGTTAATGACCTTAAATGTGCTTTAATAACTTTCGGCGTTAAGTTGCCATCGTAAGCAGATTGCAATAATTTATCAGATAGTTCATTACTAATAGTTCCTGAAGCAACACTTACAGCAAGTGCATCTTTTAAGCTCTTTTCACCCTCTTTACACATCAACCCAAATGGGTCCACCCAATTTACCGGATTTGGTGCATATTGATAATGGTTTATGCCACCCACTAATCCAATCGGGTCTTGGTTTATAAAGCGTTGCTGTTTGGGGCTGTAGTAGCGGTAGCGGTTATAATGTAGGCCACTCTCTTCATCTAAATACTGACCTTGAAAACGGATTGGCTGAGTGAAGCTGTTTTCTTTATTAAACTCAGACTCTGTTTTGGGTTCTTCATAACCATACACATCGGCTTGGTTTTCCCACACGACTTCTGCTTTGTTATTTGTCACAAAGCGTGGGGTATTCAGTTGGTCTAGGTGGTAGTAGTACACCTCACCTTGTTTAATAAGCGCGACTGGGTGAAATTGATTTGGCAAGTTAATGTACCAAGTGTATTCACCGTGTTGGTATTCGCCGATTAACTGGTCGTTATCCCAAATGTAGTCAATTTTGCCCTGCTCGGTGTGCTTAGCGATACGACGCCCCAGTGGGTCGTAATCGTATTGAGTAAGCGTGCCGTTGTTGTTAAAGCAACTTAGCTGATTAAATGCATTGTACTCGCGGCGGGTTTTTATACCTTTGCCGGTTTCGCGTATTTGGTTACCAAATTCATCATAATGAAAGTCGCTGTCGCCAAAGTGAGTTAACCGGTCAGCGTCTGTAGAGCCTTTAATAACCCCATCGTCTTTGCTTAGGTCACTGGAAAGTGTTGCTGACTTTGAGTCACTATACTCACTGTGAAGCACGTTATTTGTGTTAGCTGACTGGTTACTTTCAACCTTATTGCTGGCGTCGCTATCATCATTGTGCTGAGGAGTTTGCTGCTCGGCTAATTGGTTATTTTGAATTCTTGATTGGCTAACTGGGTTACCAAAACTGTCCCACTGGTATTGAGTGATTGTATCAACTTCAGAACTCGCTAGATTTTGCTGAATTAACTGGCCAAGGCTGTTGTACTCAAAATTAATATTGTGGCTATTAACGCCTTGCTCTTTACGCGTAATAAGTTGGTTTACGCTGTCGTAATTGTATGCACAGGTATCAAATAGTGCTTGCGCAGGATGGGTTAACTGCTGCTGTGTTAAGCGGTTAAATACGTCAAATTGTTGGATAAGGGTTACGTCATTACCAAACTTTTGCGTTTGGATATTGCCTTGGCTATCGTAGCTAAGCGCTGCAAGTTCAACAGCATTGCTATTGGCTTGCTGTAAGTGAATAGCACTTAGCTGACCAAATTTATTGTAGCTATATTTAAGCGTACTTAAATCTGGCAAGGTCAATGATTGCCTTCTGCCATAGTCGTCGTAACTGTATTTTAAGGTATGTGCTTGTTGCTGATTATGTACTTGCTCAGCACGCAGTAACCGCCCGCCTTTATCAAACTGCTGCTTTAAGGTTGATTGTGCATTATGCGCACGGGTAATTTTACCTTGCAGGTTATAGCTGTAGTAATTGGCGTTATTAACGATGTGAGTATCGGTTGCCAAACTTGCATGCTGCGCAGTTACGCGGCCTAATTTATCTCGCTCTATTTTTACATGGCGTTTATCGCTCTGTGTAACAGAGGTTAAGCGGTTGCAAGCATCGTATTTATATTGCTGTAGCGTACCGTCAAACCCAGTAACTTGCGTTGGGTTTTCGTTAGCGTCATAACTTATGCGGTATACATGGCCGTCGCTACGTTCGATAGCGGTTAGGTTGCGCTCTTTATCGTAAGTTAAATGCAGAGCACTGCCATCGGGCTGAATAACACAATGTGGCTGGCTTAGCCCTTCAAAGTGCTGCTCGGTGGTATCACCCTTACTGTTTTGCGAGCTAATTAACCGCCCTGCATCATCGTAACTAAAGTGTTGATGCTGTTTGTTTTCAGGGTCTTTTTCGTCAAAGGCAATAGTTTGCGCAAGCTGGCCATGCTCATTGTATTTATATTGAGTCAGCAAACCAGCGTTATTAATGGTGGCATTTACACGGCCTAAACTGTCGTAACTATAACGAATAAGCTCATCATTATGGTGCTTGGCTAAAAGCTCGCCTTGCTCGTTCCATACAAACTTAGTGACTTGACCATCTTTATTTATGTGTTGGGTTAGCTGGCCAAATTTGTCATAGCTGTAAAGTACGGTGCGACCGTCGCCAAAGGTTTCACTTTGCAGTAAACCCGCTACGCTGTATTTACGTGTTATTGTTTGACCATCAGGCAAGGTTGTTAATACACGCTGACCCAATTGGTTGTAAGCAAATTTAGTGACACTGCCATCTGGCTGGGTTATTGATTCTAACTGGCCATAAGGGGTATAACTGTATTTTATTTCACTGCTATCTGGCTTTATTTCAGTAACTTTTTGACCTTGTGCGTTATAACCGTATTGCCACACATTACCATTAGGGTCGGTGTGCTTAACTAACTTACCTTGCGCGTTATGTACAAAGTGTTCTTTATGCCCACGCGAGTCTATACAGGTTGTTTCACCAGCGTCTAAATTATATTCAAACTGATACGTATAGGTGTTGTTATCGCCCCATTGTTTTATACATTTAGCACTCGATGAGTAACTGTCCCATTCAAAGTGATGGCTAAAACCACTGGCACGAGTACGCTTAGTTAATAAGTTAGCGGCGTTATAGCCATAATGCTCTGTTTCACCTTGCTGATTGGTCGCGCGAACGAGGTTTTTGTTTTCATCATAATCATATTGCGCAAGTAACGGCGTAAGTAATACTGGCTTGTTGTTATCACCTGTACGGTAAGCCGAAATGTTTGCCAGCAACCCTTGCGGGTTATATTTTAAAATACAGCCACGCGCTTTATTTACCTCAACGCGATGCAAGCGCTCTTTCGCATCGTAATAAAAACCAATACTTTGGCCTTTTTCATTAATAACTTTTTCGAGCAACCATGAGTTCTCGCCGGCTTTAAACGTAAGGTGTTGATCATCTGGGGTTACCAATACTTGCTTACCATTAGTTTGGTAATGCAACGCCAAATTACTGCTTAACTGATAGCTCGATTGCCCCGGTTTTACTTTTTCAAAGCGGTGTTTAGCGCCATGCTCATCTTGGTATTCTAACCAGTAGCTGCCCTTTTGTTTTGGGCCCACTTTAGGTGGCGGTAAATAGTGCTCAGTTAACTGCACCATAAAATCATGTCGCCAACCATTACCCATCACACTGCATACATCCGCATGCGATGAGCGGTATAGGCGTCGCCAAATTAATTGTTTGCTGCCAGCTAGGGTGAAATCAATAAGCGGCAAGATTTCTTCACCCGAAAGCATAGAAACTGGATCAGAGCGGCACTCTTGTTTGGTGATAGGTTCTTCACTTGGGGTATTATTACTTGCACCGCCACTGTTTTTAGCCGGCGCTTGAGAGGCACTTTTGCCTGAGGCTGTTGAACTGCTCTTACTATTTGCCTTTTTACCTGCTGCGCCGCTATTGGTGTTATCGCTTACCTGAATGGCCGACTTAGCTTTTTGATGATAACAACTAATAGTACCTGCAACCAAAGCTTGGGTTAATACACTTGCGGTTTCACGGGCTGACGCACCGCGCGAACAGCTTACTCCTGCAAGGTTAAGCAAGTTAATAACGTCTAAACGTTTAGCTGCGTCGCTTGAAAGTGCACTACCTACTTGCGCAATTTGATTTTTGGCACTTTCCGGCGTGTTAGCTGCTACAGCAACAAAGCCCGACGGCGCAGAACCTTTACCTGCGACGAGGCAAATTGGGTAACTTATTCCCTGTAAAACAACGGTATTACTTTGCATTAGCTGTGTACTTCCTCACTTATCCATAAGTATGATGCTGCACCTTGATGCTTAGCTTGCTCCTGTGAAAGCATTAATGCATTACTAAAATGCTCAACAATTGCAGGGCTTGTGGTTAATTGGTACAAATTAACCAACCCTTCTAGTGCGCCTATTTTCCCTAATTTATAATTGGGTAGTTCGTAATATGTGTGCTCATCAATTAAGCTAGTAAGTAGCTGTAAATTGTTTAACCAACTATCATCATCTATCCCATTTCCTGGTGCAAAAATTAGATCTATCTTATTCTCTGTTTGTTCAGCTAAACGCGTAAGCATACCTGCTAGCTGATTATGTTTGCTAAAATCAATAGATGCTGCAATTTCATGGCTTACCTGCGACCACCCGCAAGGCACCATTTCAACTAGAGCCAACGCGCCACCTACACCTTGATAAACAAACTGCTGCTGTTTATTTGCTTTAAAGGTTGCATCTAAAGCAATTACATTAAATTTTTGCCATTTTTTTTCACCGGCCAAAGCTATAGCAGAGTGTGCACCTGTTGATCCATGAAAAATCAGCTCGTTGCTATGATCGGGGTATAACTGTTGTAAGCTCTGAGTTAATAACTGTTTTAGCTCATCTTGAAATGATAACGCTGGTAGTAACCAGATCATCGGCAATGTGCTGTCTGTGACTTCTGCCATTAATTCTTTAGATTTAATTATGCAATCGTAAACACAGGCATCCCAAGACTGCCATTGCAGTTCATTAAAAACAGCACTGTTATCGTCAAATAATAATGCATCTACGCTGCTAATATTTGGGGCAGAAAAGCATACCATCTCTATTGAAAATGCACTCATGATGCCACCTCGTCCTGAGCTTTATTGGCAGCGAGGTGTTGATAATAGCGATATAAGTTAAACACCCCTTGGCTATAGCTATCCATGGCTGATAAATAAATGGCATTAGGCACTTCATCAAGAGGGTGTCCTGCAATCAATCGTAAACTCGACATGGCGGTTTCATATTTAGACCAGTTATGTTTTAACTGCTGCTGAAACTCTAATAGCGCGCTTTCATCACCTTGCCAAGCGAGTCGCTGGATATCGTACTCCACTAGCTGATCGAGTTTATCACCTAACATGCGTCTTATTAGCGCAATAATTAACGCGGGTTGCTCTACTTGTTGTAATAAAGAATTGGCTAAAACAATCAGTTTTACAAAACCGCTTTGTAATAAAATATGCAATGTATGATCAACCGATAAGGTATTACTGGCATGATTGCTTAAGCTATTTACTTGCTCAAAATTTAATGACAACAAAAATAACGACATTAAGGGTGATAGATGGGCTTGCTCACTTAATGCATCAAAAATAGCCGTTAATATCTGTGGCTCGTGGTGCTGCGCAAGGCTAGTAATTTGATTTATAGTGACCAGGGTTTGCGGGGGAATTTCATCATCAGCACTGTAAGCAAAAAACAAGGTGTTTAAATTTAATAGCCGAATTAAGTTAAAGCTATGCTGTTGAATAACCACTTTATTTATAATGATTTTAAAAAAAGCACTTAGCGCTGGCTGATTAAGCAATTCATTTATAAATATAATATTTTTATTTTGTGGCAAGTTAGCCATAACTTCAATACATGCTTGGGCAACTAATTCATCGTTTTTAGTGTTAGTTATTATTTCGACTAGTTGCTCAGTGGTGGGCAATTCAAAATTATTTTTTTGATTATTGTTTTTTGCGTTTACCCAGCAGCTTTCTAATAGGGTTTTTCTTAAATAACGAACATGACCTACACACGTAAACGGGCACAATTGAGCGTTACTAATTTGTAGTAATTGTGCTTGATGATCACTTAAATAGGTCGCTAGCAAAGTTAGCCACCAATTAAAACAGTTGGGTTGCCAACAACGATTTTTCCGCCGTGGCCACTATCATCGCCCATTCTGGCAGCGGGTTTACCATTAATTTTAACGCTTCCCGAGCCTGTTTTTATGCTATCTGGCGGGCCAATACACACTATCATGTCGCCTTTGCGCGCCGCGGGCATGCCACCTATTAACACATTGCCAGAGCCGGCAACTATAGGTCCACCCACATGTGGCACTTTAGCGGTCACTTTAGGGCATACATGCATATGACCAATTGTAGCAGCGGGTTTACCCATTTTGACTCCTTGTCGTATCTTTGCTTGTTTATGAAATACTATTCATACAGTGGAATAACTAGTAGCTTGTTAGTCGTCACTAATAGCGAAATTTCTTCAATTAGCTCATCTTTACTGTGATCAGCAAGTGCCACTGTGCTTTGAGTTGCATATTGATATAAATTTGAAATTACATTTTCACTATTAAGTGCATCACTTAAATGAATAAAAAACTGCTGTGCATAATAGCCATTCATAGCTTTTAAATGACTTAAAGCAGGGCTTAATAATGGATCATCTGGCCTATTGATTGGTAAACACACTAAATGCGGTAAACCATAACGGCAGTAAACAACGTGCCCGTTATTTGCAATGCCGTTTCTAAACCCTGATTGAAAGTTATTGACTATTTCCATCATTAATTTAACTTAATTACACCAGCAGATAAAGTAATGGCACTGCCATCTACTTTTACATTACTGCCTTTAATATCAATGTTTGTACCTTCAATAGTAATATTGCCACTACTGCTCATTTTAATTTGCGCCGAGCCTGTTTTAATCACTATTTCGTCACCCGCTTCAATATTAAGTGTTTTACCGACTTTTAAGGTGTCATTTTCACCCATTTCAGCAACACGGTTAGCTGTGACTTTGAGATTGTCGTTATTAAGAATTTCAACATTACGGTCGTTATCTATTTTTTCGTTTTGATCGTTTTTAACGTAAAGCTGTTTATCTTTTTCGGCTTGCATATACACAAGCTCGCTGCCTTTTTTATCCTCAAATCGCAGCTCATTAAAGTTATCTGCTCCACCTTCTTTAGTTGAGCGAGTCTTAATACCACTTTGCGTTTTTTCACCAGGTAATGCGTACGGAGGCATTAGGTCTGCGTTATAAACAGCACCGCTTATTATAGGTTGATCTGGGTCGCCATTAATAAAGTCGACGAGTACTTCTTGACCAACGCGGGGAAAGAAAAAGGCGCCCCACTTTTTGCCAGCCCAGTTTTGTGCAACTCGGATCCAACATGAACTTTTAGAGTCTTTTTTACCTTCACGATCCCAATCAAATTGCACCTTAACGCGGCCATATTGGTCAATCATAATTTCATCGGCGCTATCACCCGTTACTATGGCTGTTTGTACGCCGTTGATAACCGGTTTCTTTTTGCTCACTTGCGCTCTGTAGGGAATGTCTTTTGGCACACATTCAAAGTGGTTAGAATACACTTCTTCACTTGATGCTTGTGCAGCGCCTGATTGGTTTGGTACCACAATCGACGTCATCATCGAGGTGATAGCAAAGGTTTTACCTTCAAGGCGTGGGTCTTCATGTTTTTTGAAACTAAACAGTTTACCAACAGAGAATGAGCGGCAGTCACTGCGCCCGCTTGAGAGCTTCATGTCTCTTTGCAGTGACTCTAGTTGAACTGATGCCAAATTAGCCGCGCGAGGATGACACTCTGCTTCAGCTGTATATTCAAAAATTTCTGATACCGATTGGGTCGGTAATTCTGCGTTTGCTTGCTCTGCATCAGGGTAACGTGATGGCTGTTTAAAATCGTAGCCCAAACGTTTGAAACTACCTGGCGCTAAGCTTAATCCGCCCTGCCAACGCGAAACATGAGACTCACTTAAATGGCCAGTTGAATGAACAACTTTAGCCTCACCACACATTTCATATGCGGTAATATCATCTGCTAAAACTAATGTATGGTTACTTTTTGTATGCTCAAAGAAGTAAAAAATCCCCTCGCTTTGTAATAAGCGTTGGATAAAGTCAAAATCTGACTCTTGGTATTGCACACAGTATTCGTATTTGGGGTAGGTTTTACTGGTTTTATCTGAAAAAGCCACATTGTGTTGGCCAAACAAATCAGCAAATATATCTTTTATTGTTTTCTTTTGGAAAATGCGGCTATTCTTGCGATTACGCATAGAAGCGGCAAAAGGCACAATGGTAGCTTGATAATCAATGTAATTTTTTTGCTCGTCAACGTCCGCAGTGCGGCTGCCGTTAGAAACCAGCTGGCTCACAATACCGTGATAATAACGTTCACCCCCACCCTCGGCATTTTTTACCTTTATCGATACCGGCTTGCCAACCAGATCTTCATGTGCGATTTGTTGGCCTATGGTGTACATATTGGCCGACATAACAAATAAATCTGACATGGCTTCTTGTGCAACGAAGCGTGTTAAATAAAGGGCGTCTTTACCAACAGGGGTACTAATTTGAATTACGTTTTTATCTTGTGTTGCTTTTTGCATTCCTTGCTTTTCCCATCCTGAAGATCAAAAAAAGCTCTGAGCACAAGCCCAGAGCTACAATCGGGTAACAAATATTACATTTGTTGACCTTTAACACCGCTGTAACCATATACTAGTGGTGCAGTGATGTTGTTTTGATCGTCAGTTGGTGTAACAGTCATCATCATTTCAGTGTAGCTGATAGTGATTGTTTCAATTGGACGGTCGTTTTGAACAGATACTGAGTAGCTAGAGATCATGGCATCTGTAAGTTCGATTTTCATGATTTCTTCAACTTTATCACCTTGTTTAGTGATATGAAAAACAGCAGGTAGACCTTTACCAATAGTTGCTTCTTTGAAAAGATCCGGAGATGCTTTATCTTGAAGTTTAGTAATAGTCACGTCGCCTAGACGAGTAGAGCTAGATTCACGATCCATCGCTGTACCAGTCGCTGAGCTAATTTCACGGCTAACGTTCCAATCTAAAGATAAAACTGTAATTAAATCTTTGAAAGACTCGGCAGTAGTTTCGCCTTTGATTGAACCGTATTTTAAATATGTATTTGCTTGCATTTGATAATGCTCCTTTTTATTAAACAATATTATCCATTATGTGGATTCGTTTACTTTGGTTACCCAAAATTCCTTGAAATCATTATCTCTAAAACAGCAATGAAAAGGTCTTCAGAATTCCTTTCCCTAGATGAAGACAATGTCTCAAAAATTCCATGTTTCTATATAAGACACACGAATTATAAAGCGCTAAAACTAAAGAAACAACCTTAAAAACAGGTTATTTTAAATTAACTTTAGTTAATTCGACATCAAACTCATTATCCTTAATTAACAATGAGATAGATGTTACTTTTTCACCTTCAACCATGCTCGAAAGCAAAATTTCAGACAATAGTGGTAGTACTTTATTCTGTAATATAGTGTGAATATTTCTTGCACCCGATCCGGCATTTTGACAATTAGCAATAATGTATTCAATCACGTCATCTTGATAAGTTAACTGCGCATCATAATGCTTTTTAACACGCTTAATTATTTTATTAATTTGCAGCGCTGCAATTTGGGTCAGAATTTCATCACTTAACGGAATATAAGGAATAACATTAATGCGCCCTAAAAATGCGGGTTTAAATGCGCCTAATAAATCATCTTGTAATGCTTTTAATAAACCTTTAATACTCGGCTTACTTTCTTCATCTTCAAATAAACTCATTGTGGTATCAGTACCCACATTTGAGGTCATAATAATGATGGTATTTTTAAAGTCGATATCGCGACCTTCGCCGTCCTTAATCGTACCTTTATCGAATACTTGATAGAAAATATCTTGTACGCCTGGATGGGCTTTTTCCATTTCATCAAGTAGCACCACACTGTATGGTTTTCTTCTTACTGCTTCGGTTAAAATACCGCCTTCGCCATAACCAACATAGCCTGGAGGTGAGCCAAGTAGTAATGACACTTTATGCTCTTCTTTAAACTCAGACATGTTAATTACTGTTACGTTATCTTCGCTGCCATACACTTCTTGTGCTAGTGAAAGCGCTGTCTCTGTTTTACCAACACCGCTTGGGCCTGCCAGCATAAATATACCATTAGGACGGCTCTCATCTGCAAGTTGAGCACGGGAGGTTTGTACCACTTTAGCCATAAGTTCAAGCGCATGATCTTGGCCAACAACGCGCTGTTTCATTTGCGCTGCTAAATTTAAAATGCCATGAATTTCGTCTTCATGCATTTTACCAACAGGAATACCGGTCCAATCAGAAATAACCTGTGCAATCAACTCTTCATCAACTTGCCAATGCACCATATTATGCTCATACGAGGCTAACTTAAGCTTACTTTCTTTTAGCTGCTCAAGTACTTCAGCAGAAGAGTCTGCATCGTTGGTGTTAATCGATTCTAGCGCTTGGTTTAACTCGGCAACTATATCCTTCTCAACATTGAACTGCTCATTTAATGGTTCAAGTTGTTGTTCAATATCAACTAGTTCAGATTTAAGTGCTAATAATTGTTCGCTGTGATCTAAACCGGTTTTTTGCTCACGATTTAACATTAAAACTTGCGCTTCAATTTCACTAAGCCTATTAATTAACTGCTCAATCGCATTAGGTGTCGATGCTTGACTCATAGCAACACGAGCACATGCCGTATCTAACAATGCAACGGCTTTATCGGGTAGTTGTCTGGCAGTAATGTATCTGTGTGATAGATGCACTGCACTTTCAAGTGCTTGCTCTGAAATAAACACTTTATGATGTTTTTCCATCACCGGGACTAAACCACGTAGCATAGCAACCGCTTTTTCTGGTGTTGGTTCTTCAACTTTAACCACTTGGAAGCGACGTGTTAGTGCAGCATCCTTTTCAAAAAACTTTTTATATTCAGCCCACGTTGTTGCTGCAATAGTACGTAATTCCCCTCTTGCTAGAGCAGGCTTAAGTAAGTTGGCAGCATCATTTTGACCCGCTTGTCCGCCACTACCAATCATAGTGTGAGCTTCATCTATGAAAAGAATCACAGGATCAACAGCGTTTTTAACTTCATTAATTAGCGACTTCAAACGATTTTCAAATTCACCTTTCATGCCCGCACCCGCTTGCAGCAAAGCCAAATCTAGGCTGTGCAACTTAACGTTTTGTAATACTGCAGGTACATCTTTTTGAGCGATTCTTAGGGCAAGTCCTTCAACCACAGCGGTTTTACCTACACCCGCTTCACCGGTTAATATTGGATTGTTTTGACGACGTCTAGTTAAAATATCTACCATCTGACGTATTTCGAAATCACGACCTAAAATTGGGTCTATTTTTCCTGCTTTTGCTTGAGCGGTTAAATCGACGGTAAATTGATCTAAGCTTGGTGTTTTAGATGAACCATTTGCAGGTGTTGTAGCACTTGCAGTGGTGGTATTACGTTCTTGCGATTGGGCAACAATTTCAGGCCATGCATGTAGTAGTTGTCCAGGTTCTATATTATTGAAAAGCTTGCTACAACGCGTTACTAAACTAGACAAGGTATCGTCTTTTGTAAGCGTATAAATAACGTAAGCACTGCGAATTTGCTCATCAGTAAATTCTATACTGGTGCTTAACCATGACTGTCTAAGTAAAGTAGTAACATGTACCGACAGACTAGGCGACGAATCACTACCCGTTTTAAATGACTCTAATGATTGATTTAAATCTTGCTTTACCTGATCAATATCAATATCGAAAGCACTGAATATGAGTCTAACATCGTCTAGTTGCTGCTCAATCATAGCTAACAGCCAATGCTCTAATTCAACCGTAAAATGGCTGCGGCTATTACAAATTGCGACCGCTGCTTCTAAGCTCTTTCTACAATCTGGGCTTAGTTTCTCAACTAATTTGTTTAATGTCATCGTTGACATACACTGTTCCTTTTAATTTTAATTATCCTTTAAACGATAACTTAGTAGGGTTAAATTTAGGGGTGTTTTTACTCGCCATTAAAAAGCTATTTGCGCCTAGTTGGCATTCACTTTTTGACAGCTGCACCGCATCAAGTTGTTGAAAATCTGACTCAATAACAAGTCGAAATGAAATAGCATTGCCGGCATAGTCTTTGACAATTTTTTTAGCTAATTCAAATAACTTGCCTTTAGGTAACAAGGATTTTGCTTTATCAAAATCGCGGGTACTGATATGGATCTCGATATTAGAAGAAATATCCCATATCTTTTTACCAATTACCGTATCAACACCTAAGCGGGCATGTTGTCCCTCATAAAGGCGTTCACTTGCTAAACATGTTTGCTCTTGTGGCTTCAAATCGTGCCACTTACCTATCATTTGTTTAATGACAACATCACAGCCAAGATATGAGCTCAGTACACTTTTTAAGTCAAAAGCATTGCGAATTTTTCGGCTATAAAGGCCTGAAAAGTGCAACTGATGTTCATCATAACCGCCGCTTAAAAGCCCTAATATTTGCGTGTATGGGTCTTTGTTTTTATCTTTATTTACATGATTTAAAGACGGTTTATATTTTTTCCACGCTCGATAATATAAAGACACCAAACGGTGATTAAACATGTCGTAAAAGTCGCGCATGGTTGTATCTTTATAGCGAAGACGCTGCATCACTAGTTCGCTATAAAATTGAGGCAAAGCGCCCGAGCAACCCGTTAGTCCCATAAAAGAGATCTGCATGTTGACTTTATGTAAGCCATCTTCAAAGCTTGCTTGTTCTAATTTTGTGATAGCGTTACCTGGGTAACCAAATTTTTGAGTTGCGGTAAACTTAATTAACTCTTGCTTTGGACTACTGTCATACCCTACGTAGCGATACTCCAAGCCATGCTTTTTCAGCTGGTTTTCTATAATGAAAACTGCTTTATAAAAGTCAACTTGTGACGCTTGAGAAATAATATGTTGGATCATACTAACGGGCTTTCCCCAACTCGCGCAGGCCATTGGTAATACACTTGCTCTTGTTCTTTTAGCCTTAAACTAACGCGAGTAAAGCTATTAATTGCTGCAAATTGCGCAAAGAAATGATCGAGGATAGAGGCAAAGAAAAACATGCCACTTCCTGAAAAGTCATCATTGGCGAAGGTAATTTCAATTTCACTTCCCGTTGCAAAGCTTACTCGCCCTTTTTGCACAACACGAGCTGTTGCGGGTTCTACAACCACACGGTAAATATTATCAATAAGGCCTTTTGTTTGCGGAGATGCTCTAAAGTCATAAAGGCGTAGCACTTCTTTAAGCTTATTACATGCATCATCTCCACTAAACGCGTCGAGCGTTAAATGATTAACTAATTGCCAACGTGTTGCATCGGCTAATATCGGTCTAACTGCATGAGTAAATGGAATTAAACATCTAATTTTTTTAATTACATCGCCGCGCTCTGGCATTAATAAGCCTAGCTCATCGTCTCCAAAAGGCATGCTCGCAGGGAGGTTTCGATTACTGCAATTAGCACGTACGGTTAGGACCGTGTTCCCTTCAGCATAATCCATAGCGCTATTTTCAAATCGTGCATCTACCAATGATAGAAACGATTCGGTGCCTGACTCAACATAACCCCCTGCCCATGAGGCAGTTTCTCTGCGGATATGCCAAAACAAATCATCGTGGCCTTGGTATCGTGGATGCGTTTGTCCATAAAACGGACAAACTATTTGTTTATTTCCCTTATGGTCAAAGGCAATTACTTCTGAAATACCAATTACTTCTGAAATCTCAGAGTCCATATAACGCGGCGTTAATTGGTATTCGTATTCGCTCAGCTCAGGGCGAATAGGTTCTAATTCTTGTTCAAACATATTAATTATGGGCGTACACCCCATCAAGAACATGTCTTTGTCTACTTGCTTTTCAAGCTCTGAAGATTCAGCATCAAGATAAATATACACTGTGCATTTATTAGAATTTTTAGGCAACGATGAGTGAATATTTTCAAGTTCAAAAAAACGAAACTTTTCAGGAAAGGTAAAGTTTTCGACGAGTAAGCGATAGCCGGCACTTGATCGCTGCGAATACGGTACAACCGCTTCATTTGCATCAAAGCCAACCGCTTTAAGTTGAGTTTTAGAAAGGTACTTTATACCCTCATCACCATTATCAAAAGCAATGCCAATAGCGTGCTTAAACAATAATTCATACACTTTAAGCGTATGATGCCATTGGCCATTTATAAATAATCGTAATTTTTCCAGCCCAGTTTCAGCCAGTGATACACCCGGGTATTCACCGGTTAGCTCAAGTTTGAAAATTGACTTTGCTTTCTCATGCCAACGTGGTTTTGGTGCCACAAAAGGACTGTTATCAAATTGCGCACTGGTAATTTCAACAGGCCATAAGTAAGTTTCATAACAGGTTTGAAACTTACATTGCTTCATTGACTCAACATTGGTTTCAACTTCACTCGCTCTTGGAATGACTACTCCCGTGGTTGAGAGGTTTTCAGCCTCTAATTTAACCACCGACATTGAAGGAATAGGCGCTTGATAGTCAGGTAACATTTGCCCTAATAAAGCATCAGTAAGCTCAGGAAAGCTATCATCTAACTTTTGCCTAATATTAGCCGTTAAAAATGCGAACGATTCAATTAATCTAGATACATGAGGGTCTTCAATATGATCATCGCTTAGCTTTAATCGCCCTGCAACTTTAGGGTATTTTTCAGAGAAGTCTTTACCCATATGACGAACAAACGCCAATTCACGATTGTAATATTTTAATAACTCATCGTTCATAAAGAAGCCTCTATAATCTTCATCCCTAAGTTCACAGGCTCAACTTCAGAGTCAAAGCTAATAAACTCTGGCTCTGGATCTGCATATAGTAAAGCGTTTATTCGCAAGTTTAATACTCTATTTACGGGTACTTCATCGTCAGTAAATACCTCAACTTCAATGAACCGAGGCTCAAATTTCAAAATTGTATTTCTAACGGTTTCACATAGCAGTGCCCGCCCTTCGTGAGAGCTCACCGACATACTCGAAAAGTCAGGTAAACCATACGATAAGCAGGATGTTGCTAACTCTGCATATTGTGCTGGCCACGTGTGCCATTGAATTCGCGCATTTAGCAGCGCTTCTATGTCTCTGCGCACATTTTTTCTCAGCTCACTAATGCTGATCCCCTCAGTACGAGATGGGGCATCCTGAAAGTCTGGCTCATCGTCAATGAGCCTATCTAAAATGGATGCTTGAAGCTGCTGCTTATGCTCTATCATAATTATTTACTATGCTTACTCAGCTGTTTCTAGGACGTTTATTTTAAGGTTTGGAACAGTGATAGCTTCATCGTTGACAAACAACATTTTCATTCCTTTACCTATAATAAATTCGTCTTGAAGTTCTTCCCAATCAGATACTTGGCCTAGCTTTTCTAGATCTGTATTTGAGTTTGCGTAAACTAGTGGCAAGTGAGCGGTACCCGATGGGCCGTCTTTAATAGTAATTTCAACGCGTAACCAAATACCCTCTAATAATGACGTTACAGGTTCTACTTTTAATGTTTCAATTTCATTAAAGTTAGCCAGGTAAAACTCGCCATTCGTGCCTAGCACTTCTAAATAAGGACTTAAGCTATCATCTAAATCTCGAATTGCTGATTGCTCGTCTTCAACACTCTCCAAGCGAAGCGCTTCCATTTGTTGTGCAAGACTGGCAGCTTCAGATCTTTCACCTTCAAGCAAAGCAACATGCATTTTTAAAAACAAGGTATCTAGCTCATTGGCTTCATGAAAAAGTTTAGGAATCCCCTTACCTTGATAAAAATCTACGCGCGATTGCTGGGCACGAATTAAATGTCTAAGGTTAACTGCACCTACAGCAAACTCTGGGTTCTTTTGCACCATAAAGTCGAGTTGTTTGTCTGCTTTTTCAAGCTCGCCATTAATGCAAAGTAATTCAGAATAAATACTTCTAATGTCAAAATTTAAAGGCTCATCTTGCAACTCGGTAGCGCAGCATAATAAAGCATCAGCAAGTTTTCCCTCGCGAATTAAACTGTGTATTTTTTTCATGATTATTCCTTTATTTTATGATGAGGACTGAGCTCTGTTATTAACTTAATACTCGAGACCATTTGGTCTAACTGAAAGTGGGGCTGTAACTGCAAAACCGAAAAGTAATGCCCCGGGTTTGCTTTATTTTCACTTACTTTTATTTTTGCATTACTCAGTGGATATTTGCTTCTAATATGCTCAGACGCGGAGTCTGACGCAGTAGTGTAGTTATTTATCCAGGCCTGTAAGTCTCTTTCACAGGCCTGTGCTGTGCTATAAGACCCCACACGATCGCGGGCTAATAATTTTAAATAGTGCGCAAAGCGCGATACACACAAAATGTATTGCAACATAGACGATAAGCGCGCATTGATATTGGCAGCACTTGAGTCGTAATTTTTTGTTTTTTGAACCGATGCATTACTGTAAAAAACAATATGCTCCGTATTTGTAACCGAAGAAGCTGGGATAAAACCGAGCTCAGAAAATTGCTTTTCAAACTTACTGGTTACTAATAAATCAAGTGGCGGCTTTGCCTCTTTTTGATAGGTATCGTTTGCAAAGCTATCACGAGCAAGCCCTGTTACTAATCCCTTAGAGACTTTGCCTGGCTCTATACCACGAATGTGACCAAACCAACCGCTGTCGCAGTAAGCTCTAATTATTGTTGATACAAACTGATACGCTGCACTGCCCCACAACATATCTGTTTCTGGATTTTTTATTTGTTCTTTGAAGTAAAAATCTTGATGGCGTTTGCCATCATTAACATAAGGCGGCCTAACTAACACATGAGGCAAGGTAAACCCCATGAAGCGCGCTTCTTCCATTTTTCTAAAACTTTGCCATTTTATATATTCTGGTTGTTCAAACTGATTAAATAAATCAGAGTAATAACCTAAATCTGAAAAGCTATCAGCGCCAAATAAATTAGCCGATGCCGAACAGATAAAAGGAGAAAATGCAGCCGCTGCCGTTCTTGATACCTCTTTTATGGTATCAATATCGTTGTAAATAGTGCCTGCTGAGCAACCATTACTAATTTCGTAATCACCAATTACAATACCAAAAGGCTCGCCTCCGGCACTGTCAAACTCGTTTTGATAAAGTAACTGAAAAAACATACTTTGATCAAAATCAATCGCTTTGTTCACGTCTTTTGAGAGCGTTGACCAATCACAATTGAGCAATTTAACTTTTACTTTTTTTTCTTTGTCTTGTTGCTCTGTTTGTAATAATAACCACCATAGATTACGCCAACTAGCTTCTAAACGTTGAAAGCTATCTGCATGAATTATGTGATTGAGTTGCGATGAAATAAGCTGATCGAGTTCAATAATTACACGTTGTAAATAAGGACTTAAAGACTCCTTATTCCAAGAAAGGGGAGAATCAGAAGAGCCTTCAAGCCATAACAATAACGCTTTATCTAGGTTTTTTTCATTTAAAAACCTATCAAGCAAAGCGTCATTATCACTAATTCGAGACTGTGACTTTTGTTGAAAAGTGAAGTCTTGATTTATAAATGAAAACTCTTCGTGATTCATTCTATTGCATCATCCTTAATGCGAGAGAGCGGTATTATTAACCGATCTCTGGGATTTTAGCTACAAGACGTAAAGAAGACGTTAGTTCTTCCATTTGTAACCAAGGCTTCAACCAAGCAACAGCGTTGTAGGCACCAGGTTGACCTGGGATCTCTTTTACAGATACTTTTGCATCTGCAAGAGGGTAACGTGCTCTAATGTCTTGACCACCGCCCTCTGTCGCATTTACATATGACAGGATCCAACGGTTTAACCATGATTCAACGTCTTCGGCTTCCATAAAGCTACCAATCTTGTCACGTGCCATTACTTTTAGGTAATGAGCAAAGCGAGAAGTTGCCATTAAGTATGGTAAACGCGCTGAAATAGCAGCGTTAGCCGTGGCATCAGGCGTTGAGTAAATTTTTGGTTTTTGACAGCTTTGACCACCAAAGAAAACAGCATAATCAGTATTTTTATAGTGACATAAAGGTAAGAAGCCTAACTGACTTAACTCTGCCTCACGACGATCTGTAATGCCAATTTCTGTTGGACATTTTAGATCTGGATCACCATCATCACTCGTAAATATGTGCGTCGGTAAACCTTCCACTTTACCACCACCCTCAGCACCTCGAATAGCAGTACAGAAACCGTATTGAGAAAACGCAGCGGTCATGTTGGTTGCCATAGCGTATGCAGCATTACTCCAGCAGTAATCACTATTATCAGTACTTACTGAACGGCCATCTTGTGCTTCAACTTCAAACTCTTCATAGTTGAACTCTTCAACAGGTTTTGAAGCGGCACCATATGGTAAACGCGAAAGGAAACGCGGCATTGTTAATGACACAAAGCGTGAATCATCGCTGTCTCTAAATGAGCGCCATTTAGTGTATTCTAGTGATTCAAATACTTTTTCTAAATCGCGTGGTTTAGTAAGTTCTTCCCAATTATCAAAACCAAATAAAGACGGTGAAGACGCAGCAATAAATGGACAGAATCCAGCTGCAGCCACATTAGACATTAAGCTTAATGTTTCAACATCTTCAGGGTGATTAGTAAATTCAAAGTCACCTACGATAGTGCCATATGGTTCACCACCTGGAGTACCAAATTCAGACTCGTAAATTTTCTTGAAGGTTTGGCTTTGATCAAACTCAACGGCTTTACTTAAGTCTTTATGTAGCTCTTTTTTCTTCATGTTTAAAACACGAATTTTTAATGTAGAACTTGTTTCAGAGTTCATCACTAAGTGATGTAAACCGCGCCATGAGCCTTCAAGTTTTTGAAACTCATCTGAGTGCATCACTACGCTTAGCTGTTTTGAGATTTTTTGATCGATTAACTGAATAGCTTCATTAAACGTCACAGTCATGTTTTTATTCCATTGAACTGTGCCTTTTAATGCTTCTTCGGTTAATGTTTTTAGTAATTCTTCAGCACGGCTCGACTCTGTTTGTTTGGTCGCACCAATTGCTTGCTCTAATAGTGAAGAACTTACTTCTGATACCGATTCTGATTCTGTTGCTAATTGTTCAGTGCTCATTTATCAGTCTCCTCTAAGTTAAGTTCTTTAGCCATCGAGTCTAAGCTTGCTGTATTGCTTAATACTTCTTCAAGTACGTTTTCAAGCTCTTCTGAGCGGTCAATCTTGGTCATTAAGTCACGCAGTTTGTTGCGTGTTTCCATCAACTTACGTAGTGGCTCGACTTGATTTACAACCGCTGCAGGCTCAAAATCGTCAATCGACTTAAAGTTCAAGTTAACTTCAAACTGAGAACCATCATCTGTTAATGTGTTGTCTACTTTTAAACGCAGAGAAGGACTCATACGTTTTAATACATCATTAAAGTTATCACGATCAATTTGAATAAAACGTCTATCTTTTAGTGGCTTAAGCGCTTCTGTATTATCACCAGAAAAATCGCCCATTACACCCACTACAAAGGGTAATTCTTTTTTTACTGCCGCGCCCTCAGTTTCCACATCATAAGTGATATGTACTCTAGGTTTACGAACTCGTTTTAACTTATCATGGATACTCATTGAGAACTCCTTTTACTATGTTTCAGTTTCGCTGATCTTAATGCCAGACAACTTAAAGTACCCAGTCCTAGCATCACTATCTGTAATTAACTCATTTAATAACTCAGGTAGCGATAATTCGCTCCATCGAATAACTTGTTCTATCGTATAAGACATTGGTGAATGAGGTTCAGTCTTTCTGAAAAAGGTCGCAATTTCTTGAAGTTTTTTTATTGCGTTTTCTCTCGAATCAATCTCATCACTGCCACGCTTTTTAGGTTGCGCTGAATCTGTTTCAATCGCATCCTCAACGAGTTCCTCTTCAGGCTCAGCGTTTGCTTTATCTAGTGCAATTTGTGCTGCTTCAAGTTTATCTGCTGCAACATGTTTTACCGCAGCTAAGCTCACTTCTAAAGCCTGTTTGATATTAGAAGTAGGTTGTGGCTCGCCCGTCACCTCATCCATAACTTCACTCAAAGCGGCAAATTTTTCTATCGCATCTTCAATATCATTTTTTAAAGATACAAAAAATTCGGTACTGGTCTCGGCTGCGCTTTTTTCAAGCTGTTCAAAATCAACGGCACCTTGAGTTATCTTCTTTTCGCGTTTTTCATCACTTAAACGTGAAATGTCATAACCTTGCTGATATTCCCAAAAAGAAAAAGGATCCATACTGACACTGTCTGTCATGTATATACTTTTAATTGGAATAATTAACGTACCTTCACCGGCACTACCATTTAAGCCAACTAATGCAGATACTTTGTCTGAAATTTCATCACCATCATCAAGTGTTGGATAAAGTGACTCAAAATGATGTTCCAGCAAGTGCTTAGCAATGCTAAAGCCAAACGCAATTCCTTTGAATCCATGAACGCGACATAAGCCTTCAATTAGCCACGCTAGGTATTCAATATCCTTACTTTCGGTTTTAATTGCCTCACTGCATTGCTCAAGTAGCGGAAGCCAATCTCGAGAAAGCGACGCAATTCCCTCTTCATCGACTAGCGCATTTCTTTCAGCCGCACGAAGTTGGTTTCTTAAATCTTTTAAGGCGTAGTAAGTAGACGTTGGAGAGACATCTGAGCGCGGATCAATACCTGCAAACTCAGTATCTGAAATAGGGGAAATATACTCTTCAAATAAAAACATTCCATTGTCCTAAACATTATCCATATTCTCTAAATCTTAGAGCGGGAATAATATTACATTCTTTAAATTAAATTACAAGCATCGACGCTATCATACAGATAAGCTGGCTATTGTTGTTTTGTAAACAGTTGAAATAACAGCTTTATTGTTCCTAATTTGTTTACAGTTTTTTTTGTCAATTACGTGAAAACAAGTCGAAAAGGCTATTTTATGAACAGCGGTATTGTCGCTTCATCAGCAAAACGGCAAGATTCTATCTGTTGGTCACCATCCACATCATCATATTTAACCAAAATACAGGTCACATTATCTCTTGCCCCTCTAACCAATGAGGAGTGCATTAAAGCCATTCCTGAATCAATAATGCTACTGGGCTCTAATGACAAACATATGTCTTCATCTGATAATTCACCGGTGAGGCCATCAGAACATAGTAAAAAGATATCGCCTTTGTTTATATCACCCTCAATTACATCAACTTTCACTTCATCCATTACGCCCACAGCACGGGTAATGACATTAGATAATGGGTGGCTTTTAGCTTCTTCAACAGAAATCATTCCCTCGTCAATTAAGTCATTAACTTGACTATGATCTCGAGAAACTTGAGTTAGTTTGCCATTACGTAATAAGTAGGCTCTGCTATCGCCAGCCCATAATATGTAATAGCGCTCATTTTTAACAAACAAAGCCGTTACTGTACTACCTGCTGTTTTATTACTTAAGTATTCAGCGCTATATTGATTTAATTGCTTATTTGCATCTTCTATGGCTTTAACAATATGGTTTACGGTTAAGTCTTCTAACCTGAGCTTTTCAACGGTAGTTCTAATCACATCAACCACTAATTGACTAGCAACTTCACCCGCTTCATGCCCGCCCATACCATCAGCCACAACCCATAAGTTATGGCTGTTAATTTCTACGTGCGCATCTTCATTAAGCTGCCTCACTGCACCTCTATGAGTAATGGCATAACTTGTACTTAAATTGCTAATCACTATTTTTTACCTGTGTGTAATTCCATTCCCAATGCTTCCAACGTCCATCTAGCATAGCGGCTACTTGATTAACTGGCGGTAATGCTGACGTGATCAGTACCATCGGCTTTATGTTGCAAGAACCATGTGTCCACCAAACACTATAATCTCCATATTTTTTATGTAAAATCGCATGCATGGCATCTTGTAAAATATGGTCGCTTAACTCAGTCCCTGAAAACTCTAAAGCAATCGCGTGTTTGTTTTTATCAGCAGAATTTGCATAACTTACTTGCTTTTTATTTGCAGCAACTTCACTTAATGTACTGGCTAGTTCTTTTCGCCAAGAGAACAAATCCACTGAACCATCAAGTACTTTAAGAACAGCATCTTCGTACTCTAATGAAAAAACACCAGAATGAAGCACATCAACAGGAGCAGTATGAGTTGCACGAGTCACAGTGAGTGGATAGTGCCTTCCTACTGCATCCATACTGGGCAATAACGTACCCATAATGCCGGTATCACCCACAATATTAGGGCTTAAAGCAAAGTGCCAAACAGGGCCAGTTAGGTAGCTTTCTTGCCAAACATCACCAAGTTGCTCTTTACTTACAGCAATGGCAGCTTGCAGCCATTGCTCCCAATGCTCTGAAAACTCTTTAGTTACATTATCTTGAACAAAGTCGCCTAAACAAGGCACCTTGCCAAGATAACCAATATCTACAATCGGGTCGGACATGAAAACTTCTCTACACTGCTGTTCCAAAACGGATGCCTGATTGAGCTAGGCAGTAATTCTACTTTTGCGTTGTTACCCATCAAAGAGAAATGTAACTCTAGATCTTGACGTGTTTTGCTGCGCTTTTCACTGAGCTCATCCAGCATTCGATAAAGTGACCACTCTCCTTGATAAGTTGTGTTAATTGAACGTCCACCGTTTGGCGGTGTAAACACAACGCGGGTTTTACTTTGACCACTAGCGCCAGGCCATACAAAGTTTGTAACCTTAAGAGGACCATGACGGTAAATCATTGACTGACCATCAATTTCAATCATAAAACTAGATACCGTTTTATCTAAATTAAAAGTACGTAAGCCAAACTCAATTCTTGGGGTATTACTACCACGTTCAAAAAATGCGGTTTGAATTTTGAAAGCGTGCTCAAACATTTTTAAAGTGTTATTGCTAATACCAATATCTTTTTCAAATTTCCACGGGCTAGAGCTCATATCCACACTCGGAGCTACATAGCTATTAAAAAAGTTATCTATGGTGCCATTAGGGCCAAAGAAGCGAGTAAAGTCTTTAATACTAACTTCTTTTTCTGCCTGCGGAGCAAATGGGTAACGCCCTACAATTGCTGCGTTATACTCGCGCAACACTTTACTTTTCCAAATTTCATTTAAATGTCTGTTGGCACTATTTTTGGTTATGTTGCTAGTATCTCTACTTATATCTAGTAACCAACTATTGAACGGATAAGGCAAATCACTACTTTGGTATTCTAATTGACGAATAAAGCTGGGTTTACTCTTACCACTAATTTGATCTTTAATTGAGTATTTTAGCTGATCGCCTCTATCAAGTTTTGTCAGATAAATATTCAACTCTCTTAAGTTTTTCTGAATATTATCAAGCTGCTGAATATCTATATCGATAATGTCTTCAAACGCCTCTTCAACTTGATAGCCCGGTAGCTCGACTTCAAACTTAGGCGCTTCGTCAGGTAAAAAGCGTTTAATTCGATTTGCTTTCGTTTGCATCGCAACTTTAGCGGCATTAGCCGCAATATCCCCTGCTACCTTTTGGTTTTCTGAGACAGGTAGCTTAGTTAGTTGAACATTCTTTTTAACTGCATTGATGATATTTTTTATTGGCGCTTCTGAACCTGCTAATACATCAGTAATATTCACACCCTCAGCAGGTGAGCTGTATTGATTAAGGCTCAAGTCATCTAAAAACGACTGCCAATAATAGATATAATCTTGAAAATAACGTTGCTCTAGCTTCTTTTCTATCTCTGCTTTAGAAATATCATACGTGCCAGAGGCTTCTTGACCATACACCCAGCTACTGGCCATTAAGTTGCCAAGCATTTTTCCTTTTTCAATATTAAAAATGCCATGGAAGCCGTTAAAAGTGTATAACCCTGGAATACTGCGCGTTAAATCTCCATTATTACGAAAAGTAAATTTTTGCGCACTTTCAAAGCTAATAATATCGGTTAATCTGAAAGGCGGAATACTGCTATCAAGAAAATCAGCTTGAAGTCGTTGGTATGCTCTTTCTGCAATTGGTAGTTTAGTAAGTTCTGCACGAGCTACTCTAACCGCCTGATTGTCTATTTCAGTTTGTGTAACGCCCTCTTTTAACAATGCAGCAATATGATTCATCAGCTCAGTACGCGTCTGCATGTTCAAATCACCGGGTAAATTTCTATCTAAATAAGCACTAAACCAGACCGTAATATCTTCACTTTCGAAATACTCAGGATTAAATAGCATTAAATAACATTTCAGCGTTTCATATAAATAACTCAGATGCTCAGGATGAGCTTCCATTTCTTTTATTAACGTGTTGGCAATAAAAGGTTCTAAATAGGTTTGTAAAGAACGTTTATAGGCATTAGCAGAAGACGCTTTAATTTCAGTAAGTTTATTAAAGCCAACTGAAGATGCATCCTCAGGATCAATAAATTGAGCATTAGTTGCTGGTAGGTTTCTTAATGCATTTAATCGGTCATTTAGTACCAGTAAATTATTTCTGTCAAAAGACGATGAGTCTAATTCTTGGTATGTAGTAATTGCTTCATCTGTGGCATCAATTAAGTTGCTATTCCATGCAAAGCTAAAATACCAAGAAATTGAAAAACCAAGTAAAGCAATGCACGCAAGTGATACACTAGCAACACGAAGCCACTTATTTTGCTTATCATGATGTTTGTTAGTGCTTGCTAAGTTTTGCTCAGGAAAAATAACACTCTCTAAAACGTTTTTAATAAAAAAACTTTTAGATTGGTTTATATAATCGGTTTTACCTGCACTAGCATCATTTAAAAAGCTTGAAGGGGTACCCTCTTGAGTTGCGCTGGTTAAATACACGCCTCTGAACATAGGTAACTCTTCATAAGCGTTAGGAGTAAAAATCTCTTTTAAGAAGTCATCAGCTACCCCTTGTAGCACACGTAGCTGTCTGGGGAATTCAAAGATTTTAGCTCGAATAGCTTCATTACGCTCGTTGATTAGTCGGCGGTTCAACATCTCTGTAAGTTTAGAAATTAAAGCATGGAATTCTTTGTTGAATGCATCGACTTGAGTATCTTTATCTAAATCAAGCTCAAAGGTGATCCCCCAAACTTGTTCACATTCTTCTTCTGTAAGTTCGCCAAAGAACTCCCTGAATCCTTCAATTAAATCTACTTTAGAAAAAATAACATAGACAGGAAATGTCATACCAAGCTGGTTTTGTAATTCTTGAAGGCGTTGTTTTATAGCACGCGCATGAAGATTTCGCTCAGTTTTTGTCTGACTCATAAGTTCAGAAATACCCATACTGATCATTACCCCATTTATAGGGCGTAATGGCCGATGCTTTCTTAGTAAACCAAGAAAGCCTTCCCATGCTCTAGAGTCATGTTTAGCGTGGCTACTTTGCGTTGTGTAACGACCAGCGGTGTCGATTAATACCGCTTTATTGGTAAACCACCAATCACAATTGCGCGTACCACCAACACCATGCACTAAATCAACTCCAAGCTTATCCTTTAATGGGTAATCTAGGCCTGAATTATGAATAACCGTTGTTTTACCTGCGCCAGGTGGACCAATCATGATATACCAAGGTAACTGGTATATATTTTTACCTTTAAATAGTTTTACGTCTTTGAGTAAATCTATGGCTTCATTCATTCTGGTTTTTAAGGTGGTTATTTCTTCATTAACTTCACTACTATTTGCATCGTTGTTATCTATTAGCTCATCTGCCATTTTTTCATCACGTTTGCTTTGCTGCATAAGGCGATAAATTTTGGTCACAGAAAAAACAAGTAGTATCAATAAAATAGTTAATAGTCTTGCTGCAACACCGGCAAGCGGTACATAATCTGCAACCGCAATTAAAGGGCCACCAAACCAAATTAATAATGACAAGGCTAAAAAACCGATAATTAGCATAGCGGTTCGAGACGTTAGTGCGTAGGTTATTTTTTTAAATTTTTGTGAGAAACTCATTACAGCCTCATTAAAATAATAGATCGATTTCAATTCTGCGGTTTAACGACCGAGAAGCTGAATCTGAATTGCTGGCGATAGGCTCTGCTGCGCCCTTTCCTTCTGGCCATAGACGACCGCTCAAGTTGGTGCTTTTAGCCATTAAATTAGCAACCTGTGTTGCTCTAGCTAAAGATAGATGCCAATTAGAAGGGTACTTATCAGTGCTAATTGGTAAGTCATCTGTGTGACCTGTTATGAGGACTCGCCCTTTAGTTCCTTCTAGGCTTAACGCTAACTTTTCTAAAATAGGCTGGAATGAAGGGAGAAGTTGTGCGTCTCCTTGCTTAAACAAGTTTTCACTATTAATTGTAATGCGGATCCCGTCAGAGTTTTTAGCAACGGCGACAATCCCCATTTTAATCTCTGTTTGCAGCAACTGTTCAAGCACACGTAACTGCTGATCTTTTTTATCAACCGTTTGGTTGACTGCTAAGGGGTGAATACCAGCTAGTTTTTCATTAACCGCAAAAACATCATTATTCAGCTTCATATTTATCGATAAATAAATCATCAATAATATTAGTCCCAATACAGAAAATATGACCCACAGTGGGACTTGATTTCTCAGTTCAACACCAGCCGCCACTCTCTGCTTCCAGTTTGGAGACAGGTTGTTGTTGATTGGCCCATTAAGCTGGTTTAATAAATGATAAAGTTGTGAACGGTAATCTTCAATTTTTGTATCACCACCGGCACCTAGGCGGTATTTACCCTTAAATCCTAAGTTCAAGCAATGATATTGCAACTCTAAAAATTGTTGATTTCTCTCAGGTTGAGCTAGTCCTGAATCAAGTAGCGTGTAAAAATATTCACCGCCGAATGTTTCTTTATGAAAGGTAGAAAGCAGACTTTCATCAGCCCATTCCATTGAGCTCCATTTTGAGTTCAATACAGACTCATCAAGAATGGCGCACAAACAATAGCGCGAATTATTGATCACTTCTTTTGATAAGTGCTGATTGCGAACTTCCACTTCAAATCGTTTGATAGCCTCAACACAACGATGCTTAAGCGCTGCGAGGTTGCTCATTTCAAGCGATTGATTAATTGAAATTACAAGAGAAAAACAATCGGTTGCCGCTTCTAACAAAGGATTTTTAAATATCGATACTTTGCTACTACCCAGCGGTTTTGAAGAAGGTGGCTCGACTGACATCACTGTTTTATCAGCGTCATTTTGCGCCGGATTACTACTTGGCGTGTTTCGGCCTAGTCTACCTGGGCGTGGTTTGATAATGGTTTCGTCCATTGAAACTCTTCCTTTTAAAAAGTTAAGTTCTTATCGCCCAGAGGCTTAATTGCAGCTCTGGGTAGCTTCCTGAGAGGTGAATAGCAATTCCCCCACTGGAACGTAATTTATCCCAATGCTCACCATGCCTATTTAATTCAAAATAATGAAAACCAGCATGATAAGGAATTTGTCTTGGTGCTGTTGGTAAATTACTAATCGTAATACCTGGAATTTGGTTGTTTACCAAATCTCGAATAGTTTCTACACTGCCAATTTTAATTTGCGAAGGTAGAATTTTTCTTAATTCTTCATGGGGCACACTGGCTTTAATTGCTAAAACAAATTGAGCTGAGTTGAGAATAGACTTGTCTTTTAGCGCGCCAAAAGAAATACCAAATTTGCTTTGCTCAAGTTTAATTTCAGTTGCTGTTTGCTCAATAACATGGCTTAACGACTGGTATAAAAAGTTAACTACTTCATTAAATACCTGCCCTAAATTAGTATGGTCATAATTAGGTAATTTAGGCACTCTTTTATTGGCCGTGCTGAAAGTTGATAACTCGCCCGCCAGCTCAATTAAACGACTATAAAATACATTAGGGTGTAAACTATTGACGCTAAGCAAGTTATTAAATATCGCATCATACTTATTTAGTGTTTGCAGCATGATAAAGTCAGCAACTGAGGTGCTTCCTGCATAGCCTTGACTGAGTCTAGCGGCTATGCTTTCAGCGCGTTGCTTTATCATTGAACCAATTTCTCTAACTAACCCTGATAAAGGTTTGCATTGCCCTACTTTTAAAGATGGAGGAATATACTTGGCATCTAACTTTATTTGCCCTTCACTACTCACATCTATAATTCTCGCCAAAGGCAGTACGATATAGCCTGAGTGATCATCAGAAGACAGCATCAATTTGCTATACACTTTCGCAACTTGAATAATTTCTTGAGACTGCGCTCCTAATAAATCATCACTCACTGACAGGTCATTGAGTTTATAGCGAGTCACTGTATTATCGTCGGCTGAAGATATATTAATCCCGCTATTTTTTAGCGCAGGGATGGCAAGATAAACAACTTCATCAAAAACATCTTTATTAACCACTAGCGGTTCTGGTAATGACGTTGATTGAGGCATATCTATTGGTAATAAATCTGGAGTGATTGCTGATAATGAGTCCACAGCAAACTGCCCGCTGTTAAGCAATTCATTATCAATACTTATATCGATTAACCCCCATGGATCAGCAAGATTGCCACTGCATACTTGCTTGATAACATTGGAAATATACTTATCTGCTTGTTGAAAGTGCTGAGGTCTTAAAAACATCCCTTCAGTCCAAGCAACACGAGTGTTATCACCCATTTTTAAAAATCCTTTTTTATTGCTCTCTCATGTATGTCGCAATTGCTTCTACATTTACATTAATATCGTCATAACCGGTAGGGTCAACTTCTATAACGGCTCTCCATCTTGCTTGATCTATATTTCTATAAGCAACAACAACCCCAACGTAACGCGTATTACGATTAAGGCTCATTTTATATTGCTGTACTGAATCAGGCTGAAGTTCTAACTCATCTTTTTTTAATAAGTCAGGTCCGAGTATCTTTTCAGGTGTGTCATACAAGCTAAAAAAGTCCTGCGTGTCAAAAATAGTTCTTGAGCTAAGCTCAAAAATTTTCATTACCACTGGAGAAGGACGTTCTGATGTATCTGGATTAACACTTTTAGATACATTAATGATCAGATCGGTAGAAGGGGGTACGATTTTATTCATCGTCGTACATCCCAGTACCAAAAATAGTAAACTAAAACTCAATAAGTAGAGCTTAACTTTGTACATTATTTACTTTCCTTTCTAGTGCGTTTCTTTGATTCGATCGTTATATGCTTTTAAGAAATCGTCAGACAATGCCATGGCACCTTTAGTGCTCACTTCCTGAGAAATATCATCATATAAACTTTGATATAACTTCCAGCATTTAGACTCTATTTGACCAGGGATAATTTTTAACACATTAGAATTATCATTTGCCTGCTGATTAATTTGCATGGGAGAAACCTGCGACAACATCCCTTTTAATACGCCATCTGCACCAGCGAGTAATGCATGCTCATGCTTACGTGTGTCTATAAAGCTTTCTTTGATAGATTCATTCGAAGACAGAAAGCTTGCACTATTTTTTATGAACAAGTTCTGAATAACGTCATCAATGTTGGCAGAAAATTTTAATGGATTGTTTTGCTCAGCCTGAAACATCGTATGATTCAATCTTAATTTGTTTTTTACAATCGCGCGTTGACGTAAAGATTCCATAAGCTCAGTGAGCAATAAATTTAGCCCTTGACCCATTTCAAACCACAGTTTTTCATCATTCAGTGAACCTTTAAGCTCGTCTTTAACACCAAGTCCCTTTAAAAACGCATCAGATAAAATCTTGTCACTTTGAACCACGTTTTTTACTGGTGCAGACTGTATGTCCGGCTTGTGCTCATTAGCGTGGCTATTTGAACGGGGGGGTTCTTGAATAGGCGCAGGGGTATCAACAGGTACTGATGAATTGTTAGCGTTATTGCCAATATCAAACTCATCGGTATTCATAAGGCGCGTTAATTCATCCCAGTCTTCAGGAATATGGTTATCTGTTGTTTGTTGCGCAGTCACTGATATCTCAGGCATCGACTCATTCATAATTGAGTCATCGAATAAAGGTATCTCCTGCTCAGCCGGTTGAGTATTTTGCGCAGCAAAAGAATCTACTGATTGAAAGTTGCTTGGAGCAGAGTTACTCACATCGGCTTGCTGATCAGATGCTAGCACCACATTGACTTGAAAATCGCCAATGGTTAATACGTCACTGTCTGACAAACGTTGTTTGTTACCTTGGCCAAGCGGTGCTACAGCAAAATTAATAAATAAACCATTGGTTGAATTATCGTACACGTAAAAAGAGTCACCTTCTTTTTCTATTGTGCCGTGTTTACTTGAGATTATTTTTTCGGGATCGGGAAGGTGCCAATCACACGCTTCAGAACGACCAAAAGTTAATGAATCTTTTACAGTTTTGGTAGCTTCAATTTCAGGCGAGAGTCTGTGATAACTAGTGATGTTTAGTATCAGTTCCATTTGATAAGTCAGTCCCTTATATCATTATTGTGAACAGGATAAAGTAGAAGCGAAACTATTGTCAACATTGAAATGAACACAGAAAAATATCGCGCTATTGATTTTGTATCTAAAACAGGACGTTTGATAAACGCATTATATAGCGTTGAACTATTTTATTTTAATGCTTTATAACTAGGCTAAAAATAGCCTGTTTTAGAGACACCTTCTAGCTTTAAACAGACTTTTTCAATTAACAATAAGGCAAGTTTACCTACAACAATATGTCATTCAGGCATTGCTATAATTGTATATTTTTGTAAAATACATCCTTATATCAGAGGGAAAATTGATAGATAAGCAGAGAATATTTACCTTTGTAATTATTTAACTTAACACAATAAAAGGATTTTTTTATGAGTAGTACTAATGATAACAACGATAAAACTCAGATTGCTTCCCTAGACTCAAACAACAAAAAAGCGTCGAGCATTCGTAAACAAAACCTACTTGGCAAAAAAATATCTGGCCGCTACTTTATTGAAGAGCTGATCGGCCAAGGTGGGATGTGTTACATCTACCGTGCGCGCGATACCTTTTTAGAAAACAGCAGTCGCTCAGAAGCCACAGTAGCAATTAAAGTACTTCAAGAAGAATTCTCAAGCTCTGAAGAAGCTATTTCATTACTAAAGGATGAAACAGCAAAAACACAGCAGCTTTCACACCCAAGTATTGTAAAAGTGTACTCAGCAGACTCTGACGGCGATTTATATTATGTCACTATGGAGTTAATTGAAGGGGAAACACTAGAACAAATAATTAAACGAAACAAGCCCTCTGGTTTAGCATTTAAAAAAGCAAAAGTTATTTTGGAGCAGTTAACCAACGCGCTTATATATGCCCACTCCCGTGGCGTCATTCATAACGACCTTAAACCTTCAAATATTATTTTTGACTCTAACGGCAATCTTAAAGTACTTGACTTTGGTATTGCCAAACATAAAAGCTTAGACGATCAATACGCTGTAAAAAATGACAGTGAGTTGGCAACAATTGGTGGCTATACCCCAACATACGCAAGTCCTGAGCAATTAAAAGGTGGTGAAGCATCGGTGAAAGACGATGTTTTTTCTTTTGCCTGTATTGCCTATGAACTTCTCAGCAGTAAACACCCCTTTAACCGTGTTGCTGCAGACAAAATACCTAAAAGTACAACGGTGAAAAAACCAAGTAACTGCCCTATTCTTTTGTGGAACAATTTAAATAAAGCATTAATTTTAAATGCAAGTCAAAGGCTTGAATCATTAGAACCAATTTTAAAAAGCCTCACAACAAATTTAAAGCCTGCCATTTTTGCAAGCGTCGCTAGTATCGCCATTATTGGTTTAATTACGCAAAATTATTACTCAAGCTCTGATAATACAAAACAATTACAGGCACAACTCGATAATGCCAAAGCAATTAACCAACAAGTAGAAGCGTGGATGTCTTGGCAAGGACCAACTATTTTAAATAAACTTGAACAAATTCCACCACAATATGAAGTGCTTAAACAAGGGTTACTAAGATCAAACCAGCAAAGCATATTAGAGAGCTTTAATGATGAAGCTAATCAGTTTAATAATATTGCAGGTCGTAAATTTAAAGATTTTGATAAAATCATAGCCGTCTACTCTGATGCATTAGATTATTACCCTGATTCAGAAAAACTGTCGATGCAATTAGAAAGTGTACTTAGAGAACGCCAATCAATTATTTTTGATATTACAGCCAGAATCGATTTATTACTTGAACAGTCGCGTTATAACGAAGAGCAGCCCAATAGTATTGCTCTCTTAGTTTCAGACTTAAAAGAAGTTGATAAAACTTACCGTTATCAGCCAACAGATCTTCATCTTGATAATTTTACTGTTGCGTTAAATACCGCTATAGAAAGTGACGATGTAATCACTCAAAAAGTTCTCTTAAACGTGGGTAAAATCGTTTTTACAAACAACAAAAAAGCGGATGAGTTACTAGCAAATTTAATGCAGCGAGAATCTGCGATTAATGCATTAACTGCATATCAGCAAAAGGTTAATTTAGGCGAACAAGCCGACTTTCCGCGTGCCGATGCAGTGGTGTTTTATGGCCCTAAGTTTCAACGTTTCTCGGCTCAATTAGAAACAATAGAAGATCATAAAGCGTTAATGGAGTTTGAAGAGTTTATTAAGTCTGAATCAACAGCATTACCGAATGACTTCTCACTTTTAGTCTCGTTGAGAAAAGAATTGTCGAGACGTTACATCAGCACAGCTAACGATTTAATGAAAAAAAGAATGTATAAAGCTGCTGAGCGCTTAGTTGAAAAAAGTGAAGCGATTACTCAGTCTTTAGATAATATGCTTTAAAAAGAGTATATATTTATTGCTCAAAAATAGCACAGTGGTAATTGAATAACGATTACATAGCTATTAGACTAAAATCAAAATACAGATAACAAAGTCAAGGACGACGAGTGCATACATACCATCATACACTCCGCCAAGATTTTACATATTTAGAGTTTTTATAATTAATGGAGTACCTATGAAAAATTTAAGCTTACTAGCTGCAGCTCTGATACTCTCAGGCTGTTCAGCAACATCTAAAATCAGCAAAAGTGAAGATGTCGTTATTGAGCCTACGCCTCAAATGAGCGAAGAAAATGCACCAATATCACTGACGGTTATTACTAACCCAGCTGATTCTAGAGTACGGATAATGAATATAGTGCCAGTATATCAAGACGCTATTGAATTAGATTCCGGTAAGTATGATATCGAGGTAAGTAAAGCTGGTTATGTTACTTATAGAAAATGGATAACGGTTGATAAAAAAACCATTTTAACTATAGAGCTCGATGAAAAACAGTTAAGCCAATCAGCGCAATAGACTGTTTAAGAAAGTGAAATGCCTTTAATAAATAAAGGCATTTAAACATTAATAATAAACAGACCATGCATAACTACCCAAGCTTAGATTCACCGCAATACACAGCCACAATACCATTATAAATACACGTTTTTGTGACTTATGTCGTAAGGTTTGCTGAGCGATAAGTGCTCCAGGCCATCCTCCAAATAGAGCCAATAGATGTAAATGCCGTTCAGGTATACGATTTACTTGTTTACGGTTTGACTGCACTGCTTTTCGTTTATCCCACGCATAATATAAAAATGTGATACCACTGAGAAATGAAATATATATTGGTATAAACATCTCAATTTTATGATTTAAGTAAGCAAGCCATAATGCGACTATAAACACGCTCGAAAATATAATTAAGGTACTTTTTATCAAAAAATAATCGCCTATAATAAGAATAATAAAAATAAACACTCGGGTTAAATTATGACATATTTAAAGGCTGTGATGCTGCTGTTATCACTATCTATATTTAGTATTCAAGCAAACAACAAAACAGACTCACTAGCGCCAGAACTTGAGATATTCGCGCCTTACTTAGGGTCGTGGCAAGCTGATTTTAATACCGAAAAAGGTAAGCCAGGCATTCAAGATGTGAGTAAATGGCAGCGCGTACTCAATGGTAAAGCTATTCGTACTTCACACTCTATCAATGAGGGTGAGTATGGAGGGGAATCAATGATTTTTTACGATATTAAAAAGCAGTCTTTGGTGTTTTATTACTTTACTACCGCAGGCTTTTACACCAAAGGAACAATAAAGGTACTCAGCCCGACTCAGTTTGTTGCCTATGAAGATGTTACTGGTAGCAAAGAAGGGATCACTAAAGTTAAATCAACCAGTGAATTTAAAGATCAACAGTTTGTTGTTTCTACCTCTTATTTAAAAAAAGGGGAATGGACTAAACCGGAGCAGCGTATTTATACTCGCAGTACAAAAACCGTTAGATTTAAATAATCTTTGGACTTAAAACTCAAAAGGCAGCCTAAGCTGCCTTTGTTATTTATAAACCGCTATTATTTTGCGAATTTTTTAAATGGTTCGTCAACTGGTGTATCAGCTAGGTGATTGGTGTAATTGCTCATTACTTTTTGCGATAAACCAACAATTATTTCTAGCAGTTGCTGTTTACCGTAACCTACTGCAAAAAATTTCTCAATTTGCTCATTGCTAATTACGCCGCGATTGCGTGTCATTGCAAGCGTAGTTTCACGCAGCGTTTCAAGTTTTACATCTGCAAGTGGTGTTTCATTAACGAGTGCATCAACAATACCTTGATCAACTTTCATTGAAGCGGCAATTGCGCTGTGTGCTGGTACACAGTAATGGCATTCGTGCTCAACATTAATTGACTGCCATACCACTGTTAGCTCTTCTGCGTTAAACGATGTTTTTTGAAATAAGTCGTGCAGTACTTGGTAGCCTTTAAGTAGCGTAGGTGCTTCTGCCATTACTGCATGAAGGTTTGGCACCATACCAAATGCTGCTACTGAATCAGCCATAAGCGATTTTGAGTCTTCAGGTGCGTTGTCTTGAGTATATAACGTAAATTCTGCCATGTTCTGCTCCAATAAATTAATGTAATTAACTAACTTCGAAACACATACTATTTGATTTTGAGCGAGTGCTCAAGTTAAAATTGAACAGTCGCTCAATTTAATAGAAACTATTATGGCCAATAAAGTAAAATTTGAACGCGAGCAAGTTATTCGTGCCGCTAGTCAATTATTCTGGGAGAAGGGCTTTCATGCTACATCCACTCGCGATTTGCAAGATGCTATTAATATGCGCCCAGGCAGCATTTATGCGGCATTTGGCTCAAAGGAAGGTTTATATTGTGAAGCGATAAAAAATTATGCCAAGCAGATGCAAAGCCTAATAGATGAACGTTTAGCATCATGCACCAGTATTCTGGGGGCACTTCAAGACTTTGTAGAGTATGTTGTTATTTCCTCAAAAAGTCATACTCCAAGTGCCATCTGCATGTTAGTAAAGGCCAATAATGAATTTATTGAGAAAGACAGTTACCTTTACCAAATCAGTGCAGAGCTGATGATAAACTTTGAACATTACCTTACTGAACTATTTGCACTCGCCATAGCTGATAAAGAGTTAAGTGGGAATATTTCACCCGTAGAGTATGCTCGCTTTTTCCAAGTACAATTTACAGGATTACGTAGCTATTTTAATCGACCAAATGTAGAGAAATTAGCCAAACCAATGATCGAAAACATGTTTTCACTGATGAAGAGTCTTTAGCTTAAAACTAATTACAAATAAAAAGGCAGCTAATAAAGTTAGCTGCCTTTTTAATCTAAAACCAAAATTCGACATTTAAGTTTTTAATTTATTAAGCTCAGAGTCTTGCTGTGCAACCAGTTTGTTCAACTCTTCGCTGCTATCGCCTGCTTGAGCAGATAAATCAGAAAGCTGTGAAGCAGCATCAGAAATTATCGTCAAGTTGCGATTTATTTCTTCGGTGACTAAGCTTTGCTCTTCAGCAGCCGTTGCAATATGGGTGATTTGATTGGTTATTTCATCTACTTTAACAACCACACTATGCAGTGCATCAAACGCTGTTGAGGTTTCATCTACTGCATTTTCGGCGCGTACTACGCCTTTTTCAATAACAGTTGATGCATTACCCACTTCTGAAAGTAAGCTATCGATTAAACTGCTAATGTCATCGGTAGATGAACGCGTTTTAGATGCTAAAGCCCTAACTTCATCAGCTACAACAGCAAAACCACGTCCGTGATCTCCTGCTCGTGCAGCCTCAATAGCTGCATTTAAAGCCAGCAAGTTAGTTTGTTCAGAGATTGTTCGGATCACATCAAGTATTTGGGTAATATCATTACTACGCGATGCTACTTTTTCAACCGCCTGATTAGCTTCTTTAATTTCCTCAGACATGGTTTTAACTTGCGTCATCGCCGATGATAAACTCGATTCACTACTTACCACTAAGGTATTAATTTCATCTGCTTGTTGCGCTGACTGCTCTGAAGCTTTTGCCACTTCAAGTGCTGTCGCGCTCATTTCATTCATTGCAGTAACCACACTTTCAATTTCTTTAAACTGTGCTTGCACATTATGCTTAGTTTCTACCGCAATATTAGAGGTAACTTCACCTTGGTGCTTAGTTTGATCTGAGACCGCTTTCAGCTCACTGATCAATTCACGAAGTTTTGATAAAAACTTATTAAATCCTCCAGCCAGAGCTATAAGCTCAGCGTGAGTATCAACATGCAGAGTTTGTGTTAAATCACCTTCCGAGCTTGCTAAATTGTCAACCCGCTCCTGAATTTGTTTAAGCGGCGCAACAACACTACCTACAACAAGCTTCATTACTACAAATGCTAATACAGCAATCACTGCACCCGTGATCAAAATAATCACGCCCAGTTCTTTTGCTGCCTCAGACATGCCCGCAGTTAATTGAATAGGCCCCTCAAAAGCAAGTTCAGCGGGTACTTCAATTAGCAACATCCATTTCACATCAGCAAGCTTAATTTCAATCGGGTAAGACACCATTATCTCTGCGCCTTGCTTGTCTATTCCCTTAGTGCCTTTTAGTGCTTTGTAACTCTCATAACTTTTATCACTAACCGCTTCTTTTAGCGGGCGGCCTAATTTTTCTTTGTAATGACTCGTACCAACAATTAAACCCAAATGACTAAGTAACGTTACCTTTGCTTTGCCACCATAAAGCGCTTTTGAAAGCTCTTCTGTTAATTTTTGAAACACAGGTAAGGTAATATCGGCCCCTGTTACGCCTACAAACTTACCAGATTTAATAACAGGTACAACAAGTGACGTCATCATTTCTGAATAACCCGGTGTTATCTCATACAAGTAGGGTTCCATGATGCATGGTTTTAATTTATCTTTCGCACACAAATACCATTCGGCCTCACGTAAACCAAATTCGTTTATTTTATCCGCGTATTTTTCTGCCGCGTCTTCCACAACCTGTTGCTCAACGAGGCCGTTGCTGTTTTTGGTAAAGTATATTTCTAATGTTCCCGCACCGGCAACAGAGTGGTCATAACCTTGAGTAAATTCGCTATCTTTACCGTCAAAGCCATTTTTTTCAAACTGCGAATATATAGAAGAAATAACATCGTTACTTTCTAATAACGAGCGATTTAAAGAAACAACAGAATCACGCTCTATTGATGCTTTATCGGCATCTTCTAAAATGCTACCAAGTGAAAAAGGTATTCGGTAAGCTTCATTAATAAAGGCTGCAATTTTTTCACCATAGGCCGCTGCATTTGCTGTTAAGCGCCCATCAACCTCATTTACAATTAAGGTTTCAGCCTCAGCAGAGGTGTTGGCATTACTCGACGAGAGTTTAGACCAAAGTATGCCTGAAAATAGTATTACCGTTAAAAGTATACTTCCGACGCTTATCCACAATAACTTTTTTGCTAACGCTATTTCCCGCATTTATAACTACCTTGCTTTACTTATTTATTTTTTAGTTTAGACCAAATTAAACAACATATTATTAATTTTTTTAAAATAATATGGATAACTTTATCTCATAACCAACCATCGTTTAACTTTGCTTATTTAGTCGCCTGGTCACTAGCACAACAATCAGAAGCAAGCTAACACTTACCCACAAGCAAGCCTGTAACCCATATAGTTTATACATTAATCCCGAGAATACTGTCCCAACCAGTCGACCGGTTGCATTAGCCATATAATAAAAACCCACATCTAATGATACAGCATCGCTTTTAGCAAGACTCACTATAAGGTAACTATGCAAAGAGGAGTTAACCGCAAAAGCAGCACCAAAAATTAACAAACCGGCGATCAAACTGATATGAATAGCAATATTAAGCTGCATGAGCACTGCTAATATAAAAGTCACCCCCGTTAAAGCAATGGCCCAGTAGTATGCCTTATTAAGCACATCGATTTTATTAGCCGAATTACCGGTTATTTTAGGGGCTTGTGACTGCACAGCTCCATAGGCAATAACCCACAGCGCCATAAAACCACTTACCCACCAATGATCCCAGTTAAACTGGGCGGCCAAATAAACAGGCAGCGCAACTACAAACCATACATCACGTGCCGCAAATAAACATAATCGCGCAGCACTGAGTAAATTAATTGCTTTGGATTTTGAAAATAACTCCTTAAATTTAGGCTTATTTTTGGCTTTACCCATATCACCTTTTAAGTAAATTAGGCTAACCAGCCAAGCAATACCTAACAGAGCAATCAGTGCAAATAATGCGCCTTTAAAACCCACTAAAGTTAATAGTAACCCTCCTAAAAAAAAGCCTATGCCTTTGAGTGCATTCTTTGAACCGGTTAGTAACGCAATCCATTTATATAGTTTACTTTGCCCTGTTTCGTCATCAGACACTAAATACTTAATTGCGCTTTTAGCACTCATTTTATTCAAATCTTTGGCAATACCACTGAGTGCTTGTGCAGCCATAACGTAAAAAACGCCCAGCCAATCACTAGGTACACATAACATAGCTAAAGCAACAAGCTGTATGCCTAAGCCAATATTCATGGTTTTATTTAGGCCTAAATGCGCGCCAAGCCACCCCCCTACTAAGTTAGTGATCACCCCAAACACTTCATAAAACAAAAACAGCATAGCGATGGCAAGTGCATCATATCCTAGCTGATGGAAATACAGCACCACCAGCATTCGCAGCGCCCCATCGGTTAAAGTAAACGCCCAATAATTACCGGTAATAATTAAATATTGTTTTATCGCTTGAGGTAAATCACTAAGTTGAGCAAACATGGTTAATACCTTGGGCTAATTAACTACATTACTTTTTGCTACTTTTAGCATAAGTTCGGCGGTACGGTTTGCATATCCCCACTCATTATCGTACCAAGCATATAATTTAAGCTGGGTATTATTAATCACCATGGTAGAAAGCGCGTCGATAGTACAACTACGCGGATCGGTTTTATAATCAATAGACACAAGTGGCTTCTCTTCATAACCTAAAATCCCTTTTAATGTGCCCTCTGCAGCCTGATAAAACCACTCATTTACTTCATCTTGCGTAACACCGTGCTCAAGCTCAAATACACAGTCGGTAATTGATGCATTAGTAAGTGGTACACGAACAGCATGGCCATTAAGTTTTCCTTTAAGCTCAGGGAAAATATGTGTAATAGCCGTAGCACTGCCTGTTGTGGTGGGAATTAAACTGGTACCACATGAGCGAGCTCGACGTAAGTCTTTATGTGGGGCGTCAATAATAGTTTGGGTGTTAGTTATATCGTGAATAGTAGTCATAGAGCCGTGTTTAATACCCACTTTTTCTTGTAGTACTTTAACAATTGGCGCTAAACAGTTTGTTGTACATGATGCCGCTGTAACAATTTTATGCTCATCAGGATTATATAAATCATCATTTACGCCCATCACTACATTTAAAATACCGTCTTCTTTCACCGGTGCAGTCACTACCACACGTTTTACACCTTGAGCTAGGTATTGATTTAATAATTCTGTGGTTTTCATCACACCGCTGGCTTCAATGACTACATCGCAATCTGACCAATCAGTATCATCAATGTTTTTATTGTTAGTTACAGCAATGGTGTGTTTACCTACACTAAAGCTGTGCGCTGATGCTGTTACATTGTGTGCCAAACGCCCATGTACTGAATCAAATTCGAGTAAATGTGCATGCGTTTTAGCATCGCCAGCAACATCATTAATTTTAATAAATTCAATTTCAGGCCAATCGAGTGCTGCACGCAATGTTAAGCGCCCCATACGGCCAAAACCATTAATCCCTACTTTAATTGTCATAATAAATACCTTTAAAAGTTAATTAACAGCAGTTTGCTGCACGCTCAGGGCGGTTACCCATTGCATTGAGTCGATTTAAATCATCGTTATAAAATTCAATATTAGCGCTACGGGTTTGTGCTAGTACATTTTCAGCCCACTCTGGTAGGGCTTTATTAATACTGTAATACACCCATTGATTTTGCTTACGATCGCTCAATAAGCCACATTGCCTAAGCTGGGCTAAGTGACGAGATACTTTAGGCTGGCTAAGCTCAAGGGCTGCCACAAGCTCGCATACACATAATTCTTGCTCATGGCTAATTAGCAGCATGGCTTTTAAGCGCGTATCGTCAGCTAAGCATTTATAAAACTGTAGTGGGTTGAGTTGTTCCATAGCGTCCTCGTTTGGTTTATGCACATACAATAAAACAAAAAGCAAATATATGGAATAGTGAATATATGAAATTTCGAATGTAACTGGATTTATCTATTTTCAATTCATTTATAAACATAGTAGCGAATAAAAAACACGCGATGATCACTCATGGCGTGTTTTTATAAACAATATAAAGAGGTAAATTAAATAACTGAAAGTTCTACCTCAATATTACCGCGTGTTGCGTTTGAGTATGGGCATACTTGATGTGCTTTATTTACAAGCTCTTGCGCCGCTGCTTTGTCCATATCACCTAGTGATACAGCAAGCTTTACAGCAATACCAAAACCGCCTTCAATAGCACCAATAGACACTTCAGAGTTAATGTAAGTATCGCTTGGTAAAGCAACTTTTTCGCTACCGGCTACAAATTTAAGTGCACCAATAAAACAGGCGGCATAACCTGCTGCAAATAATTGCTCTGGGTTAGTGCCTTGCCCATCATCACCACCTAACCCTTTAGGCGTTGATAAGTTAACATCTAAACGACCATCATCCGATTTAGCTACCCCTTCACGTCCGCCTGTTGCCGTTGCTTTTGCTGTATAAGCTACATTTTGTAAAACATTCATAGTGAACTCCTAAGATTTAAAATTTTCACATTACTTACTTTGTGTGCAAAATAATAGAACAACTAAATTCTGATTGCAAATACTTTGTATGCAAACTAAAATACTCTGTATTGAAATGAAGGATAAAACGATGTCGTTTGAACAGTTAAAATTAAAAAATCAGCTATGCCATCGTTTATACATGGCGTCCAACAGCATAGCCCGTGCCTATCGAGAACCTCTAGCTGAGCTTAACCTTACCTATCCTCAGTATGTTGTTATGATGGCGCTGTGGGAACAAGATGAAGTAACCATCGCTGAGCTAATAGATAAAACCGCAATTGATGGTGGCGCGCTTACTCAAATATTAAAAAAGATGACCAGCAAGTCACTACTTAACGTTATAAAGGACGAACACGATAAGCGTAAGCGTTTGGTGCAATTGACTCACACGGGTCAATCTTTAAAACTTAAAGCTGCTGATATTCCAAAAACAATTTTCTGTAAATTTGACAGTATCGACACTAACCAAGCACAGCAATTAATGCAGTTACTCGATTTAATCGTTAGCGACTTAAGCACCCAGACTGAAGATGAAAGTGTCGATGCTAAAGACAGTCCCAAGTTAGTGCAAACCTAGCGTAAATTTATCCAATGTGGTGCTTAAGCTTTTTTATAGTTTAGTTATAAAAAATTAACTTATTGATTTATATTCATAAAATATTCAAATAACAATTGGCATACTTCTTCCTACTCCCTTATTGACGTTAGCAACACCAAGGAACAAGCTATGTTTAATTTTTATAATACTTTGTATTTTTTGTGGCGTTTGGATATTAGCGTTTGGCAAGTAAACGAACCAACAAATACGCATACCACCAGCGAAAAAGAGCGAATGTACTCTCGTTGAACTATTTTTGAACAGACTTTGCAAGCTGAGTCATAGCGTTGTATTGTAAAAGACTATTTAACCGGATAGTGGAACGTGTATGCATGCTTTAGAAGTTAATTTTGACGGCTTAGTCGGCCCTACTCACAACTACGCAGGTTTGTCGTATGGCAATGTTGCCTCGTTAAATAACGCGGCGAGCTTTTCAAATCCGCAAGAAGCTGTGTTGCAGGGCTTGGCTAAAATGAAAGCCATGCACGATAAAGGCTTAACCCAAGGGGTATTTGCGCCTCATGCTCGTCCAGATTTAAATGTATTGCGGCGTTTAGGGTTTACTGGCAACGATGCACAAGTCATTAATAAAGCCTTTAAAGCCGATCCTATTTTATTGCGCGCCTGTTACTCTGCCTCTGCCATGTGGACCGCTAATGCAGCCACCGTATCGCCTTCACCTGATACTAACGACGGCAAGGTACACTTTACTGCGGCTAATCTAAACAATAAATTTCATCGCTCTTTAGAGCCAAACACCACTACACGTTTGCTCAAAGCGATGTTTAATAACGAACAATATTTTGCACACCATTCACATTTGCCTGAGCAAGGTTTTTTTGGTGATGAAGGCGCAGCAAACCATACTCGCCTGTGCGACAGCCATGGTGAAACCGGCTTAGAATTATTTGTATTTGGTGCAAGTGCTTTTAACAGTCAGCTTGTTAAACCCATTAAGTTCCCTGCAAGGCAAACTTTGGAAGCGTCTGAAGCCATTTGTCGATTGCACAATATAAAAGATACCAGCCAAATACTATTACAACAAAACCCTGATGTGATTGACCAAGGGGTATTCCATAATGATGTAATCGCGGTGGGTAACGCCAATGTTTTATTATGCCATCAGCAGGCGTTTTTAAATCAAACGCAAGCATTAGACGATATCCGCGAAGCCTATGTAGGTAACAAACAGCTTTATATTATTGAAGTGCCAACCAGCAAAGTGAGTATTCAAGATGCTGTCAGTAGTTATTTATTTAATAGCCAACTGGTTAGCCTTAGTGACGATGCAATGTTGCTCGTTGCCCCACAAGAATGCCAGCGTAATCCTGCTGTAAAAGCGTATATTGAAGAGCTAATTATTGCCGATAACCCCATAAATCAAGTGCAATTTTTTGATTTGCGCCAAAGTATGCAAAATGGCGGCGGACCTGCTTGTTTGCGTTTACGTGTGGCGCTTAATAGCCAAGAATTAGCAGCGGTAAATCCAGAGATTATTTTAAATGAGCAAAAGTACACCCAATTATGTGATTGGGCTACGCGCCATTACCGCGATAAGCTTGGTGCCAACGACTTTGCAGACCCTGCTTTACTTACCGAAAGCTACCAAGCCCTTGATGAGTTATCACAATTACTGAGCTTGGGGTCAGTTTATCCCTTCCAATTAGAAGCCTAAGCTTTATTTTTATAGGGGGAAGATACACAGTATTTAAATCTTCTTCCTGTAATTAATAACTTTAATTCAATTTAGGTTAAGTTTTTGTATCTATACTGAGTGATACTTTAAAGTATTTGGAAACCTAACATGAACTTAAAATCAACATTACTTAGTAGCGCCGTCTTATTAGCATTAACGGCTTGTGGCTCGTCAAACGATGACTCTCCTATCACGCCTACCGATCCGCAAAAATCAACGTTTAGTTTAGGGGTTTCAGATGCACCAGTCACTGGTCTAAAAGCGGTTAATGTGGTTTTTGACTCTATTACCTTGCGTTCACAAGGTGGCGAAGATTTTAGCTTCGAAACCCGTGAAGCCAGCGATTCAACCAAAGCTGAAATGGTTAACTTATTGGATTACACTGGCGATGATATTTTTTCCTTACTAGAAGGCGAAGACGTACCTGCAGGTGAATACTCGTGGATACGTGCTGATGTAATCAATGGTGATATAAACAACCTAACCGAAACCTCGCATGTTGTTTATGAAGATGACAGCACTGCACCGTTAATCGTAAAACGAAAAGGCAATGACGGGATCGGTGAAATTCAACTTGATGGTTTTACTCTGAATCAAACGGACAACACTTTTGTACTTGAGTTTGATCTTAAAAAATCGTTAGTTGCGCCACAAAGCGGTAACGAAATAGTATTAAAACCACGTGGAGTTCGTCTTGAAAACCTTGCTGAGTCACAAGATATTGAAGGTACAGTAAGCGAATCACTTTATGCAAATTGTGAAACCGATAACATTGAGGTTGCCGCTGAAGATGGTTCATTTGGCCATGCTGTTTACTTGTATAACAGTGATGTAGAGCAACCACTTGATAATTACGAAGTCACTGAGGGTGAAACCCCTGTAGACGCACCATTGGCTACTGCAAATGTTGTACTAAACAATGAAACTAGCCAATATGAATTTGAATTAGCATTTATTACGCCTGGCGATTACCAGCTAGGTTATACCTGTAACGCACATATTGATGATGCTGAACTTCAGGATGAAGAATTTACTCTTTATCAGGTTCAACCAGTAACGGTTGTAACCGGTGAAGATACTGAAGTGACATTTGACATTGCCCAATAAGCAATCAACTATTATAAATTTTAGCCCGCACTTGCGGGCTTTTTGTTTGGAGGAACTATGACACATAAAGTAATTTTAATTACCGGTGCCTCTAGTGGTATTGGCGAGGCGACCGCTAAAACATTAGTTAAAAATGGTCACAAAGTAATATTAACTGCGCGCAGTGAAGATAAACTCAATAAACTAGTTGACGAATTAGGCCATGAAAATGCATTTAGCGTTTCAGCCGATGCCACTCAGTTTAGCGAGCTTGAGAGTGTAGTAAGTAAAGGCATTGAAAAATTTGGCCGATTAGACGTTGCATTCGCTAACGCGGGCATGGGCGTATCATCACCTGGCACCGAAAATGGCGACCCCGATGAGTGGTCAGCCATGGTTGACCTTAACATCAAAGCATTGTTGTGGACCGCAAAACTCACTTTGCCTCACTTACGTGAAAACCAAGGGCATTTTATTTTAACCAGCTCAGCAGCAGGGCGAAGACCCATTGATGGCTCTATTTATGGTGCCACTAAATGGTTTGCCCATGGCTTTGGTCAAAACCTTGCAGAGGAAATGAAACCTTGGCATGGCCGTTGTACAACCATAGCCCCAGGCATGGTGAATACACCATTTTTTGATGAAGCAAAACCAGATAAGCTCGACCCTCAAGACGTGGCCGATGCGGTATTATTTGCCATTGAAGCTAATCAGCGTAATAGCGTGCGCGAAATCTATTTAATGCCCACCAACTAATAATAAAATATAAAGGCCAATATTTATTGGCCTTTGCTTTAAAAGTGCTTACCTGTGCTTTATTCAAATCATTATCTATTCAATCAATAAAAAATCACTTATTGAATCGCCACTTACCATGCTAAATCATAACTTTATGTCTACTATATAAATAAAGTAATTCAATAACTGGAACCCATTTAATGGCTCCCAATAAAACTAATAATATGCCGACTCATCAATATGTTACTAATGACCCGTTGCACCAGCTTTTTGATGCTGTCGATTCTATTTCAGTACAAGGTTACGATGAGCAACGACGTGTTATTTATTGGAACAAAGGCAGTGAATTGCTTTATGGGTATTCACAGCAAGAAGCCATTGGTAAAAAACTCGAAGATTTAATTATACCCGCACCAATGCGAGAGCCCGTTGTTGAGGCGCATAGTAATTGGATTAAGCATAATATTGAAATTCCCGCCTCAGAACTCACTCTTAAACATAAAGCGGGTAATGATGTAGCTGTATTTTCAAGCCATGTTATGTTTACCAATCAATACGAAACAAAACAAATGTATTGTATTGATGTTGACCTGTCTGAGGTGCATAAAGCGCAAGCTGAAGCCACATTTAATGCCAGTATGTTGAAGACTATCTTTGAAGCCATTCCTGACCTATTTTTTGTACTAGAGCAAGATGGCACCATTGCTGACTATCACGCAAACAATAACAACGATCTATATGTCTCACCTGAGCAGTTCATTGGTAAGAAAATGATTGATGTACTACCTGAAAAAGTAGCTCATAAGTTTCAACTTCATATTGAAAAAGCAACAACGCAAGGAAAGATGGTCAGCTTTGAATACGAATTAAACATGCCTGAGGGCATAAATTATTATGAGGCGAGGGTACGTTTATTAGCTAAGAAAAGCCAAATGATGGTGATAATTCGTGATATTAGTGAGCCACACCGCTCCGCTGAACTAATTCGCCGTCAGGCACATTTTGATAGCTTAACGGCTCTACCTAATCGCTTTTTATCGCTTGATCGATTATCGCAGATATTAATGGAAGTACAAAAAAATCATGTAAAAGCCGCTGTATTCTTTTTAGACCTTGATGATTTTAAAAAGGTAAATGACTCTTTAGGCCACGAAGTCGGCGACAAATTGTTAATTGAAGCTGCACATAGATTACAACAAGCACTGAAAAAAAATGACACGGTTGGGCGTTTGGGTGGGGATGAATTTATTGTTTTAATATCCAGTTTAGATGATGAAAGCGATGCCTTAGTAATTGCTGATCGGTTACTTAAAGCATTTAGAAAGCCCTTTAAACTCGAAGGCAGAGACTTAATACTCACATTAAGTATTGGTATTGCAATTTCCCCTAAAGATGGCACCTCTGCGTCGGTATTATTACGAAATGCGGATACGGCTATGTATCAAGCTAAAGCTTTGGGTCGCAATACCTCTTCTTTTTTCACCCCGCAAATGAACGTTGCAATGCGCCGCCGTTTTGAAATAGAAGAGCAAATGCATGGTGCACTGGAGCGAAACGAATTTGAGCTTTATTACCAGCCTCAAGTAGATGTAAAAACAAACACCATCATTGGCGCTGAAGCTTTGCTACGTTGGCATAATATTGTGTTAGGGGAAATTACCCCTGATGAATTTATTCCTATTGCTGAACAAACTGGCTTAATTGCACCCATTGGTGTGTTTGTTATTAATCAAGCTTTACGTTTCTTAAATGAATGGCAAACTGTCAACAACCAGCAATACACCATGGCTGTTAACTTATCGCCGCGTCAGTTTAGAGATCCAGAGCTGGTGAATATAATTATTCATGCTCTTAATGAAAACACCATTAGTAACGAATGTTTAGAATTAGAAATCACCGAAGGGGTATTAATGGATGGACAAACTTCAATTCGTGAGGCCTTATTGCAAATTGATGAACTGGGCATAAAACTGTCAATGGACGACTTTGGCACCGGCTATTCATCATTAAGTTACTTACGAGAGTACCCCTTTGATGTGCTAAAAATTGACCGCAGCTTTATTAGTGGCATAACAGATAACAAGGCCGACTGTAATTTAGTAAAAGCGGCCATAGCTATGTCACACAGCCTAGAAATAAAAGTAGTTGCAGAGGGGGTAGAAACCAAAGAGCAGCTAGATTTACTTAACGAACTAAACTGCGATATTGCTCAGGGATTTTATTTAAGTAAGCCTTTACCTGGCACCAAGTTACTTACTTTTTCATTGCGTTACTCAAAAGCGACTTAAAAGCACTTTAGTTAAAAAGTGCTTTTACAGTTACAACTTAACTCATGATTTTAAAGAGTAAATCGCGCACCGTTGCAGGCTCAAATGGTTTATCACAAATAGCATCCACACCCGCTTGAGCAATGTTTGCTAAATGGGTATCGTTGGCCTCTGAACTCACCATAAGTATTGGAATATGTGAGTACGCATTCGACTGCCTTACCGTTTCGGTTAGTTCTTTACCATCCATTTCTGGCATATTGTAATCTGTAACAATTAAATCAAATGATTGATTATTAAGTATTTCAATCGCTTGTTTACCGTCTTCTGCCTCTACAGGTTCAGGAATACCCATCCCCGCTAGCACTCGTATTATATGTTTTCGCGCAAAACGACTGTCATCAACCACCAATACGCGAAGTAAAGTGACATCAAAGTGCTCTAGCTCCACCTCTTGCTCGCTAATAATATCCAAAGTCGCTTTTAGCGCACGGGTGATCTCGTCGGCACTAAACGGTTTTGGTAAAATAGCTAATACACCCGACTGCCTAAGTTGCTCTAAATGGCGCTTATTACGCTCGCTCGACACCAGCATAAACGCCTGCTGCTCAGTGTTGCTGTTACTGCGTATTGCCTGCAATAAAGAATCTGCAGTACCGTCACTAAAATACATACTACTGATCACTAAATCTGGGTGGAAATTTGATAAAGCAGCCAGCGCGCTTTCTTGAGTACTGGCCGTTTCAATTTGTGTAACCCCACACTGAGCCAGTGATTTTTTTATTAGCTTTTGTTGCACTTCAGAAGGCTCAACTAATAAAATAGATAAGTTAGCTATTGCCGTTAAATCACTCATTTCAATCCTGTTATTAGTCTTTATATAATTTTTTATAACCTTCATTATAAAGCAATAACTTATAAGAAAAAGCTAAAACAGCAACAAAACAACTTGTTTACCCAAACTCAACAAACTCAGCTTAAAAACGATAGTTTATCCCCGCATAATAACGTCTGCCTGAATAGCTTGAGTTTAATAGCCGAGACTCTGTGTCATTACCTAGGCGCTTTACCGACTCAGATTTAGTTAAATTAATCACCGCGGCTGTCAGGCTCAAGTCCTCTAATAAAGTAATTGATGCATTTACATCAACTTGCTCATATGGGTCTTGGTAAACGTTTAAACCACTATTTAAACCCAACACAGTTTCACCACGTTTATTATAAGAAGCCCGCACATTAAAGGCGTCGCCTTCATAATATATCGAAGTGTTGTATTGATATTTAGCACTGCCAATTAAAGGCGATTTACCAAACTCTTTACCATCTACTTCTACATCGGCCTTATTGGTTTTGTTATAGGTGTAATTTGCATAAAAGCCAAAGCCACTATCAAAGGCATGCTGTATAAATACTTCTGCCCCTTTAGATACAGCATCGGTGCCATTGCCTACGGTGCTATATGGCGACACAATAATATTTCCCGTATCAACTATGCCCTCTTTACCAGCAAAGTTTTGCTGTGAATCAATCACCAAAGGCACGACGAAGTTATCAACAGTTTTATGAAATAGTGCTAAACCAATGGCAGAGCCTTCGCTGTAATAATATTCAATAGATAAATCAGCTTGCACCGACTCAAACGGCTTTAAGTTTTTATTACCGCCGCTACCACTAAAACCCGGAATTTCATTAAATTCAGCTCTATCTTCCGCCCACTCATCTGAGACAAACGTAATGCGTTGTTGTGCGCCTAAATCGGCATAATCAGGGCGAGACATTACTTTAGCAATCGCGCCGCGCACAACAATATCGTCGCTGGCATCCCATGCAATATTAAAGCTAGGTAAAATTTGGGTATCGGTATTCTCTTGAGTAATGAGTTGATAATCTTCAACAAATCTATCATCTCCCGTTACCGGCTCGCCGGTGTCATCATTGGTATGATCCAATAAATAAGTATATAGGTCGGTTGATGATGTCATGGTTTTCGTGCGTACAACCCGTACGCCTAAATTACCGCGCACGCTCTCAAATTCAAAATCACCTTGCAGATAAAACGCCGCTATTTGTTCTTCTATATCATAAATGAAGTTATCTTCTTTGCGTGTATACGGCACATAATTACTGGTCACAATATCACGGTATTTATCCCAATCAATGCCTGGCATTTGGTTTATATTAAAACCACCAGCAATGTTAGCTTCGTTGATAAACACATCTTGTGCTAGTGGCATGCCGTTGTTCCACTGATAACTGTCAAAACGAGTGATCCCCCCCTCACTGGCTTCTGCTGCGGCAATATCAAAATTAGGATCTAAAAAGAAGGTATTACCGGTTTCACGATGCAGTGTGGCTTCTCGGTACTTTACTCCAGTTTTAATTGTTCTTAAAATGCCCCAATCAGTATAAATATCAAAGTCAGCTTGGTAGTAATCTTCTTCGAGTTCACTGCGTACAAAACTTGAATTTGACGAGCCCGGATCGCGACCGCCTCCCACGCCATTAAGTAGGTTTGCTAGCGTATTTGGGTCTATATTTAAACTAATGTCGTTTTCATTAATTTGCCAACCCGCTGTTTGCGCAGCATTTTCTATACGGCTTTCATTTTCACCGGCGTTTGAGCTTTTATAGGCTGCCTCCCAACTCTCTTTCGGCCCACCTTCAGAGCGTGTATTGCCTGCCACAAAACGGGCTTTAAAATAATCGCCTTCGTAGGTTAGGTTGAGATCAAAAGTATCAGAGGTTGACTCTTCACGTACATAGCTGCCTCGCATCCACGGCAATTGCATATCATTTTCTATACCACTTGCAGCTGCATCAAATTGCATCCCATTAACAATAGTACCCGATTCATCTAAGCTTACATCGGTTAAAAAATCAGGATTTAAAGACCACTCAGGTATATCAATCACCGACTCAGTTCTATTTTTATCAAGTGAAAAACCAAAGTAGTTAAAACCAATTTCAACGCGGCTAGTTGGGCGCCACTGCGTACTAAATTGTACCCCTTCTCGCTCACGTAATTCGTTTACAATTGAGCCACGAACCACTTGAGGAAACCAAACATTGTTATAATTATTGCCCTGAGCATCGGTTACTGAGCCCCACTGATTATTGTTATCAACCGGCGCGCCATTTATATCGACCGGTTTTTCACCAATAAAGCGCCACACATTTGCATCGGTGCCACCTGAAAGAGTGCGGTTAGTGCGTTTTTGTGAGGTATAACCAAACAACATGCCAAAGGTATCAGCCTCGTTCTTCCAAGAGTAAAGTGCCGTTACTTGCGGCTCTGATTCTTCAGTCACATCGGCATAAGTGCTTTCAATATTAATCACCCCTGAGTTTGCATCCATACTTAGCGGTTTACGACTATGCATTAATACCGTGCCGCCCACACCACCTTCATCTAAACGTGCTTCTGGCGATTTATACACTTCCACGCTTTCAATCATGGCTGAGGGCAGTAATGCATAATCAAACGAACGAGATGGCTCGCCAGGTGATGACGCAATAAAATTACCATTTAGCTGAGAAAAGGTGAGTTCAGATGATAACCCCCTAATACTTACCGATGAGCCCTCGCCTCCGTCACGATCAATCACCACGCCAGGTACGCGTTGTAATGAGTCTGCGACATTTTTATCAGGGAACTTACCAATATCTTCCGCTGTAATCGCATCAACCACAGAGCTCGACAAACGCTTTATATCTAAATTAGCCGCCATACTGGAACGAATACCACGCACCTCTATTACTTCCATATCCTTGCTTTCTATTGCTTTATTTTCAGCTTCATCCGCATATGCGTGATTAAACACAGATAAAATTGAGATGCACAGCGTTGATTTAACAAAACGTGGAAGTGAGTGAGCAGAGGTTTGAGCTATCCGATGAGCGGTCATAGTTTTAACAGTTCCATTTAAAATACAGTTAATACTTAAAGATGAACGTACCAAGGAAAGCTGATACGAAAAAAGTAGCTGTATTCTACACAACCAAACTTAATAGCTTGTTAATGTAAACTGACGAATAAATGAATGCTGTATCAATAAGTAACCTACTCTAATAAAAGTAGGGAGTTAAGCAGCAAAATGGCTATTTAGCTGCTTATAAAGGGGCATAAAAAAGGAATGACGCGATGAAACAGCAATACGCCGTTATTTTTTAGCGCTAATAGCCTGAATATAATAGCCTAAACTCGCATGAGAAAGCTCACCCATATGGCTGGTAACTAACTCTCCTTGGCTATTATAAAACAAGGTGGTTGGTAAGCCTGCAGCACCTGATTCGCGACTCACATTACTGCTTTGATCAAAAAATACATGATTAAGATCGAGTTGCTGTTCATCAAGGAACGCTTTTACCGTGTGTAAGTCCTCACCTTGATTGACAAACGCCACTGTAATGTTTGGATTATTTTTTTGAGCCGCTTGTAACACCGGCATTTCTTTTCGACACGGCGGACACCACGACGCCCAAAAGTTAATCACCACTGGCTTACCTTTGAAGTTTTGTAAGTTAACTTGCTGCCCTTGAATATTATGCACAACAGACTGCGGTAACTGCACACCCGTTTGGTAGATAGACAGCGCAAAATTAGGAATAATCATTGAACAAAAACCAACAAACCCAGCAATAGCGTAGTTTTTCATTACCGCTTTTTTACCACGTGCATAAAACGCTAAAACCACTATACCGCTGAGCCAACCATAATAACCAATAAAACCACCGTCGCTAATATTAAAAAGCTGCCACCAATTACCTTGATAAGCATCCCACATAGTAAACACAAACGCTAAACGCGAGACTAAAAAGCCCACTACAACTGCTTTAAAAACCGTATCTAAAATCGCTTTTTGTAATGGATGTTGGCGCGTTAATAAATAGGTAAGCCCCCAAAAAATGCCTAACCCTAAAAAAATAATTAACTGAGAAATGGAAATAACTAAAGGCCCAAGAGAAATACTTAACATTGCTACCGACTTCTTATAATGTATTTAAGTACCTAAAATAACGAGTACCAGCATGAATTAAACGCCAACAATAACATAGCCTAAACTTTACAGATTATTAATAACAAATAATTGATGCTGTATATCAGTAATACGTAATCTGTTTAACATAGTACATAAGTACGTTTAACCCTTCTGCTGTATGTACTCCAATGCTGTCATTTTTTGGTAACTTACATTTGAGTGCAGTATATGAGCAGGCTCGGGGTCAACAACTTCAATAGGAATAGCGAAGTTACGTGCAATCTCTAGTGCCATTTGGGTAATGTTTACACTAAATGAGGTACCCATAAATACCATTTGATCGGCATTCATCATTCGCTGCTGCGCCTCAGTAATGCGGTATAGCTCGGTGTAATATTCATCAAATAACAGCACAAAGGGCTTTAAAGAATAATTAAGCTTAGGCTGATGGTTTTCAATATTGAATAACTCAAGTAGAGAGCGATGTAAGTTGCTCTCATCAACATTATTCCATAGCGTAGCTTGTGGTGTGACATCATCGCCCTGATGATGAAACTGCGTCATTTGATCAAGCCGACCATGAATTGCAATGTAATTTTTATTACCCGCCTTACCATCTAGCCCATCAATATTTTGAGTTATTAGGTTTTTATCACTAAGCCAATGATGCACTTCATTAGGGCCATGATTACGGTAAGTTGCAAAGCGATGATAATACCAAGCTAAAAACTCACTCGGGTTATTTTCATACATTGCGCGAGTGGCCATTTCCATCGGCGTATAATTTTTACTACCAATGGTCCAAAAGCCATCCTCACCACGAAAAGTAGGAATACCGCTAGCAGCACTCACACCCGCCCCAGTAATGTATAACGTATTCATAAAGCCATCCCTTATATTCAGTTTTATAAACCTATAATACTTTATAAAACTGAATATTTAAGACTTTTACTCTTTAACTATTAAGCCATGAACATTTCGCTGAAAATAAAAGACAGATAACAAAGAAGCTCTTTACATTGTTAATTTAATTCAATTACGCTACAGCCTTTTTAATTACTGATACGTTGGGAACTATAGCAACAATCAACAAAAACTAATTTGTTACAATGTATTTAGCTTTCTAAAAAAATATGGGTAATCTACTTATTAAGTAACTCCCCCATCAATCTCACATACTTTTCAGCTAATTCGTCCACACTTTCTCGATGATTAGGATCGGGCTTTATGCAGTCAATGGGGCATACACTGACGCAGGTCGGCTTGTCGTAGTGGCCTACACATTCGGTGCATTTTTCAGGGTCTATTTGATAGATTTTAGCGCCCATATAAATTGCTTCATTTGGGCACTCTGGGTCACACATATCACAGTTAATGCATTTGCTGTTTATGAGTAAAGCCATGATTTAACCACTAACCACGGCTTTTTTAAACGGATTGCGGGTATCTTGGTTTTCATCCAAATTGCGCATCAGTATGGCGTGCTCTAAATCGATGCTGTCAGGTACGGGAATTTTTACAATGTGGCCTGAACCTTTGGCATCGGTAATGCTTTCGCCTTTTTTGTTTTCCATGCTCTCAAGGGTAAAGCTAATATTGCCTTTCGGCGTCATTAGCTCTAATGAATGGCCGACACAAAACTTATTTTTTACATCTATTTCAACCAAACCATTAGCATTACGCCCTAATACCTCACCTACAAATTGCTGCTTGGTAGAAACTGAATGGCCGTATTCGTAATTTTGATAATCTTGATGAGCATGGCGTTTTAAAAAACCTTCGGTGTAACCACGGTGTGCTAGGTTCTCAAGGGTTTTGAATAAGTCTGCATCAAATGGTTTACCTGCAACGGCATCGTCAATCGCTTTACGGTATACCTGTGCGGTACGGGCTACATAATAAAATGACTTAGTGCGCCCTTCTATTTTAAGGCTATGCACACCCATTTTTGTTAACTGTTCTACATATTGCACGGCGCGTAAGTCTTTTGAGTTCATGATATAAGTACCATGCTCGTCTTCAAATGCAGGCATATATTCACCCGGGCGACCTTGCTCTTCTAGCATAAAAACATCGTTGCTTGGTGCGCCTTCACCTAAAGTGGGTATGACCGTTTTAGGGTCAATTTTATGTACCATTTCACCGGTTTCGTTCTCAGTGCCAGGTTTAACATCGTATTCCCAACGACACGCATTAGTGCACGTGCCTTGGTTAGGATCGCGCTTATTAATATAGCCTGAGAGTAAACAGCGCCCTGAATAGGCCATACACAGAGCACCATGGACAAATACTTCTAGTTCTGTTTCTGGGCATAAAGAGCGTATTTCACTTATTTCTTCAAGCGATAACTCACGAGATAAAATTACCCGTTCAATCCCCTGCTTTGCCCAAAACAATACGCTTGCGTAGTTTACTGCATTGGCTTGAACCGACAAATGAATTGGCATATCGGGCCACTTTTCACGTACTAGCATTATTAAACCCGGATCGGACATGATCAATGCATCCGGCTTCATAGCAATTACTGGCTCTATATCACGTAAATACGACTTTACTTTCGCATTGTGTGGGGCAATATTCGACACTACATAAAACTTTTTATTCAGCGCATGTGCTTCGTTAATCCCTATTTGTAATGTATCTAAATCAAATTCGTTATTGCGAACCCTTAAACTGTAACGAGGTTGGCCGGCATACACAGCGTCGGCACCATAAGCAAAGGCATAACGCATATTTTTTAAGCTACCAGCAGGGCAAAGTAGTTCTGGAATAAACGGGGTTGAGGAAGTAACAGCTGACATGTGCGCTCCATACATCGAACCGGGTTCAAGCCGGTTGCATGAATAATTAAGGGAAATAAAGCGCGCAAGTATAATGAGGGGTAATAAAAGAAACTTTGATCAAGATCATCAAAATTTCTCTTCTGTGCTAAAAATGAAGAGCAGCAAATTTAAGTTATTTTTTACTACTTAATTGATTAGAAAATTGGCTAACCGCATCAACAACTTGTTGTGCGCCTTTTTTAATATCATTCATCACATGACCCGACTCATTAGAAAGCTCTAATCCTTGCTGAGCTTTGTGTTTGCCTTGCTCTATCACAGCCACCGTTGATTGGGTTAAATTTTGGTTTTGCTGTACAACATCCACAATCTCTTCGGTTGCTTTACTGGTTCTTGAAGCAAGTAAACGCACCTCATCAGCAACTACAGCAAAACCACGGCCTTGCTCACCTGCTCTTGCAGCTTCAATGGCTGCATTGAGTGCTAGCAGATTAGTTTGATCAGCAATGCTGCTGATACTTTGCACTATACTGGCAATAAGTTGCGATTGTTTATCTAATGCTGAAATTTCTTTACCCGCTTGCTCCATTTGCACCGACAACTCATTCATAACTTGAACTGTTTTTTGTACCACCTCTGCGCCTTTATCCGCGTTATTATCGGTTTCGATAGAGGTTCCATGGGCAATACTCGCCGCTTGCTCTATAGCCAGCTCTCTTTCTACTTGGTCTGTGATCACTGTGGCAAATTTAACTACTTTGTAAAGCTCATTAGCTTCATTAAAAATCGGATTATACGACGCTTCTAACCATACTGAATGACCGTGTTTATCAATTCGCTTAAATCTGCTCGCAATAAACTCACCATTACGCAATCGTTGCCAAAATGCTTGATATTCTTTACTGCTGGCTTCTTGCTCATCACAAAACATTCCATGGTGCTTACCAATTACTTCTTGCTTTGAATAACCCATACTTTTTAAGAAGTTGTCGTTAACACGCAGCACCATACCTTGGGTGTCAAATTCAATCACCGCTGTAGAGCGGTGTAATGCTTTTATTAAATCTTCATTCTCTCTTGAGCTTTCAATTATTTGTGTCAGCACAGTACAGTGCAGGGTTAAATACTCTAACTGCCCTTGCTCATTTTTTATCGGATGTAAAATGCAGCGTAACCAATCTCGTTGGCCGTTTTGGTGGGATACTTGAATAGCGCCCGCATAATGCTGGGCTTTGCTTATCGCTTTTTTAAAAGCATGGAAATCCGCGTTATTTCTAGCATTTTCAGCAATAAAGTCTAAAATATTTTTATTAATTATTTGGTTATTCGAGTAGTTAAACTCTCGTTCAAAGTTTTTATTTTGTCTTAAAATAGCACCTTGCTTATCAAGCTCTAATACCAGCATTTCACTGTCTAAACTTTGTTTAACCTGCTCCCTTACAGAAAGCTTACTTTGTAAATCAGCTATTTGATTTTTTAAAGATTGGTTAAAAAACATATTGTTACCTTAGTGTTTGCATGTATCTGTATGCATATTGAGCCTATGGATAAGTGTATTACAAGTATATAGTCACACCACTCAAGCAAAAGTATAGCTTAAGTTTATAAACATATAATCAACGTAATAACATTGTTTTTAGTTCATAAACCTGGGTTAGCAAATTAAAAAAACTAGCAAAGTAGAATAAATTAGGTTTTTTCGACTAAAACGCGTATAATTCGCGCCCGTTAATATTCAACCTTTTATTTAAATTATTGGAGCACAAAGATGGCTTTAGAGCGTACTTTTTCAATCGTAAAACCTGATGCAGTTGCTAAAAACCACATCGGCGCAATCTACAACCGTTTCGAAACTGCGGGTCTTAAAATCGTTGCAGCTAAAATGGTTCACCTTTCACAAGAGAAAGCTGAAGGTTTCTACGCTGAACACAGCGAACGTCCTTTCTTTGGCGCTTTAGTATCTTTCATGACATCTGGCCCAGTAATGGTTACCGTTCTTGAAGGCGAAAACGCTGTTCTTAAAAACCGTGAAATCATGGGTGCTACTAACCCTGCTGAAGCACTAGCTGGCACTTTACGTGCAGACTACGCTGATAGCATCGACGAAAATGCGGTTCACGGTTCTGACGCTGTTGAATCTGCTGCTCGCGAAATCGCGTACTTCTTCGCTGACGAAGAACTTTGCCCACGTACTCGTTAATTCGAGTTCACAGCTAACCCTGTGATGCAAAGTATGAAAAGGGCTTTCGAGCCCTTTTTTAGTCATTACGTAAAGTATTAACCGTTTATTTATGATGTTTTACTTAATGATTATAGTGGGTGAATTGTGTACAATTCTCCCTTGTAAATTTTTACCATCACCGCCACCGATTGAGGTTGTTACATGACCGAGCAAAAAAAGATTAATTTATTAGATTTAAACCGAGATGCAATGCGAGAACTATTCGTATCATTCGGTGAAAAGCCATTTCGTGGCGATCAGGTGATGAAGTGGATTTATCATTTCGGCGTAGATAATTTCGACGAAATGAGCAACGTAAACAAAAAACTCAAAGAAAAGCTTAAAAATGAGTGCGAAATTGTTGCGCCCGAAATTTCAGTTCGCCAGCAAGCCAGCGACGGTACTATTAAATATGCATTAGTACTAGAAGGCGGCCAAGAAGTTGAAGCCGTGTGGATCCCAGAAAAAGATCGCGCCACGTTATGTGTATCATCTCAAGTGGGCTGTGCACTGGAATGTACTTTTTGCTCAACGGCACAACAAGGCTTTAACCGTAACTTAAAAGTATCTGAAATTATCGGTCAAGTATGGCGTGTAGCCAAAGATATTGGCCTTGATGGCAACAGTGAAAAGCGCCCTGTCACTAACGTTGTAATGATGGGTATGGGAGAGCCGCTACTTAATGTTAAAAACGTAGTCCCGGCGATGGAACTGATGATGGACGACTGGGGCTTTGGTTTATCTAAGCGCCGCGTCACATTAAGTACCTCAGGTGTGGTACCTGCCCTTGATTTATTGAAAGAAAAAATAGACGTAGCGCTGGCAATTTCACTGCATGCGCCAGATAACGCCCTGCGTGATATTTTAGTACCGATCAATAAAAAATATCCAATTGAAGAATTTTTAGCGGCCTGTCGTCGTTACATTGACGGTTCAAAAGCCAATAAAGATGTGACAATTGAATATGTAATGCTTAACGGCGTTAACGATAGCACCGATCAGGCTCATGAACTGGTTAAAACGCTAAAAGGTACGCCATCTAAGGTAAACCTCATTCCGTTTAACCCATTCCCAGGTAATGAATATACCCGTTCAAGTAACAGTCGAATTGACCGTTTCTCTAAAGTATTACAAGCTGCGGGTATTACCTGTATTGTTCGTCGTACTCGCGGGGATGACATTGATGCTGCATGTGGTCAGTTAGCTGGCGATGTTGTAGACCGTACTAAGCGTATGGCTAAAAAGAAAATGCGCGATGAAAACGCGATTGCAGTGAATATTCATCAAGCTTAATATTTGCTGAGTAATCAGAAGTCTTTGTGATATGTCGTTTATTTTTAAATAAATGATGCAACACAAAGGCTTTGAGGTAAGATAGAGGTTATGGATATAAATAAAGAGACAAAGTAATGCGATCTTTACTTACGTTAGCACTATCAACACTGTTTTTGAGCGGTTGTGTTACTGAAAATAGTTACAACGGCAGCGATAAACCAGTTCTCGAAAATAAAATTAATAACGATGGTGCTGCTCGCACGCGCATTGCGTTGGCGTTACAGTATTTAAGTACAGGTAATAACTCTCAAGCAAAATATAACTTAGAACGTGCTAATGAGTACGCTCCTAACTTACCCGAAGTACACTACTCTTTAGCATACTATTATCAACAAGTTGGCGAAAATGGATTAGCCGACAAAGCCTATCAAAAAGCACTGGCTATTAAGCCAAACGATCCTAACACCTTAAATAACTATGGCACGTTTTTGTGCAGCATTAATGAGTATGATCGCGCTACCGATCAATTTTTAAAAGCGATTGAAATACCTAGTTATATTCGTGTAGCACAAAGCTATGAAAATTTAGCTCTATGTGCCATTGAGTTTAACGATTTCACTAACGCCGAAAGCTATTTTCAGCAGGCGCTAAACCATAGCTCACAACGCGCATCTACATTAATAAGTTTAGCCGCTTTATATTATGCAAAAAGTGACTTGTACAAAGCCAGTAACTTAATAAAACGTTATGACGACACCGCGCAAGTTTCTTCTCGCGCCTTGTTGCTTGGTTATTTAGTTAAACAGCGTATGGGCAGAATTGAAGAAGCAGAAAAAATTGCGGCAACTTTATTACAAACTTACCCTAGTAGTATGCAAGCTAACGCAATTCGCGATAACCAGTTAAGACAAACAGAATTTGAAGTACTGCGTGAAAAATACCGCCAAGCACAGCTAGATGAATTGCAAGAAGGCAGTCAATCCAATCAAATTATTGCTGAGCCAAAAATAAAGGTTATTCGTAAAAAGAGCCCCGTGCAGGCTTCAAATAGCGAAGCGTCAATTGAGCAAACTAAAACAAATACGCTAGATGATTAACCCCCTTTAACTGTAAACAAAAATATAGCGTAAAGGGTGACGCGTAAATGCGTGTTTTAGGGTAAAGCAATTTAGCATTTCAGTGTGATAAAATGCTAAACTGCTACGGATAAGGTGTATTAAAGCACTTAAAAACAGATAAGCTTTAGCTAAACACCACAAAGTTATTATAGTATTGCATGTAGTACCTTTTTTTAATGCGCCTTAGCAACAAGAATTAACTAAAAATAAAAACGAAGTCTTACTCTTGCTGTTAAGCTAAAACATAAACTTTTACTAGTGGATCCAAACTGATACACATTATGAATGAAGATAATACACAACCGCAGAGCGATGAACCCTCTGTAGGTCAAATACTAAAAACACATAGAGAAAATGCAAATATTAGCCTTGCTAAGATTGCCTCGTTATTAAAATTAACTGAATCACAAGTTCAGCATATTGAAAACGATGAATATCATTTACTGGGCGCAAAAACATTTGTTAAAGGCTATATAAAAAATTACTGTCGCACACTCAACATTGATAGCACCGCTATTTTAGCCATGCTGCCTGCTTTTAGCACATCAGATAAGCCAGTAGATATGCAAAGCTTTTCAAGACGTACAGAAAAAGAAGCGCATGACAGTCGACTGATGACGGTAAGCTATTTAATACTAGCCATTGTTATTGGTTCATCAGCTGTATGGTGGTGGCAAAATGCAACGCCTATTGATGAACAAACTAACACTATTAATGCTAATAATTCATTTATTACTCAGCAACAAGAAAATACAAAACGACTTGCTGAAGCGGCTGATGAAGCGCTATTAGATGATGTTGAGCCTGCGCAACAAACAAATTCAGCATTACAAAATGAGCAACAAACTATTCAGGCTGCTCCCCTAAACGACGCACAAAGCCCGAGTGAGCCAACAAACACTGATTTAAGCACTATTTTTATGATGTTTAATGACGAGAGCTGGGTAGAAATTCACGATGCCAACGATGAAAAAATTGCATTTGGTGTAAAAAAAGCAGGCTACGAAATGACCTTAACTGGTGTAGCGCCTTTTTCAGTGGTTTTAGGCAAGCATGATGTTGTAAGTATTACCCTAAATGGTGAGCCAGTTGATATTTCGGCTTTTCCTAAAAACCGTTTAGCTAAATTTAAATTACCCTTAGCAGAGTAGTCGCTATGTTTTCAGAATCTCCTATAAAACGCAGAAAATCCACCCGCATTAATGTGGGTAATGTTCCAATTGGTGATGGTGCACCAATTGCCGTGCAGTCAATGACTAACACAGACACAATGGACATTGATGCCACTGTAGCTCAAATTCAAGCGATTCAAGATGCCGGTGCTGACATAGTCCGTGTATCTGTTCCAACTATGGATGCCGCTGAAGCATTTAAAAGTATTAAAGAGCAGGTATCGATACCGCTAGTTGCTGATATTCACTTTGACTACCGCATTGCATTAAAAGTAGCAAAGTATGGCGTTGATTGTTTACGTATCAACCCAGGAAACATTGGCAGTGAAGAGCGTATTAGAGCGGTTGTCGACTCAGCTCGAGAGCACAACATTCCAATTCGTATTGGCGTAAATGGTGGCTCACTTGAGCGCGACCTACAAGAAAAATACGGCGAGCCAACACCTGAAGCCCTACTTGAATCGGCTATGCGCCATGTAGATATATTACGTCGCTTAGACTTTGACCAATTTAAAATCTCGGTGAAAGCGTCAGACGTATTTTTAGCGGTTGGCGCGTATCGTCTACTTGCAAAAGAAATCGACCAGCCACTGCATTTAGGTATTACCGAAGCAGGCGGCATGCGCTCTGGTTCAGTTAAATCAGCCGTTGGTTTAGGCATGCTATTGGCTGAAGGTATTGGTGACACACTGCGTGTATCACTAGCAGCGGATCCGGTACAAGAAATAAAAGTAGGCTTTGATATATTAAAATCATTGCGTATTCGCTCTCGCGGCATTAATTTTATTGCCTGCCCTAGCTGTTCACGCCAAGAGTTTGATGTAGTGAGCACCATGAATCAACTTGAAGAGCGTTTAGAAGATATTATTGAGCCAGTTTCAGTGTCAGTCATTGGCTGTGTGGTTAACGGACCAGGCGAAGCATTAGTGAGTGATATTGGTCTTGCCGGCGCAAACCGTCGCTCAGGTTTATACATTAATGGCGAACGCCAAAAAGCCCGAATTGATAACAATAATATTGTTGATCAACTTGAAGGCTATGTACGCGATTTCATTGAACACAAGCAACAGCAAACTCCAATCGACATAAAAATCGTAGAGTGATGTGTTGTTACAACACTATGTATTTAAATGACCTTTTTTAGTCGCGGTATTCACAACGTAGTATAAATTACGTACGCTCCGCTACGCTCGCAATTACCTTATAGTTAAGGTTATAATGCAGGGTCGATTTTTTAGTTTTACGTGGTTGCAGCCCAGGGTTGCACATAAACAGATTTAGGATTTATCAGTGGCAAAACAAATTCAGGCAGTTCGCGGTATGAACGATTGCCTGCCAGGCGATACGCAAGTTTGGCAGAAAGTAGAACACATTTTACGCGAGACCGTATCATCGTTTGGTTATCAAGAAATTCGTTTTCCAATTGTAGAATCAACCGACCTATTTAAACGCTCTATTGGTGAAGTAACCGATATAGTAGAAAAAGAAATGTACACCTTTGCCGATCGTAACGGCGACAATTTAACCTTGCGCCCGGAAGGGACTGCAGTTTGTGTACGTGCAGGTAACGAAAATGGCCTGTTATACAATCAAGAACAACGCCTTTGGTACATGGGCCCTATGTTTCGCCATGAACGCCCACAAAAAGGTCGTTACCGTCAATTTCATCAGTTTGGTTTAGAGACTTTTGGTATTGCCAGCGCCGATATTGACGCCGAGGTTATTTTACTCACGGCGCAACTTTGGGAAGCATTTGGCATTACTGACCATGTGCGTTTAGAACTTAATTCATTAGGTTCAAACGAAGCTCGCGCAAAGTACCGCGATGCCTTAATCGCCTTTTTAGAACAACATACCGATGTACTAGATGAAGATTCAAAACGTCGTATGTACTCTAACCCACTGCGCGTTTTGGATACTAAAAATCCAGACATTCAGGCAATCTTAGTCGATGCACCAAAGTTATCTGAACATTTAGATGCTGAATCAAAAGAACATTTTGAAAATTTATGTGAACGATTAGATGCCGCAGGCGTCAAATACACGGTTAATGAAAAGCTGGTACGTGGCTTAGATTATTACAACCGCACTGTATTTGAATGGGTAACCGACAGCTTAGGTGCACAAGGTACTGTATGTGCTGGTGGTCGTTATGATGGTTTAGTAGAACAATTAGGCGGTAAATCAACCCCTGCGGTAGGTTTCGCGATGGGTTTAGAGCGCTTGGTTTTACTGCTTCAAGCACTTGAATGTGTAGGTGACATACGCCGTAGTGCTGATGTATATTTAGCAGCTATGGGCGACAAAGCCAGTATTCAAGCGCCTATAATTGCATCTACCTTACGTCGTGATGTACCTGGATTACGCGTAATGGTGCACGCTGGCGGTGGTAACTTTAAAAAACAACTTAAACGTGCTGATAAAAGCGATGCTCTCGTCGCAATTATTATCGGTGAAGATGAATTAGAGCAAGGCGTTGTGACTATTAAATACTTACGTGAACGTAAAGAACAAGTCACACTAGAACTAGAACAAGCTAAAACGTTACTTGCAGAACTAATTAATAGCTAAATTATATAAAGCGTAAGTAGTGAAGCGCTTTAACAGAGGTAAGCATGGAAATTTATTCAACAGAAGAACAACAAGCAGAAGCAATTAAACGCTTTTTTCGTGAAAACGGCCTTTCACTAGCGTTAGGCGTTATTGTTGGTTTAGGTGGTTTATATGGCTGGAAAGCATACAACCAAAATCAAATAACGACTGCAGAGCAAGCATCTGATGCATACACTAAGCTTGTTGAAAGCGACAGCGTATTAGCGTCTGCTGATGCATTTATCAGTGAAAACAAAGACACTCAGTACGCAACTCTAGCGGCATTTGTTGCTGCAAAAGAAGCTGTAGATGCCCAAAACTTAGATTTAGCAAATGAAAAATTAAGCTGGATTGTAACTAACGTTGATAACGCCCAGCTTAAAGCCATTGCAACAACACGTTTAGCACGTGTGCAAATTGCTCAGCAGCAATACGATGATGCATTGAGTACATTAAATGCTCCTCTTCCTGAAGCATTTAACGCAAATGTGGCTGAATTAAAAGGTGATATTTACACTCAACAAGGCAATAAAGAGCAAGCACGCGTAGCTTACCAAGCTGCTGTTGATGCAGGTGGATTAACGAGTAATCCTCTTTTACAAATTAAGTTAGATGACCTAGCAGTAACTAGCCCAGCGGCATAAGGTTTTAGGCATGAGAAAAATAACAACAGCAACGCTTGCCCTATGTATGGCAACCCTAATGGGGTGTTCTTCAAGTGATGACGAAGAAGAACTGGTGCTTCCAGAAATAGCCAATCAATTTGAAACTGATGTGGTATGGCAAGAATCAATTGGTAGTGGTGTAGAGCATTACTTTTCACGCTTATCACCTGCTGTTTATAAAGAGACAGTGTATGTTGCTAGCCGTGAAGGCCAAGTAGAAGCCTTATCACTTGCCAATGGCGATACCCAATGGGAAACCGACGTTCGCCAAGATTTATCGTTTTGGCCTTGGAGCGATAACGATAGTGCAAAATTATCAGGCGGAATATTACAAGCTTATGGTAAAATCTATTTAGGCTCTGAACATGGTTATGTAATTGCACTTGACCGTGAGACTGGTAAAGAAATCTGGCGTAAAAAAGTACCTGGCGAATCACTCTCTAAACCCGCTGCAGGCGATGGCTTAATCTTTGTAAATTTAGCCTCAGGTAAGTTACTTGCGCTTCACCCAGATACTGGTGAAGAACGCTGGAGCTTTGAGCAAGAAGTGCCACCGCTGACTTTACGCGGTCAAAGTTCACCTACTGTGGCTAACGGTGGTGTGTTACTAGGCCTAGAAACAGGTAAGTTAAGTGTTTTAATTTCTGAGAGTGGCTACTCGGCATGGAGTGCAGAAATTGCAGTGCCAAAAGGCGCATCAGAGTTTGAACGTTTAGTTGATGTAGATACGCAGCCGATCATTAGCGGTCCATTTGCTTACGCTATTGCATACAATGGTAACTTATCAGCAGTAGATATTCGTTCAGGTAATGTTGTATGGAAACGTGAATACAGCAGCTACCGTGAAATTAGCATGGATTTGCAAACAATTTACGTTGTTGATAGTAACGGCGTTGTTTATGCACTTGATAAAGATTCAGGCATTGAACGTTGGAGCCAACCCGCTCTACGTGGCTGGTACTTAACAGGTCCAGCGGTTGCCGGTAATTATTTAGCGTTAGGTGACCAAGAAGGCAATTTGCATTGGTTAAATAAAGAAACTGGCGAGCTAGTATCTCGTGAAGACTTTGACAGCTCAGGTTTTTTTGTTGAGCCCGTTGTCGCTGACGATAAATTGATTTTATACACCCGCGATGGTGAAGTTAGCGCGGTAAAAATACCGAACTAACTGTCTACTATTAGTGTAAGGCACTAATAGTTAATTATTTTTTGTAAGGCTTCGCACTGCGAAGCCTTTTGTTGTTTTTTAAAGAGGTAGTTTATGCTTCCCGTGATCGCTCTTGTAGGGCGACCCAATGTGGGCAAATCCACATTATTTAACCGTTTAACACGTACTCGTGATGCACTCGTTGCCGACTTTCCTGGCTTAACGCGTGATAGAAAATATGGCCAAGCAAATTACGATGGCTTTGAATTTATCGTGGTAGATACGGGCGGTATTGATGGCTCAGAAGAAGGTATCGAAACCGAAATGGCTGATCAGTCATTACTAGCCATTGAAGAAGCGGATATTGTTTTATTTTTAGTTGATGCTCGCGTGGGTATGACAGTGGCTGATCAAGCTATTGCTAACCACTTACGTAAGCAAGAAAAGAAAAGCTTTGTTGTTGCCAATAAAACAGACGGCATTGATGCCGACTCAAACTGTGCTGAATTTTATCAACTTTCACTTGGTGAAGTTCATCATATCGCTGCCGCACATGGCCGTGGTATTACTTTACTGCTTGAGCAAACTCTTCAGCCTGTTATTGCTGAACTTGCCGCTCTTGATGAAGATGTAGCCGATGACGATGAAGAACTTATCGACTTATATCAAGAAGGTGAAGAAGATGACACCGATCACCAAGCGTTTGCCGACAAGCCGGTAAAGCTGGCAATTATTGGTCGTCCAAATGTAGGTAAGTCAACCCTTACTAACCGTATACTAGGTGAAGATCGTGTTATTGTATACGATATGCCAGGTACAACCCGCGACTCAATTTACATTCCGATGACCCGTAACGACAAAGAATATATTCTTATCGATACCGCTGGTGTGCGTAAACGTAAAAAAGTAAGTGACGTGGTTGAGAAATTCTCAGTCATTAAAACGCTACAAGCAATCGAAGATTGTAACGTGGTGTTATTAGTGGTTGATGCCCGCGATGGTATTTCTGATCAAGACTTAAGCCTGTTAGGTTTTGCGCTTAACTCAGGGCGCTCATTAGTTATTGCCGTGAATAAGTGGGATGGTCTAGATAACTACGTTAAAGACCGTATTAAGACTGAGCTTGATCGTCGTTTAGGCTTTATTGATTTTGCCCGCCTACACTTTATCTCTGCTCTGCATGGTACTGGTGTTGGTCATTTATTTGAATCAGTTGACGAAGCGTATGAGTCGGCAACTAAGCGGATTAGTACTGCTATGTTGCGTCGTATTATGGACATGGCACAAGCGGATCATCAGCCACCACTTGTTCGTGGACGTCGTGTTAAGCTTAAGTATGCGCATGCTGGGGGCTACAATCCGCCACGTATCGTTATTCATGGTAACCAAGTACATGACTTACCTGATAGCTACAAACGCTACTTAATGAACTACTACCGTAAAGCACTTAAGATTATGGGTACGCCAATCAAAATTGAATTTAGAGAAGGTGATAACCCATTTGCAGGGCGTACGAATAAAGTAACGCTGTCGCAAAAACGTAAAATTCGCGCGTTTAGTAAAGAAAACCGCAATAAAAGCTAGGTGCTAGGTGCTAGGTGCTAGGTGCTAGGTGCTAGGTGCTAGGTGCTAGGTGCTAGGTGCTAGGTCAAAATTAAATAGCGTACAATAAAAGTACGCTATTTTTTTTATCTAAAATAAAGTAATAGTACTCGTAAAAGGGTTATTTGACGTCAAAGTGCAAAGCGTATGGTTGCCCCACATACCCTTGGTAAAGCTGTCTATGTGCTGTTTAAATCATTATTCTTAAAAAATTATTTCTTCGTTGTTTATATAAATAAAATAAGTAAGGAGAGCAATTAAACACACGCATTAATGTTATAAAACAACGCATTAATTGAGTGAACTTGTTATTATCATAAAATCAGCGCGCATAAATAATAATTAAAATTTTAAAAAGTGAAATTCAACATGCTAAAAAAAACAATCTTAGCTATTGCCTTAGCAGCCACCTCGCTGCCAAGCTTGGCCGACAGTAACAGCGATTTAAAAACCATTATTGATAACCACTGGCAAAACGCCAAAGCTGAAAAAATATTTTTTAGAACCGATCCAGACGGTTGGAAACCAAACGGCACATTACCAAATTGGAGCGAGCAAGCCGTTGCTAAGCGCCAAGCTTATAACAACAGCGTACTAAAAAGCCTAGCCAGCATTGACCCAAAAACACTCAACAACGAGCAGCTAATGAACTACCGCTTATTTAAATATGAGCGAGAAACAGAGCAACAAAGCTACCTTTACCAAGATAAATACTTCCCGGTTAATTTTTTAAGTGGCTGGCATACTTACTTTGCAGAAGCGCCGGCTAACATGGCCTTTTTAACCATTGATGATTACAACGCCTTTTTAGTGAGCCTGAGTGATTACCCGCGCTTTAATCAGCAAAATATTGATTTAATGAAGCAAGGTATAAAAACAGGGTTTACTCATTATTGTAAAACCTTTGAAAATTACAGCCAAAGCATTAGCGCGCACATAGTTAAAAACCCCGAAAATAGCGCCCTTTACGAGCCCTTTACGCGTATACCTAGCACCTTTAATGCGGCGCAAAAAGCGAGCTTACAACAAAAAGCACAAGCGTTAATTGAAGAAAAAGTCGTGCCTGCTTACGAGCACTTTTACGACTTTTTTGAAAACGAATACATGCCACATTGTAGAGCGCAGCCGGGTATTGCAAGTATAAAAGGTGGGCTTGATTACTACAATTACACCGTTAATTACTACACCACCACTAATGCTACTCCTAAACAAATTCATGAACTTGGTCTAAAAGAAGTGGCTCGCATTAAAGCACAAATGCAAGCCATTATTGATAGCGTTGGTTTTGAAGGCAGCTACAGCGACTTTTTAAAATTTTTAGCAACCGATGAGCAATTTTACGCAAAAGACGCCCAAGACTTGCTAGAAAAAACCGCTTTTATAACGCAAAAAATGTATGGCAAACTCCCCACTTACTTTGGCCATTTACCGCGTAACACCTTTACTATAAAAGGCTCAGCGAGTCGTGGTGCGTTTTATATGCCACCGCCAGATAACCGCTCACCTGGCACTTACTTTTTAGCCTCAACACCTAAATTGCAGCCTTTATACAATTTAGAAGCACTTAGCCTGCACGAAGCTATTCCTGGGCATCATTTACAAAACGCCATTGCAATGGAGTTAGACGTTCCTGAATTTAGACGCACACTGAGTCACTCGGCATTTGGCGAGGGCTGGGCACTTTATACAGAGCGTTTAGGTAAAGAAGCGGGCTTTTATCAAAGCCCATACAGTGACTTTGGTCGTTTAGGCTACGAAATGTGGCGCGCAGTGCGCTTAGTGGTCGATACCGGTATTCATGCCTTTGGCTGGAGCCGCCAAAAGGCGATTGATTACTTGGCTGATCATACCGCCTTGCCACAAAGCGCAGTAGAAGATCAAATAGACCGCTATATTTCTTGGCCAGGCCAAGCGCTGTCATACAAAATGGGCGAAATTAAAATACGCGAACTGCGTGCAAAAGCCGAAAAACAGCTAGGCGCACAATTTGATATACGCAGCTTTCACGACACCGTTATTGGCCAAGGTTCACTCCCTATGGCGGTACTTGAAGATGTAATTAACGACTGGATAGCACAGCAAAAATTAGCTATTTAAGATACAACGGAAACAAATTGAGAGGCGGTATTATTATCGCCTCTTTTTAAAGCCCTATTAAACACCTCAAAACTAATCCCTGCTCGCTTTTGCTTCGTAAAATAAATGATTTTAAAAACCAGAGCATAAGTATGAAAAAACGTATTCTGTATTGGCTGCAAAATGATTTGCGCATTGACGACAACCCCATACTCAATGATTTATCACAACAACAATGTGAGTTGGACCTGGTCTTTGTGATTAACCCTGCTTGGTTTAAAAACAATAACTATCAACAAAAACCCTATGGTGTCCACAAACAACGCTTTTTAATGCAAAGCCTATATGAGCTACAGGAGTCTGTTTTAGGGCTTGGCCAAACTTTACATATTATTGAAGGCGATCCACTTGAGGTATTAACACAGCGTATTAATGAGCTTAGCATTGACGAAGTTGTATATAGCCAGCAAATAGGTCTATATGAACAGCGCCAAATGAGTGCTCTTAAGTCAAAATGCACTACTTTGGTATTTAAATCTGTGATGCAAGATACCTTATATCAACAACAGCAACTGCCCTTTGAACTAGCTAATTTACCAACCGGCTTTACTCCTTTTAGAAAAAAAATTGAAGCGGCAGAGATTAGTTTAACCACACATACATTTTCAGCAGCAAGATTGCCTCCACCTATTATACTTTGCGCAAAACAACCGATAGAAAAGCCAGCAACAGGGAATACACAATTACTTGGTGGGCATCAGGCTGCGCTTGAGCACTGCCTCAACTATTTTTCATCCCCACTACCGAGTAGCTATAAAATCACTCGTAATGAGTTAGATGGCTTTGATAACTCTACAAAATTTAGTAGCTGGCTGGCTTTTGGTTGTATTAGTGCCAAGCAAATTTTTTGTGCAGTAGATGCTTATGAAGCGCAGCATGGAGCAAACGAGTCAACTTACTGGATCAAGTTTGAATTGCTCTGGCGTGAGTATTTTAAGTGGCATGCAATTAATGTTAAGCATCAGTTATTTACCTTTAAAGGTAAGAAACAAAGCTCGCCACTCACCACGTTTAGCCCGAATCGTTTTGCTAAATGGTGCCAAGGCAGTACACCTTACCCGTTAGTTAATGCCATTATGAAAGAGCTTAACGCAACTGGCTTTATTAGCAATCGCTCAAGACAAATCGTTGCTAGCTGTTTAGTAAACGAACTACAACTAGACTGGCGCTATGGTGCGGCTTACTTTGAGCAACAGTTAATCGATTACGATGTGGCGTCGAATTGGGGTAATTGGCAATATATTGCTGGAGTTGGTGTAGATCCGCGCGGCGGACGTCACTTTAATTTGCAAAAACAAACCCAGCAATATGATCCGCACGGTGAATACATTGCCAAGTGGCAGGGAAATGAGCACTGCGATGCTCAATTAGATGACTTAGACGCCGCTGATTGGCCAGTGTAATAATAAAACCTCGAACATAATACTGGCTAGCTGACTCTCGTTATAAGCCCAAGGTTAAATCTTGGGCGAGAGTGCCGCTGGGTTTTTCTACTACGCGGTTAACTTCAACCCCGTTATGCTTAACAATAAAAGTGGGGGTATATTGTAAGTCATGCGCTAGAGCAATACCTGCCTCATCACGTTTATCATAACCGACTGTAACAAAGGTTATTTTCGAAAGTTTAACCTTAGACTCATCGAGTAACTTTATTAATCGAGGTACTTCACGGGCACTGTCATGACACCACGTACCTAAAAGCACTAACACCTCTTTACCTGCTAGTTTTTGCATCAATGCAACGTCTTGCGGTGTGGGTGGAAATGTTTGGTATTGCTTAGCAAATTTATCGTGTTCGCTTAATAAACGCTTAGCAGTAATAGCGTCCGAGTGTGGTTTGAGCGTTGCATTCAATGCCAGTGGTAAACTCAACATTAAAAGTAAAATTAATTGTTTAAACATAATCTTATACTTAAAAAGCATTTTAGCTACTATACCCATAATCGAATTTAAGTGAATACATTTACTTACTTTTGTCCATAAAATTATTCACCTGAGATAAAACAGCTAAATACTCACGTTTGGCTTCTTTGTTTTGTTCTAATTTATCTAAGTCACCGATTAACGTCACTAATTGCGTATGTGAATAACTCGATGTTGTTCTAAACTCGTTTGTCGCCCCCACACCACTGAGTCGTTTTCTTTCATCCATACTATGACTATCTTCATTTTTCTCAAGCCAAATATCGTTAATAAGGCGAATATTACTCTCACTGGTGGTGGTTTCTTTCAATTCTTTTTTTAGCTCGTATTGAGATATTTCGGGATTAAACTGATACACTTTTTTATCTACATCCACCTCATGAGCCTGATCAAGGGCAACCAATTCGTTATTTTTTACAGCGGTACCAATAGTGTAATTTTCTTGTTTATCATAATAATCAGGGGGGATGTCTGAGCGGTTACCTTCTTCATAATTAAAACGCGTGCTCGCCGTTTTATCTTGAGTGACCCCAGTTAACCCTGCTGATTTTTGGTGTTCTGTATTTTGACTCAGCTTTGTGGTGCTTGTTGCTATGTAATCTCCCTGATCCATTGCAAAAGAGAATTTTGCATCAAAATCAGCTAACTTAGAAATCCCATCGCCTAAGGAATTTTTATCACTGCTTCCTAGCCCTTGGTAGCGTGGATCTTTGGTGATCATATTGTCAACTAAATTAGCGACAAGCTCGCGTCCATTAGTAAACTGCTTTGTAGCAACCGACTCAATTTCACTATAGCGTTCAGCGGCTGATGACATACTACTAAACGCACTTTTAAATACAGCCAGCCCTTGTCTCATCACTTCGTCACTTTTGTGGCCAAACGCAGAGCGTGTACTTTTCTCAGAGCTATTGAGCAGGCTATCTTCTAAGCTTTTATCGAGCGCTTTTATGTATTGTTGCATTTGGCTTTTGTCTTGAGCGCCAATGGTTGACATATCAAGCGAAAAATCAATATTGTTTTGTCCGTTTACCGATTCAAACTCCAGTATTTGCTGCTCAGAATCCTCATCAAGGGTATAACTTAAATTAAGCTCATTATCTGTTCCAAGGAGCGCTCCATCAGCATCGGCTGTATTTCCCTCTGACGTTGAAAAATACAAATCAAAACCCGAAAGTTCTTTATTATCAAAATTGCTCAGAAAACTTAAATCTAAATCAGCTTGGTTTGCGGGTACGTAACGACTGTAAGCGCTTTGTTTAGCCTTAAAAAATTCATCCGCCATTTCGCCAACACCAGAAAGTACTTGCGTTAATGCTTGGTGTTCAGACTCTGATAAGTCGCCATCCACTTCATAACTTACACTAAATTCGTCAGTGGTTTCGCCGCTTTCTTCATCGTAACCTTGTGCAGAATGAAAGGTGATTTTAATAACATCACCCTCTTTGGTTTTTACCGAAAGCTCAAATCCATAGTTATCATCGTCTTCAAATCGCTCGCGATTAAAGCTTTCCATGAAAGGGTTAAGTGAGCGTTCAACACGCTGTTGGCTAGATGCTAAAAATGTTTTTTGATTAAATCCCAGTTGCCCCAAGTTTGATAAAATATCGCTAGTGTTGGCATAAGCACCTTGGATATTTTTTACCGAAGAATTTAAGCGCTCAATTAACTGATCACTGCGTTCGTTTTTTAATAAGCCCTCTTGCTGAGAGCTTATTACCGTACGTAGTGCAACCTCTTCACTAGAGAGCTTATAATTTGAGCCACTGGGTGTGCTGGAAATCGTGAGTAACGAGGATAATTGCTGATTAAGTATTTCATCGACTTGTTGGTCACTAAACTGACTGAGCATTTCATCAGTGATTGTTGCCGAACTTGGCGCTAAGTGAGCACGCGATTGCAAGCCTGTGGGCACAGTGGTTTGGTTTGAATTATTGACCGATTGGGCAAGCAACGCATTTAAGTTAGCATAATTGCCTTGTAGTTTATTAACCATGATTATCCTTAATCTTCAGTACAATGACTTATTGTATCGGCCATTTAGCACAGAACTTTAAGGTTAATAATTCAACAGACACAAAAAAATACCTTAAAAGTAATTAGCAGGTTTTGGCAAGCAGTGACTTTAATATGTCTGGTACAAACTTGCGCTGCGCGGTAATGGCATAAAAATGCTCAAACGCATCGGGTAAACGCTGATACTCAACCAGTATTCCTTGTTCTATTTCATCTTTTACTACAACTGATGGTAACACCGATAGTGCACCACTATCACGAGCAAGTAATCGCAGCATAGCCATATCATCAGCCTCCGCTTTTATTTTTGGCTGATACTGCCAACGAGCACACAAAGCATTAAATGAGTCTCTGATAGCTGAGGTTTTAGCGGGTAACACCCATTGTGCATCCGTGTAACCTGCTGGAAATTGGCCACGTATTTTTTTATCAGCGGGGCCAACTATAGCTAATGGCTGACGAGATACCAACTGACTTTGCCAAAGCTGATCGTAGTGCTCAAGCCCGATGGGTTTATTGGTTAAAACTAAATCCAATTCATGTTCTGCCAAGCCATTTAACAGCCCATCCATACGCCCTGCAGTCAGAGAGAATCGTACTTCGTCATTGCTCATTAAGGGATTTATAAACTCTTCGATAAAGTTTCGAGAGAGTGTATTAAGCACTCCGATTGATAAATGCTGGGTTTGCGAAATCACTCCTTTATGAATAAAAGAAGATAACTCCTCACCTTTAGTAAATATATCATTGGCGTACATTTGCACCCGCTTTCCCATATCGGTTAATGCGAGTGTGCGGCCTTTTCGTTCAAATAACTCAATATTAATGGTGTGCTCTAATTGTTTTATTTGCGTAGAGAGCGCTGACTGAGACAAATGCAGCTCTTTCGCTGCTTGGGTTAAGTTACCAATGCGAGCAACAGACCAAAAATAATATAAGTGATGATAATTTAAACGGCTCATTATTGTTCTCTTTTATAGAACGTTTATATGCATTATATCTATTTTTATTTAGTTATCTAGTTTGCCATACTTTGCTCACTAAATAAGGAGCACTAAATGAGTGAGTATATTATTTCGTTGTTACTGCTAATAATGCCTTTAAGCACATTTATAGCAGCATGGTTAATTGGCCAACGATCGCGCGCTTCAAATGGTCATGTACTGTTTAAAGTAATGATATTTAATAGCCTTGCATTTATAACAACCATTACGCTTCATCAAATTTATGCTTTTGATTTACTCAGTTTCTTATCGCTGACCATGACCCGAATTATTATGCTGGGGCTTATATTATTTATCACGCTGATATTGATTCGCTTTTGTAAGCACTATATGCAAGGTGAGCCACGCGTAAACTACTTTTGGCGATGGCTATTACTAACCATCACAGCCGTATTAGTTGTGGTTATGAGCAACCACTTAGCGCTATTTTGGCTAGGTTGGGTGGCGATAAGTTTAGCACTACATAAACTTCTAATGTTTTACCCTGAGCGTCCACGAGCGGTACTCGCCGCCCATAAAAAATTTATTGTGGCACGTGTTGCCGAATCCTTATTACTAATTGCATTTGGTATTTTGTGGTTCACTCACAATAGTCTGTACATAAGTGATATAACCGCCTTTTATCACACCACCACACAACCATTGTCTTTTGCAGAGCAAGTCGCCGCTTTTTTAATTGCCTTTGCGGCTTTAATAAAATGCGCTCAACTCCCAATACACGGCTGGCTAATTAAAGTGGTTGAAGTACCCACACCAGTGAGCGCTTTATTACATGCCGGAGTCATTAATTTAGGAGGCTTTTTATTAATTTTATTTGCGCCTTTGTTTATTCAAGCTAGCGCAGCACAATGGTTAATTTTAATTGTTGCTGGCTTAACTACAGTGATCAGCGCATTAATAATGACCACCCGAATAAGCGTTAAAGTTCGGCTTGCTTGGTCTACTAGTGCGCAAATGGGGTTGATGCTGGTAGAGTGTGCGCTGGGGTTATTTGAACTGGCTCTGCTTCACCTTGTTACCCATTCGACTTATAAAGCTTTCGCATTTTTAAACTCAGGTAATGGCGTAAATGAAGATCTTATCCGCCGCCATATTCCAAAACAATCACCCACATGCTTTGCTTGGTTAACAGGTGCGTTAATTTCAATAATAATAGTTGGCGCAGCATGGGTTATTAGCTCTTATCAGGGAGCGGTAAGTATTTGGTTGCTTTTAGCATCAGCATTAACCATTTTGCTTGCTAATCAGCATGGTACGGCTACTGCAAAAACACGTAGTAAAAAACTGTTAATTGCACTATTGGTGGTCTTTAGCTATGTGGCAGCTAAAAATATCTTTGCGTTTGCACTTCCCCTTGAGCAGTGGCGTGAACCTGCATTTAGCTTAGCCGACAGTTGGGTAATAGCCCTTATTTTAACCTTAATGATAGCAAGCTACTGTTTGCGCTATCAATCTTGGCGCCCTCAGGTTAAATCACTGTCTACTTTATTATTTGCAGGCTTGTATTTAGATGAGTGGTTTACACGACTAACACTAAAAATATGGCCGATAAATTTGCCTAATAATGGCCACACTGATTTAAAAAATCATGCCGCTGGGATCACTATTGAGGAATCAAAATGAGCAGCCTAACGCCTTCAAATAACACTGCACTCTCGCTAAGTGACAGTCAAAACAACCTACTTAATAAAGTATGCGGTTACATAGCACCAAACTGGCCGCTAGATCAGATGATTGCAGTAAACCCATTTTGGGAAATGCGCCATATGCCAATTGAAGATGTAAGCGCACGACTGGATACCTTATGTAATGCCAACATGCTGATGTCTAAGGATTTTTATCTACAAAAATATAATGCTGGCATGATTACCGACAAACACTTAGCCGATGCCGCAACGCTACTTAATAGTGACTTTAATAAAGAGCAACTATTACAAGCGCTTAGAGTTGATGTGCCATTAGTAGACTGGCACAACATTGCTGATTTACTGGACCAGCAACGTAATAAGCATAAAATGGCTTGGCATGATGAAATTACTCATCAGTTAAGTCAGTTTTGTGCTGCGCATTATCAACAACTCGGTCCTATGCTGCATCGTAATGATACTCAAGCCCCATCTGAATTATATCGCCATTGGCTTACTGTTATTCAAGCTGATAAAGGCATTAGCATTGTTATGGATGAACGGCATTTAAATGGCTATTTTAAGCAATTACCCACATCCGCTGATGAACTAATTGCACTGACTCTTAAAACGCTTAACATAGATAATGACTCGTTAGAGTTATACGCGCACTCATTGCTCTTAGATATTAACGGTTGGGCATCGTGGCTTGCGTATTTACGTTTTCAAGGTCAGCTTTACGACACCCCAACAGATGAGATGAAGCAACTTCTAGCCATGCGCATGGCATGGGACTTAGTGATTTGGCAGTACCTAGCCAATCACGATAGTGCTACATTTAAACAACTACAAAGTCAGTGGCAACAAGAAAAAGCGCTTGTCGTTGAGCGCTTACATGCACATAAACTAGCACAAAAACCATTATGGGTGTGGGCAAAAGCAATGGAACTCAGCTTTCAATATCCGCTTAATGAGGCTCTGCAAACCGCAACAAAAGCCCCCGTGACAAACGCTCAATTACAAGCAGTGTTTTGTATTGATGTTCGCTCGGAAGTGATTCGCCGTGCGCTAGAGTCTCAAAGTCAACATATTGAAACGTTTGGCTTTGCCGGTTTTTTTGGTTTACCGCTGGAATATCAAGAAAATGGCAGTGCTATTACTCGCCCACAGCTCCCTGGGCTACTTAAACCGGCTATACATGCCACGCAAACTCACAAAGACGCGACACTTGAAGCATCACGCCAAAATAGTGCCACATGGCAAAGCTGGTCAAAATCGGCCCCTTCATCGTTTTCTATGGTTGAGTCAGCAGGCTGGCTGTATGCATTTAAATTAATAAAAAATACCTTTTTATCTAAAGGCGATGCTAAAAAGTGCACTCCGACTGACTGGCAATTAACACAAAACCAGCAGCAACTTACCCTAAAAGACAAAACCGATTTAGCCCAAAAAGTGCTTACAACTCTAGGTATAAAAGCGTTGGCACCACAGGTAATGTTAGTGGGTCATGCTAGCCATACAACAAATAACTTACACAGTGCTGGCCTAGATTGCGGCGCCTGTGGCGGACAAAGTGGTGAAGTGAATGTGCGAGTGCTCGCAAGCCTACTTAACGATGATCAAGTACGTCAAGCGCTTAAAACTCGGGGACACACACTGTCAGAAAACACCCAGTTTATTGCAGCCATTCATAATACAACCACAGATGTGATCACCACCTATGATGCTCAACTGGATGATAATCTAAAAAAATGGCTCAGTGTGGCAACACAAACAGCTCAGCGCGAACGCTTAGTTAATATAGAGCCAAAGCTGATTGATAAATCAGCGGATGAAATTAATCACGCTTATCATCAACGCGCCCGCGATTGGTCGCAGGTGCGCCCTGAATGGGGACTTGCAAATAATGCCGCCTTTATTGTCGCGCCGCGCTCATGGACGCGAAGTATTAACTTACAGGGGCGCTGTTTTTTACACGATTATGACTGGGAAAGCGATAACGACTTTGCAATATTAGAGCTTATTATGACCGCGCCTATGATAGTCACCCATTGGATCAATAGCCAATACAATGCCTCAGTTAACGACAATCACAAATACGGCAGTGGTAATAAAATACTTCATAATGCGGTGGGCGGTAACATAGGCTTATTTGAAGGTAATGGCGGCGACCTGCGCATTGGCTTAGCTATGCAATCGCTACACAATGGCGATAAATGGATGCACGAACCTATTCGCCTCAATGTATATATTGCTGCGCCGCAAGCAGTAATCTCAGCAATTTATAACAAGCATACGATGGTGAAGGAACTAATTGATAACCATTGGCTAACACTCATTCGTTGGGGCGATGACAATACGCTAGAGCGCTTTGAAAATGGACACTTCACTGCAATTGCCCTCTCTACAAGCAGATATAATTAATGTTAAAAGCCGTCATTGCCACTAAACATAAAAAGGCACCTTTGATCGCCCCCGCATTGAAGCCACTTGGCTATAATGTGGTAACAACCAGTCTATTTGATACCGATACGCTTGGGATGTTTACTAATGAAGTGCAGCGTGATTGCAGTGCCCAAACAGCGGCACTAATAAAAGCTCAACAAGCGTGTGAACTCACTGGCGAGCAATATGGGCTTGGTAGTGAAGGCAGCTTTGGAGGTGGCCCACACCCGGGGTTAATGAACTGGGATGAAGAAGTAATTTGTTTTTACGATAAGCGCACTAATACTGCTATTTATGGACACGCTGGCGGGCCTTTTTCACCCAGCAGCTTAACCATTAACAGCGAGACTAACGTTGAATCAATCACGACTGCATGCCAGCGCTATAAAGAGCAACACTGGATACTTGATGACACTCAAACACTTTATAAAGGGCTAAGCTTTGAAAGCTTGGTTGCTTTATTTACAGAAAAATCGCCCAAAGCCGGCATAATCACGCCGGATTTAAGAGCCATGTATAGTGGGCAACGCCAAGCTATTATTCGCCGCGCTGCCGAGGACTTAGCAAGACGGTTGGCATCAAAATGCCCACAATGCCAGAGTGCTAACTTTGTTGCTAAACAGCTCACCAAAGGCTTGCCTTGTGAGCTGTGTAACATGCCCACACAACAAGTAAAATCAACAACCTCTTTGTGTGATTGCTGCGGCTATAACCATATTGAAGCGAATGAAAAACACGTTGCTGATGCAACATATTGCCAGTTTTGTAATCCTTAAGAGTTATTATGACATCAATACAACCGACTCAATTATTAAATACTGAAGAGCGTATTAACCAAGCCGTTGCATTATTAAAAGCTGGCGAATGCGTCGCTTTACCCACAGAAACCGTTTATGGCTTAGCCGCAGATGCGACTAATAGTGATGCTGTAGCGAAAATATTTGCAGCGAAAGGACGTCCAACAAATCACCCGCTCATTGTGCATATTCCCAATCAGTCCCATCTACACAATTGGGCAAAAAATGTAAATAAAGCGGCCATCACGCTTGCTGATGCATTTTGGCCTGGCCCACTCACCCTAATTTTAAATGCTAAAGATAATTTAAACAGCCCGGTAACCGGTGGTTTGCCAACCATTGGACTTCGCGTGCCTGCGCATCCTGAGTTTTTAGCGGTACTAAAGCAATTAAACACCGGTCTTGCAGCTCCCTCGGCTAATCGCTATAAGCAATTGAGCCCAATCAGTGCAGCTCATGTAATACGCGATTTGAATGGTCGAATTAGTGCGGTATTACAAGGAGGTGAATGTAATGTAGGTATTGAATCGACCATTGTAGATGCAAGCTCACAGCAGTTACGCATATTACGCCCAGGGCCAATTTCAGCAGCTGATATTTTGCAAAAAACTGGACTGCATGTCAGCACGCCACATTCACATAACGAAGTGGTACCGGGTAATGTAAAAGCGCATTATCAGCCTCATGCACCAGCCATGTTGGCTAATACTGAAGATTTCGCTAAAATTTTAAGTGAAAACTCTCAGGGTAAAAGTCACTATTTAATCTATTCGACTCAAGTGCAACAGCAATTATTAGCGAGCGACATTCCATCCGAACGTATTACTAAGCTAAGTAGTTGCCCTATTGAATACGCTAAAAATATGTATAAAGCACTGCATCTTATTGATGAGAAAACACCATTGAATATTTATATCGAAAAACCGCCAGTAGGCAGTGAGTGGGCTGCAGTGAATGACCGACTTAGTCGCGCCACCACAGTATTTGTAGGATAAGTTAATTAACCGTTAGGTATTCAATAACCGTTGCTGCTGCCACTGGTTTATAAAAGTAATACCCCTGAAAGCGTTTACAGCCAATATCCACTAACATATCAAACTGTGCCTGTTCTTCCACGCCTTCAGCGATAACACTTAAGTTATGGCTGTTGGCAATGGCGATAATACTTTGCACCATACTGTTAGACTTAGGGTCTATTAAAATATCATCTACAAAGCTTTTATCTATTTTCAGTTCATCTATGGGTAAGCGCCTTAATAAACTCAGTGATGAATAACCTGTACCAAAATCATCCATCGAGAAGCGTATCCCTCTAGATTTTAAGCTATTTATCGTATCAATCACATGCTCAAGGTTATCCATAAACAGTGACTCTGTAATTTCTAAGATTATACTTTGCGGGGCAACATTATGGGTTTCTATGCTTTGCAATAATGTCGGAATAAAAGCACTGCTTTGAAATTGCATCACTGAAATGTTGATTGCTAATTCAAGAGGGGTATCGCTGTGTTGTTGCATCTTTGCAAATTCACTAATAGAACGCGCTAAAACAAAGTCACCTATTTTAAATATTAAATCACTTTGTTCTGCAATAGCAATAAACTCGGCAGGTGAAACCATACCCAATTCACCGTCATGCCAACGAATAAGTGCTTCCATAGCATGGATTTTTCCCTGTTCATTCACTTGGCACTGATAGACCATAGAGAATGATTGTTCACTTAGCGCTACATTTAATCGCTCTTCTACTTTTAAACGGCGCAAATAAGCTTGTTTTATATCTGCATGGTAATGGCACAGCCATTGCCCTGTATCTTTTGCCCATTGATTAGCCAAATGCGCACTGCGGACCAGCTTACTTTTGGTTATGCCATGCTCTGGGTAGTTGGCCACACCGACACTCATATTTAAAGGACGTTCGGTATTTTTGGTTTCATATTGTTCAATAGAAGATGCTAATATTTGTTCAAAAGCGTGCCTATTTTGCTCATCCGATAAATGCGGTGTAATAATGCAAAACTCATTACCACTGTTTCTAAAAACTAGGTATGGAACTGCGAATGTAGCTTGCAACATTGCGGCATAGGCTTTAATTGCCTTATCGCCATACTCCATACCAAAGCGATTATTCATTGAGCGTAAATTGGTAATGTTTATGATTGCTAGACTAAAAGATGTCTCTTTTTTTGCTTCAAAGCTATCACGCAGTGCTTTTCGATTGGGTAACTTTGTTAAATCGTCGTTCCGAGAAAGGTAAAACAGTTCATCAACTCGTTTTTGCTCAGCACGAGCAATAAACCTAAAACCAAAATATAACACCGTACAAATCAGTAAGTAGATTAAAAAGTACCAGCATACCTTCCAATAAAAGACGTTTTTTATTGGCTGCATTGCCCGATTTGAGAGTGTCCATAATTGATAGCGATTATCAAATTTTGCAGATGTTAAATAAGGCTTACCACCTACATGTGTATCAATACTAAACACCTCTTCTGAGGATTTAAATATTTCTTTATCCTTGCCTGTTTGCTTTATCAAAGCATTATCAGATAACCCTAATGCCTGCTTAATTTTGGTTTTTGTATAGCTAGCTATATCTGCATCTTTTACGGAACTGTATTGAATAAAACCATCAATTTCTCTTGCTAGCATTATGTAATCGTCACTATTACTTTGCAAAATATTGAGGTATTTAGCGCCTCTTGATACCGCCATCCCTGCAGTCATTACAGCAATCACAGTGCCACTTTTGTCTCGTAATGACTTCCTTATTGGAATAACCCATTCTTGTAACGATAGATTAAAATAAGTTTGCCCTAACACCATTTTGTCTGAGCTAAGGGTTTGTGAAAAACTTTGGCGGGTTTTTTCATTTTCTTTCAGATTAATCATTGTTGAGGCATTTAAATTTGAGCTGTAGTAAATAATTTCCCCTTGGGGATTAAACAGTCCAAAGCCTAATAACACAGGATTCTCTAGTAAAATATTGTCTAGAAGTTTAATTGTTGATGTTTTTTCGGTTAAGTTATTGTTTGAAAGGATGTCTCTGCCAATTAAATCCAGCATAAGTTCTTTATTTCTAAGGGTGCTTTTAAGTGCTTGCGCAGAAAATTCGACACGGTTTTGGGAGCTTGTGCGGTATTCTTTTTCGATATTTCGCCATTCATAAGCCAACAAAACGCTTAATAGGACTAGACCGCCCAATAGCAAAAAACAAAAGAGTTTCCATAAATTATTTTTTATTAGTGCCATCTAATTTCTCACAACCCGTTTGGTAGTGTGTTATGTATTTGGGCCCTTAAATGCACTTTATGGCTAGCTTGGTTTTTTTTCAAGCTGTTTTATTGCAAAGTTGAGAAAAACACATAAAAAAAAGCCCATTATTTAACATTAAAAATAAAATAAATTAACAATAAAGTTGGTAAGTGTTTTATTTTATTGTTAAGACAAGGCTCGTATACATTTGAACCCGGTAAACTGTATTTACGTTTATCGCAGAGGTTATTGAGCGACTATTATAGTTTATTTATTAAATATAATATTGATTTAAAACAATAGCTTTAGTTATAAACTGCAAGTCAAATTAACCCTTGCATCAAGCGCTTTAGTTTAGTCATAATTTTGCAATAATCATCAGCGATAATAGCTGCATTATTAGTCAACAAAGCTTTATAAGACCCTCATGAGCGAATCTATGGTGCAATTAACCTTTGCACTACCGTCATTTGAAGATCCAATGTCTGCGGCATTAAGCCACAGCATGGAATTTGAAACGCTGTCATTGCATGCTAATAGCCAGCATCAAATTGCTTTGCAATGCGTTTTGCCTGAAGCGGCCCATGAAGGTGATATTATTTCGCTGAGCGCAACTTTACCAAATGCACGAGCAGCTCAGTACTACACAGAAAAAAAGCTCAATCAATTTGATTTAGAACAGGGACGGGTCACGCTTAGGTTGAACCAAATAGCGCATAGTCGTGGTTTTGTAATGCAAATGATTTTGCACGGTAAACACGGCACGTTAAAGAATAGTTTGCAGTTCGATATGCATATTAACCAATTTGGTAGTGGATATACTATACCAGTAACTTCGATTACCCCACCAAAGCCGCACCGCGTTCGTCAGTACCTCGCCAGTATGGGAACAGCTTTAATCTCACTTTTTTAGCTCTTGTTATAAATTTTACCATTAAGCTTTAATTAGTTAATCAGCAAAGCTCACTTTACCCATAGTAATATCTAAAATTCCACCTCTTTTATTTTTAGCACTTTGTCGCTGCCCTGCTAAACATTCGTTTGCCAAAATAGCAAACAGCACCGCCTCTTTGGCATCAGGGTGAACACCCAAATCATCAGTATTCTTAAACGCCTTAATATTTAGGCAGTGTATTAGTAATTGCTCCATCAATAATGGATTATGAATACCTCCACCACTGGCATATACCACACAGTTTTGAACCCCTTTAGCACAGTCATTTAACGCCCTAGCAATCGTAGTCGCAGAAAGCGCATTTAATGTCGCCAACACATCTTCATGGCTTAAATCTTGGGTTGCGGTTTGGGCTTGGGCTGCACGTAATAAGGCTAAATTAAACACCTCAGGTCCTGTTGTTTTTGGCAGTGGTAATTTAAAAAACGCATTATCGCTGAGCGATTTTAGCAGTATTACATTTACCTTGCCTGCTTTGGCAAGCTTTGCGCCCTCATCATAATGCATTCCTTTAAAGTAATACTGTACGTAGGCATCCATAATGGTGTTACCTGGGCCTATGTCGCTACTAAACACGCTACTAGCATCACCGCTTTTAGGTAAAAACGTTAAATTAGCAATGCCACCCATGTTTAATAAAATGCGGTTTTCGTCAGGGCTGGCAAAAAATAAATAATCGCCATACACGGCCAGCGGCGCACCTTCTCCACCAGCGGCAATATGCTTTTGCCTAAAATCGCCAACAGTGGTAATGCCTGTAGTAACGGCTATTTGGTCACTATCACCTATTTGCAAGGTGCCATGTTTAAAGTCATGATGGTTATGCTGCGACTGCGGACAGTGATAAATAGTTTGCCCGTGGCTTGCAATGGCATCAATACTCGCAGGATCAATTCCCCATGCAATTAAACACTGATTAACCATCTCGCCATGGAGTTTGCCCACCCAAGGATGTAATAAAGTCAGCACTTCTAAATCGCATTCGCGCTTAGCAAATACCTGCTTTATTTTAGTTTTATATTCGTCGTTATACTCAACCGTAGTAAAATTTAACACCTCTATTTGTGTATGCAAACCTGCACCGGTTATTTTACATAGCGCTACATCTAAACCATCCAAAGAGGTGCCACTCATTAATCCAATAATTAAACGGCTGGGCTTTTTAGCGCTATTATAAAGGGCTTCGATATGAGGATGCATAGAGACTCTGTCTGGGTGTTTTTTTACATTTTAAAAGAGTTTTAAGCAAAGTTATACCTGTATACACTTTAATTTTAATGAATTGTTTTTCATTGTTTAAGCGTTTAAAGCTTGCTAAGTTATTGGCTGATAATAACAAACTCATTTGTAGCATGATCACTTTACGAGCATTTAAACAACACGATACCTGCCAAATAGTCACCATTTTGAACGATCAACAAGTAGCTCGCTATTTGTCCTCTAAAATTCCATTTCCTTATACTCAAGCAGATGCAAACTGGTGGGTAAACGAAGGAGCAAAATGTGGCATCATTAAAGCTATTGAAGTTGATGGCCTATGTGTTGGTTGTATTGGTGTTATCCCTGGTGAGTTTGAGTATAGCCGCAGTGGCGAAATAGGTTATTGGCTTAGTCAGCAATATTGGGGGCAAGGTATTATTACCCAAGCCATAGAGTTGATTACTAAAGAAGTGTTTGAAAGCACTAACTTAAACCGTATTCATGCGGCTGTATTTGCTGGTAATGTTGGCTCAATGAGCGCGTTGCTTAAAAATGGCTTTAATAACGAAGCTATTTTAAAGAAAGCAATTTATAAAAATGGTCACTACTTTGATAGCAATGTATTTAGTGTGCTAAAACAGAGTAATTGTTCTAATTAAATTCTTTCGACGGTTGAATTAACCACCTCTCGCCCAAAGCTCGTGTATCAAGGTACAAATCTTTTCTACCTATCCGCGCATTATTGTTGAGCAATGTATAGTTTTAAAGCTTAAACATTCGGTATATAGGTCGTTTTATCACTCTATCATGGAGATTTTTATGTCCACAACCAGTCGTCAATTTACTTTAGCATCACGCCCACATGGCGCTCCTACCAATGAAAACTTTGAACTTAAAAACGTAGAGTTACCATCATTAAAAGATGGTGAAGTATTGCTGCGTACTATTTATTTGTCACTAGACCCCTATATGCGTGGCCGCATGAGCGATGCTAAGTCATATGCCGACCCGGTAGAAATTGGTGATGTAATGGTCGGTGCAACGGTTTGCCAAGTAGAATCATCTAAAAACGATACCTTTAGCGAAGGCGAATGGGTATTAGCATATACAGGCTGGCAAACTTACGCTATCTCAAACGGCGAGGGCTTAATGTCATTAGGCAAAGAGCCTAAAAATCCATCTTATGCACTCGGTATTATGGGTATGCCTGGTTTTACTGCCTACATGGGATTGTTAGATATTGGCGCACCTAAAGCAGGTGAAACTGTGGTCGTTGCAGCAGCAACAGGGCCTGTGGGGGCCACGGTTGGTCAAATAGCGAAAATTAAAGGCTGTAAAGTAGTAGGGGTTGCCGGAGGCAGCGAAAAATGTACGCATGCTGTTAAAAATCTTGGCTTTGATGCCTGTATTGACCATAAAGCAGATGACTTTGCCGAACAATTAGAAAAGGCATGTGAGCAAGGCATTGATGTTTATTATGAAAATGTGGGCGGAAAAGTATTTGATGCCGTATTACCTTTGCTGAATACCTCAGCACGCGTACCTGTGTGCGGGTTAGTATCGCAATATAATGCCACCAGCCTGCCTGAAGGCCCAGATAGATTAGGTATGCTAATGGGACAATTGTTAACTAAGCGTATTAAAATGCAGGGCTTTATAATTTTTGATGACTATGGCGATCGTTATGACAAATTTGCACAAGACATGCAAACGTGGCTACAAGACGGAAAAATTCAATACCGCGAACATCTTGTCGATGGGTTCGAAAAAACCATCAGCGCATTTAACGATATGATCAGTGGTAAAAACTTTGGTAAAACCGTAGTAAAAATTAACAGCCCACTATAATAACATTCATGCTGTGTTGTAAATTCAGCACAGCCCAATAAGGAAGATAATGATTAAACTACACCACTTAAATAAATCTCGCTCTAAACGTATTATTTGGTTACTCGAAGAGCTTGAGGTTGATTACGAAATTGTTGCCTACCAGCGCAATACTGAAACTTTTTTAGCCCCTGATGAGCTTAAAAATGTTCATCCGCTGGGTAAATCACCGGTTATCGAAGATGACGGCTTAGTGATTGCCGAGTCTGGCGCTATCACAGATTATTTGATCACTAAATATGGCAAAGGTAAATTTGCACCAACCACAGGTACTGCAGAATTTTTAGACTATCAACAATGGCTTCACTTTGCAGAAAGCTCTGCAATTTTACCATTATTGCTGAAAATGTTTGTGCAAAAAGACGGTGCTAAAACGCAGTTTTTAGAGGGCTATGCCGATGCTGAAACCGCTAAAGTAATTAGCTATTTTAACAACCGCCTTGAAGGTAAGCGCTATTTAGTAGGCGACACCCTAACTGGTGCCGATTTTATGATGTCGTTTATTGTTGAAATAGTTAAAAATGCTGGCCAGCTTGCACACTTTAAAAACCTTGTTAAATATGATGAGCAATTGCAAAGCCACGAGAAGTTTCATACTGCTAACGAGCTTGAAGCTAAATACGATTAACTGGTTAAACACTAATGAAGAAAGGGTCATAAGACCCTTTCGTTTATGGTTAACCTTTACAAAATCGCATTTTAAATACCCGCCAACTCTCGCTCAGTAATACACTCACCCGATGCCATTTCGAATTCTCGACACGTTAATGGGCGATTTTCGTAAATAGTACACATTAACGTGTTTCTATCGAGAGCTTGGCACCAGCCATCGTCGCCACGTTTCATGACTTCACCGCCCCATTTGTCGTAATCAATATACTGAAAAGGGACACCGGTATCGGTAATAATACGCACCTCTAATTGGCAACAACACGCTTGGCAATTAGTGCATGTGATGGGTTCGTTAGTCGGGGTTATATTTCTTACAGGGATAACGTTGTGCGGCATAATGGCTTACAGTTTAGAATAAGCCACCAGAATACAGGAACTAATAGCAATTGCATTAAAATTAATATAATTTATCGTGCCAGTAATATCGCTTTAATTTCGCTGTAGCGCTGTTGCTCACACAGTGCAAAACCACTTAGTTGGCGTACCTTATTACGCGCAAATAGCGGCACACTCATTCCCGCTAAAAACCGACATTGGGTTTCAATGCCTACATTGTGCACGCCTTTCGTTGCCATATGCGCCAAAAACTCATCCACTTTTTGATAAATAAGCGCTGTATCAATCTTTGCAGGGGTGATTGAGTATTCAAGCTTGACCGCATGTCCACGGCACACACTACAATGCCCACATTGCTGTGGCGCATTCGCATCATCAAAGTAACGGGCCAGGTTATAGCTTAAGCAAGATTGCAGCTCAAAAAAACGCACCAAAGCAGCAATCCGTTTTATTTCAGCTTGCTCTTTATCGGTAAAATAATCGTGTAACTGCTGGGCAAGCTCAGGGTTATTAATCACCTCGCTATGCACTTTGTACACTTGAGTAATACGTTTGGTTTCAAGGGTGATATGGTTTTTTTCCGCTAGGTAATCAAGTGCGGCTACCACACGTTTACGGTCAACTTGCTCGGCTTGGGTCAAGCTATCAAAGTTGAGTGTACCCCATATTTTTTTAAAGTCGGTATGGCTAAATATTTGTGTTAAAAAGGCTTGGCGCTGCTGATCAAACTGGCTAAGTAACTCATTTTTATCAACTAAAAATTTATACTTAAAATCAGCGTAATACGCATACTGCGGGGTTATTGCGCCTTGCATTTCCAATTGTACCAGCAAGGTTTTAAGGGCAAGCTGGCGAATATTACTCTCGCTTGAAAGGCTATATTCTTGCATTTCCCATTGCTGTTGAGCTTGGCGAATATCGTTAATAACATATTCAATACCGCTGAGCTCTGGGGTATCGCCGTAAATAAAGTTTTCTACTGTATTTAAGCCATCTAAATTAGCCAGGGTATAACAATTTGATGGGTTGCCGTCACGCCCTGCACGACCAATTTCTTGGCTGTAGTTTTCAATTGATTTAGGTAAATCGTAGTGAATCACAAAGCGTATGTCTGATTTATCAACCCCCATGCCAAAGGCAATAGTGGCGACCACCACATTTATTTTACCCGCCATAAAATCATCTTGAATTTGCCCGCGTAAGGTATCTTCAAGCCCTGCATGATACGCCACCGCCTGCAGACCCTGTGCGCTTAACATATTGGCCACTTGCTCAGCACTTTGCTGCAGCGTGACATACACAATACCGGGGCCGGTTTGCGCACGGACAATTTTAGTAAGCTCAGTGTTTTTATCGGCAGTTTTAACACTCAGCACACTTAAATCTAAATTAGCGCGATAAAACCCCGTTTGCACAATACATTGTGGCTCAATAGCAAAGCGTTCTGCCATATCGCGTTTTACTTTTTTAGTGGCTGTGGCGGTTAATAGTAACACTAACGGAATATTTAGCTCTTCACGGTAACGCGGTAGTTTTAAATAGTCGGGTCTAAAATTATGACCCCACTCAGATATACAATGCGCTTCGTCTACCACCAACATAGAAAGCGCTACTTGGCTAATAAACTCTCTAAAGCGTTCGTTTTTAAAGCGCTCAACCGATACCATTAACACTTTAACTTTACCACTGCGCACATCGTTTATTACGGTACTGCTTTGCATTTGATCTTGGCTTGAATCGAGGCTTGCAGCATAGATGCCTTTACTGTTTAAAAAGCTTATTTGATCTTTCATAAGCGCTAATAATGGCGATACCACTAAAGTTAAATGCGGTAAATGTAACGCGGTGAGTTGATAGCACAAGGATTTACCCGACCCTGTAGGAAATATCGCCAGTGATGATTGACCATTTAGCAGTTGCTCTATGGTTTGTTGTTGCCCTGCTCTAAACTGATTAAAACCAAAATGTTGCTCAAGAGACTGAACTAGCGAGGTACTCATAAAAGCGTCCTTTTTATGTCGGTGCCCATAAATGCTGTAAATGCGCATTAGATGAAATATTTGCATATAAGTATACAGCAAATGACGTGATTTTTTGCTGACATGCGTGTTATTTAGGCGCACAATATTACCTAAGTGATGCATTGCCAAAATAATTTTTTTGATACCCAAGTCATTTTAAAAATCAACGTACAGAAATTGCTTCGGTATATTATTTTTAAGGGCATAGTCATGGACAAAACCATACCAAAAATCGTCATCATAGGCGGTGGCGCTGGTGGGCTGGAGCTAGCAACTCAATTAGGGCACAAATTAGGAAAGAAGCAACACGCAAATATATTACTTATTGATAAAAACCGCACTCATATTTGGAAACCGTTATTACATGAGGTTGCAACCGGCTCTATTGATGCAGATTTAGATGGCGTTGTATACTCAGCCCATGCAGCCAAGCACCACTACAACTTCCAGCTTGGCACCTTTTGTAACCTCGATAACAATAATAAAACCATCACCTTAAGTTCCCTAAATGATGAATTAGGGCATCAAATTTTACCAAAACGAACTGTTCACTATGACCACCTTGTTATTGCTATAGGCAGTGTCAGTAATGACTTTAATACCCCTGGCATTAAAGAGCATTGCTTTTACCTCGATTCAAACCAACAAGCCGAACGCTTTCAACACGCCTTACTAGATAACTTTACTCGCCTTCATCAAGACGACGACCCATTGCATTCATTAAACATTGCTATTGTTGGCGGTGGGGCAACAGGTGTTGAGCTCTCGGCTGAGCTGTATCATGTTTCTGACTTACTCAAAATATACGGTTTAACCAATATGTCGGCTAAGCGCTTACACATACACTTGATTGAAGCGGGCCCCCGCATTTTACCTGCGCTATCTGAGCGAATTGCCAGCTCAGCCAAACGTGAGTTATTAAGATTAGGGGTTATCGTACGAGAAAACACCCAAGTTAAACAAGCAACCGAGCATGGCTTTATCACAAACGGTGACGAGCAAATAAATGCGGATATTATGGTGTGGGCAGCAGGGGTAAAAGCCCCTGACTTCATTAAAGAGCTAGACATATTTGAGCTAACACGTAGCAATCAAATAAAAGTGAATGATTACTTACAAAGTAACCTAGACCCTCAAATATATGTGCTTGGTGATTGCTGCGCGTTTACCCAAGATGATGGGACGCAAGTGCCCCCACGCGCACAATCGGCGCATCAAATGGCGCAGTGCGTTGAAAAAAACCTGATTGCTACACTGCGTGAGCAACCCCTTAAGAAGTTTGAATATAACGACCATGGCTCACTGGTAAATTTATCGCGCTACAGCACGGTGGGCAGCTTAATGGGTAACCTAACCAGTAGTAGTTTTTTTATTGAAGGTAAAATTGCTCGCTTTATGTATATTTCATTATACAGAATGCATCAGCGCGCTATTCACGGCAGTGCCAAAACCTTTGCTTTATGGATCAGCGAAAAGGTGCTGCGTGTTGTGCGTCCTAAAATGAAGCTGCACTAGCCAAGATTAAAGACAGTGGTAATTTAAGTTATCACTGTCTTTAATCTTTAATATTAGCTATATAAAGTACATAAAAATTTTAAGGAACAGGCTATGTCGGGTAAAACGCTTATTTTTAATTTTGATGGTACCGGCAGTGAACCCCGCGACGCAGACCAATTTAGTACTGAGCACTTTAAAGAAGACGCCAGTATTTCTAATATTTTAAAACTACATTTATTGCTCGGCGGTAAACTTGATGATTCACCCACCACCCCATTTTCCAAGCAATTAAGCTTTTATTACCAAGGCATAGGCACCAAGGGCAGTCGTTTAAAGCGAATTTTAAATCAAGCACTTGCCCCACGCTCTGACGACGTAGCCAGCATTTTAACTCAAGCTATTAATGATTTTAAACAACACTACCAAAGCGGCGATACTCTACTACTTACTGGTTTTAGTAGAGGCGCGGCGTTAGCACGGCGCTTTGCTAAATGTCTAGAACCATTAATAAATGAGCGAGTGTATTTGTGTGTGTTTGATACCGTCGCCTCAATTGGCTTGTCAAAGGTAAGTAAGGCTACCCGTGGTGCTGAACATGTTATTTTTGAAAACCATACCATTGCCAATAATGTCACTGAGGCATTGCACTGTGTTGCGCTTGATGAAAAACGTCGCGCCTTTGAGCCCACATTAATGAACCAACAAGCCAACATTACCGAGCTGTGGTTTGCAGGAGCTCATTCCGATGTGGGAGGTGGCTACTATCGCGATGGGCTTGCTGATATTTGTTTGCGTTATGCACTTGAATGGCTTATTGCTCAACCGCTATCGGTCTCGTTATTAACCAGTCATGACATAGACTACGAAAGTCTTTTACCTGAGAGTAACTTGGTTGCCCAAGACGATGTGACGGTTATTCCCGATCCACTGGCGCTGAGTCATCAGCAACATTACTTTTGGTTAAACCCATTTTTTAAACTTGTTGATAGGCAGTGCTGTGTATTAATTGAGGATGAAATAAGCCACATCGCTCCATTAATACATCACAGTGTTGCGCAGCGAATTAATAAATTAACTAGCTATCGCCCTGAATCGTTAAAAAACTTACATTATAAAATGATTTACAGTGACGACAGCACACTGAACTTTATGGGACTCAGTAGCCATATAATGCTCGCCAACCAAAATATGAGCTTACTGAGTGTTAATCAAAGCCAAGATGTGATGGTGTACGCCAGCGAAACTTATAACGCCACCGGCTTAATGCTTTCCCAAGGTGCGACCTATCGCTTTACACCTTATCCTAATCAATATTGGTATGACGATGGTGTAAAGTGCTCTCCTTCTGGTTGGCATCGCGATAACGTGCAACTCGGTGTAAAAGAGATCCCTATGGCATTACTTGAGCCATTTAGGCGTTTAGCTATGGCGCAGTGGTTTAGTTTAATAGGTACAATTGGTCAAAGCGATGAACATGCATTTGAAATTGCCGAAGGCGTTGAAGTAACCATTAAAAAATCGGGAGAATTTTGCCCATTTGCTAATGATTTAAATCGTTTTTATGGGGCGAATGCTGGCAGGATAAAACTCAAAATAACGCGATTAAGTTGACATGTAATAGTTAATAATCAGTGCACTTTATACTGCAAAGTGCACTGAGCTAGGGATAGCTGGTGGATGTTATTACTTTTTCATTTTATGGCCTTTCACGGCATAAAATAATATAAATAAGTAACAGGGTAACAATACAGAATAGCCAGTTTGTAGCGAGGTAAAGCCGCTCAGTAAGCCCCATAACACCGGACCAAATGCACCGCCTGCAATACCCATTACTAACAGTGCTGAGCCTGTACTGGTTAGTTTACCTAACCCTGATAACGCTAGTGGGAAAACCGCTGGCCAAACAATGGCGTTTGCTAAGCCTAAAAAGGCAATTAGTAGTAAAGCGTCTGGTAAATTTGCGCCACCTAAAGGCACCAGTATGGCGTTGGCAATAACAAACGATTGCGCATCAATAAACAAAATACACAGGGTGATCACAATACCCAATACTGCCGATGCTGTTAAGGCCGCTTGCTGAGAGATAAATTTAGGGATAAGCATAATACCTAAAATATAACCAAACACCATAAACATCATAGTGTATGAGGTCATTACCCCATAGTTTTCAACACCCAGCGATAGTGCAAAAGTACCTATGGTATCGCCAGCAATAACCTCTACGGCAACATATAAAAAGATAGCAATAGCACCTAACACTAAGTTTGGATGAGAGAGTGTTTCACGAATTTCACTTTTATCGTTTATTGCTTCAACTTCATCATTGATAAGTTCTGGCAGCGGTGATTTTTTAACTGCAAAAGCTAATACACCAATGAATAGCGCCATGCCTAAGTAAGGTAAAATAAGGCCATTTGCCATATCATCAACTTGCTGTTGGCTTAGCTCTGTGCCTACCGTACCGGTAAAGTTACTTAAAATTAAGGCGGTAAATACCATCGGCGAGATAACTCCTGCGCCTTTATTTAAAATACCCATAATACTAATACGTACAGCCGCTGATTCTTCTGGCCCTAAGCGCACCACATACGGGTTAACCGCGGTTTGTAATAAGGTTTGCCCTGCGCCCATTACTAACTGGGCTAATAAAAATAAAGGAAAAAACTGTGACATAGCAGCAGGAATAAACATTAAGCCTGCTAACATCATACAGCCCATACCCAATGCCATACCGTTTTTATAGCCAACCTTCTTGATCAATACTGCCGAGGGCAGCGCAGTAAATGTAACCGCAATATAAAAGGAAAATAAAATTAACGACCCTTGAAATGGAGTTAACTGTAAAATTTGACTTAAGTACGGCATTAACGAGCCATTAAGCCAAGTAGCAAAGCCCAGTATAAAAAATAATACCGCAACAATGGCCATTGGGACCACGCTACTATTTTTGGACGTATCCATAACATTGGTTGTCATGTTATTTTCCTTTATTTATATTTATTATGTTGTTAACAAACCTGAGCGCCGCCAATCCACGTGCTAATGACTTGTTGTTGTGTGTTTAATTGTACAAAATCTGCTGGGCTACCCAGTACTAATCGCCCGTGTGTGGCAGGCAACTTTAAATACTGAGCAGGGTATAAACTGGCCATATTCAGCGCTTGCGCTAATGGCTGCTTTAAATGAGTTACAGTGTTTCTAACTGCGGTTGCCATATCAAGCGCAGAGCCGGCCAACTCACCGGTTGTAGACGTGAGCTTACCATTATCTAAGTTGACAGTTCGGTCAAAAAAAGCAAATTGAGTATCGTCTGTTCCCACTGGTGGCATCGCATCAGTAACTAAAAATACGCGCCCCATTGGTTTTGCTTTTAATGCCAGTTGGCATGCTGCGTAATCAACATGATGGCCATCAACAATTAAGCCACAGTAAGTATTATCATTTAATAATGCACACCCCACTACACCCGGCTCACGCCCTTGTAATGGCGACATAGCATTGTATAAATGCGTAAATCCGGTTGCCCCAGCATCAACGCCTTGTTGAGCCTGTGCAAAGCTTGCGTTGGTATGGCCTAAGCAAACCTGAATTCCTAAATCGCGCATTTTGGTAATATCGCTTGGTAATACATTTTCAGGCGCTAAGGTTACCACGACTTTACCTAAATCTTGGCGAGATAACACCTGCCATTCTTGTTCAGAAATAGGACGAATAAAATCAGCGCTGTGAGCGCCCTTTTTTGCCACTGACAAATGCGGGCCTTCAAAGTGAATACCAATAATACCTGGCGTTTGTTGGGCTATCGCCTTAGCAATTACATCGGCTGCTTGGCGCATTACTTCTACGGTGTCAGTAATTAACGTTGGCAGCATAGCAGTTGTACCGTATTTGGCATGTGCTAGCAGTATTTTTTTAACCCCAGCAACACTGCTAGTACGGTTAAACAATTCACCGCCACCGCCATTAACTTGTAGGTCAATAAAGCCAGGTGCAACTAAACCCGTTAGGTGCTCGTCTGCCTGCTGTACGTTATCATCTATTGCCGTAATAATACCCGCATCAACGCTTAGCACTTTGTCGTTAACAAAGTGCTCGCCATCAAAAAACTGGGCTACATGAATTCGTTTAACTGACATTTATAATGTCCTTGTTACTTTTTTAAGCCCCTTTGGCTCATCAGGATTAAAACCACGGCTTAATGCCACTTTTGCCACATCAAGGTAAAAACGCTGTAATACTAAAAATGGCGCTAATCGCGGGTGTACTTTAATACCTTGTTGGTTAAGGCTAATCACTTGTGCACCGCGTTTTTTGACCTCAGCAATTTGCTGCTGATGTGACTCTTTGGTTTCATCTTCAACCGAGCAATCTAAAATCACTAACCCTTGCTCAACTAAGGTCACCGGACCATGTAAAAACTCCGCACTACTAAATGACTCAGCATGAATAGCACACACCTCTTTAAGCTTAAGTGCCATTTCTTTTGAGATAGAAAACCCTAAACCTCGTGCCAATACCACCATATTCTTAATATTTGCAAACTCAGTAGGTTGTAGCTGAGTTGGTGAATCTATAATGGCATTAAGCGCGCTAGGTAACTCGTCAAGCCCTTGTAATAATGACTCATTTTGAGTCCAATTAGCAACAATATGTACTAGGGCTGATAACGTTGCCAAATAGCTTTTTGTTGCCGCCACCGAAATTTCATCGCCGGCTTTAAGAGGAACAAAATCATCGACTATGTCTTGTAGAGGTGACGCTTCATCGTTAACCAGTGCAATACAATAAGCGCCCGCCTCTTTCGCCATTTTTGCCTGGGCAAGAATGTCTGGGCTGCGTCCTGATTGAGAAATTACAATCACAACAGCGCCTTCAAGCTTTAATGTTTTACCATATACACTCGCCACTGATGGCGCTGCAGAACTGACCGGTACACCCGCTTCAATTTCAATTAAATATTTACCAAAAACACCAGCATGATCTGATGAACCGCGACCAATCATCATAACCACCTTAGGGGCCATATCGCGAAGCTTATGACCAATTTTTTCCACTAAAGGTTGGTTGGCAATAATTTGCTTTTCAATAACATTTGGCGTTTGCGCCGCTTCTTTTTCCATTAGTGTGTTAAACATCATAACTCCTGGCTGCTGTAATTAACGTGCTGTTGTTTAGCGTAAAGTACAGACCCCATTTCTGGTGACGATAATGGGGCTGATAAAATAGCTTGTATGTCTGGGTCTAACCATGTTGTCATCACGGTTGATAAGCCACCAATAAACGAAAGCCTAGGTGGGTTTTTATCTAATAATTGTCGTGCAATGTCGCTTAAATAAGCGCCACCTTCTTTTAAAATGGCAATTGCTGTGGCATCGTTCGCCTGTGCTGATTGAAAAACACATCCTGCAAGTTGCGCAAAAAAGGCTGCAGGCTTATTGGCAATCACTTCAACAAGTTGCATTGCATCGCTGACTTCTAAATAATTCATTAACAAGTTAGTAAGCGCACCACTTGGGATTAATTTATCTAGGCTAAGTAACACATACTGACAAGCAGTAAAACCAATCCATGCACCACTGCCTTTATCACCGTGTGGAAAGCCATGACCGCCAATCATAAACGATTGACCATTAACGTATGAAAATCCACACGAACCAGTGCCAGCAATCATCACTGCGCCATCGCCGCCCTGATGAGCGCCCATACAAGCAATGAGTAAATCAGTAGTTAAGTGCATGGTTTTAAATGGGTGTTGCCACTGCATCATTTGATTATGCAAACTTGGTAAGTTAACTCCGGCCAGACCTACTCCTGCAATAAGCTCAGATAAAGGCGTATCTTTAAGCCCTGCATCTTGTAATGCTAAACGCACTGATTGCTCAATAGAATGAGTTGCTTGATTAAACCCATGTAACGGGTTACCTGGGCCTGACACGCCGGTGCCGACTATGTCATTACAGCTATTGACGATAATTGCTTTACATTTAGTGCCGCCGCCATCGATCCCCACAAAGAGTTGATTGTTTTTAAGATTGTTGGTGATCATTTTTGCCTCTTAAGTTGTTCGACCGTTTTGCAAAACACTAAAATAAAACCGGACTGTCATACTGTATGAATCTTATACTAGCACAAATGACAGCGTTGTCATTATTTTTATTTACAAATAAATAACTTCTTTTTGTCTTCAATAATTTAAGGAAAAACGCACCTTATCGGTGCGTTACTTTAAGCTTTCTGCTAACACGATTTGCATAAGGCGTTTTAGAACGAACCCATACATCTTGTGTTACTTTGACTGGTTGTGTGTAGGTTTGCCATTGCTCAGACCCTTGTTTATATTCAATCACTAAACCAGGGTAAGCAATATTGGCAAACAACATACCGTTATCAATTTTAGCCCCCGCATTTGCAAGACGATAATGCACATCCGCACGTTCTAACTTGGCAAATTCCTTTAGCCCCATGGTGGCAGCAAATGTTTGCCATTGCTGATCGCGCTGCTGCTTTAATTCAGGGCTAAAGCGATTTGTTTGTTGGCTATAAACAAAGCCATTATGATCATACGGTACCGCCCAATCCGCTTTATGCCATGCACGCTGTGCCAGCGATAATAACCGTGGGAACAGCTTATATTCAGCCATATTATTGGTGCGTGTATTTTCGCTCCATAATTGACCCTGAATACCCACAAAACGTTTATCTTTTGCTAAAGGCGCGGATACAACCTTCCCTTGCTCATCATGCTTTAACGTGTCATCAGCTACATAAGGCTTATCTTCTCGATCGAGCCAAAATTCAGCATGAATAGGCAAATTATCTGGCATAAACTGAAATATCTTTTCAGTATTTATATGCCTTGAAGCCCAGTAATAACCATGCTCTTGTGGGTCTGCCTCATACGGGAAGTCAAAATACAATACATCTGGCGAAGAAAGCACTGCTTGCCAATTTCTATTAGCAAATTCATGTGCACGCTGATGGCCATTCCACATTAATAAATCCCAAACATTACCTTGCACAATCTCTGGCATATTTTCTGGGTTAGTATGCGATAAGCCATCGCTCCATGCTGCGGTTTCAATATTCATATCAGCCAACATATTGGCAATACGTTCAATAAAATAGCTGCCCAGCTGACCTGCTTCAGTAATTTCTAACTTATTTTGTTTAATAAAATCGGCACAAGCAGGTGAATCAACCCATGCACCTGCAGTTTCATCTGCGCCTATGTGATAACGAGTTAGCGGATGCTGTGCCTCACTATGAATACTTTTTACTTGTTCCATTACCTCACGGATAAACGCATAGGATGAGTCTAAACACACATTAATAGTATTGTCGTTATAATGTTGTACCGACGAATAGAGCGTTGTATCAAGCGGGTCATACAGTAAAAACTGTTCGGCTTTTTGTTTATCGCCTTGTTTTATGTATTTATTATAACGCGCTTGCATGGCTTTAATTGCAGCGCGAGAATGCCCTGGCATGTCAAGCGATGGGATCACTTGAATGTGGCGCGCACTCGCCGCTTTAAGTATTTCTTGGTAGTCAGCTACCGAATAGTAACCGTTTGCTGCACTTGAAGTATCTAGCCCTGCGCCTAATTGTGGCATTAAACATTGCTGCTCACTTTGATCAAAACAGCGCTTTGCACCTACATCGGTTAGCTCAGGAAGTGATGGAATTTCTAAACGCCAGCCTTCATCATCACCTAAGTGTAAATGTAGCTTGTTAAGTTTATAAGCTGCCATTTGATCAAGTAACTTTAAAATAAAGCCTTTGTCACGAAAGTTCCGTGCTACATCAACCAACACCCCTCTAAACTGATAATGCGGTGCATCAATAACCTCTCCCACAGGTAACATATCACTGTTAACTTGGTATAAACTCGCTAAACTTTGCAGAGCATAAAAAACACCCGTTTCGTCAGCGGCATCAATAACAACCTCATCGGCTTTAATCGCTAATTTATAACTGCCATTAAGCTGATCTTTTTTAACAGTGGAATTAAGTGTGACTTTAATTGCCGCTGCATCATCGCTTACATTAATACCTAACAGTGCCAAGCGCTCAATTGCAGCCAATACACTTGATTTATCAACTTCTGCATAGTTAATATTAAGCCCTTGGCTAATATCAAGCGTTTGAGTTTGACTAAACTCGCTAACGCGTGGGGTAGGTATAATTTGTTGAGCAATCACATTGCTTACTTGATTTTGCGAGGTTAAATAAGCTGAAAAGTCATACTTTTCATTACGCTCAAACAAGCGCTCAGCAGTAAGCCACTGAGTTTTATCGCTCTCAGTACGTTTAAACTGACGAGTGTAATCGGTATAAGGCTCTACATGTGGTAATAGCTCTAAGCCCGTCTCCAGGTCAATTTTAGGCCTTGTACTTTCAATCACTTTAGCGGTGTCATTGTTATTCACCACGATATAGTTAGGAATAGCGTCGCTTTGCGATAATGACCAAAAATGCGCATAAAAAGTAATCGTTTTAGTCTCACCGGCTTTAAAGCCAGTAAACCCGTCTTTAAGCTCAATAACATGAATATCGCCATTAACGTGTTTAATAGTAAATTCATCGCTAACCGACTTTTGTATTGGCGTAATTTGACTAAAGTAAATTTTCCATTGGTCAACATTGATCGCCGAGTTGGCAGTTAAATGTAAGTTTGCTTTAAAACAGTGACCGTTTTCAATATTTGGATCGCACTGAGCTGATGGGCGGTTATCAACTTGCTGATATTTTATTTGTAATGTGTTGGCAAGTAACTCCACCGCACTGTCGTTTGCAGGGCTTAGCTGAACCGATACGGTGTTTTGTTCATCAACATTGCCCTGACACGCACTTAAACCCAGTGCTAAGCAGCATGCTGTCAGTAATGATTTAATCTTCATTCGCTACTTTCCTCTATTGTATTAACTTAGTCACTTAAACACCTATTTCAAATGCTAAAAATTAAGTCGATTTTTCAATGCATTCATTCTTAGTGTGGTTAGTTTATGATGTACCATCAGCTAAAAAATATTTTATGCTTTTAAATCAATCACTATTCATATCTAGCAATTGCTACCTTAGCCAAACAATGCACTAACGAAGGTTTTAAATAATAATTAACATTGCGCTTCAACTTATGACAACGCTGTCATTTAACGGTTAATGTATCCTTTTTTTTCTTTTATAGCTACACAAGGGGGCAAAAAAGATACAAATAATTTACATGCATACGTATGGTTTTATTTTAAATCATTGTATTTAAATGAGATTTAAATATTACCAAATCATTACCTGAAACTTTATCTACCATTCTCACAAGAAAGGCGTATAAATTAACTGTTAATATTCAATGATGTCTTTATAATTTAGCCGTCAAATAATAAAAACCGAGTACAGTTAACTGCATTTGCTGTAGTTGTTTGCCGATAAAGATAATTTAGTGCCCAAAATGATATGTAAAGGTCTATTAAGCCGATGAGAACAACAATAAACGACGTGGCAAAAGATGCCGGGGTATCAATAAAAACGGTATCTAGAGTAATAAATAACGAAACCTCGGTACGTGACAACACCCGTGAAAAAGTCATGGCGTCGGTCGAAAAGTTGAACTTCCAGCCTAACTTAGCTGCAAGAAGTCTTGCAGGAACAAAAGCCTACAGCATAGCTTACATATACGACAACCCTAATGCGTACTATATCATCGATATGCAAAACGGTATTTTAGATGCGTGCAAAAAGCAAGGGTTTGAACTACTCATTCATCCTTGTGACGCTAAAGAAGCACATATTTTTGATGAAATTACGAATATGATTAAACGCACACGTATCGCGGGAATTTTACTCACCCCGCCCTTTTCTGAAATGCCTGAGTTTGTTGAAAAGCTAACTCAACTAGACCTAAAAGTTGTGCGTATTTTATCAGGGCACGACGCGCCTGACTCATTAACACCCTGTATTATGATTGACGATAATCTCGCCTCTAAATCAATTACTGAGCATCTAATTAATAACGGCCACACGCGCATCGGCTTTTTAGCTGGGGGCAGCGAACATAACTCGACCAAAGAACGCTTGGAAGGTTATAAAGCCGCGCTAGCCCAATACGACATTACTATAGATCCAAGTTTAATTATTGATGGCGAATATTCATTTGAGTCGGGGGTTGAGGGCGCTAAAACACTCATTAGCCAAACTAATAGGCCAACCGCTATCGTCTCATGTAACGATGAAATAGCCGCCGGTGCGTTATTTGCAGCCAGATTAATGAACATTGATATACCCAGCGAGCTTTCTATAACAGGGTTTGAGGATAGTCCATTCTCGCGTCAAACCTGGCCAAAACTCACCACCGCTCATCAGCCAAATAATAAAATCGCCGAGGATGCGGCTAGCTTGTTAATAGCTCAAATTCGTAATGGCAATGACCGCGATATTATAAAACTATACACTCCTGAACTCGTCGTCAGAGACTCTACCGCACGCCCTAGTTAACCGTGTAAATAGGATCACCGTATCATTAATATTCCCCTGTGCGTTGTAAAAAAACTTCAGCGCAGGGTTATATTAAAAAACGGCCTACTTTTTGAATATACCTTCTGTATTACTGAGTTTATTAACAGTTAGACGGCTTTCAGTGTAAATTTTACACTTAGGGTCGGTTGATCTTTCAAGGTTACATAACTCAGTTCAACTCTCTAATACCGATTCACTTAATTAAGTATTATTGCAAATTGGTATAAATATGCAGGAGTAAATTATGGCCAAGTCAGCCCAATTGTATAGAATGGCAACCGATGAACATATTTGCCCATTTGGTTTAAAATCTAAAGATTTGCTTGAACGTCAAGGCTTTGAAGTAGACGATCACTTGCTCACCTCAAGAGCGCAAACCAATGCGTTTAAACAGCAACACGACTTAGAAACAACACCACAAACGTTTATAGATGATAAGCGCATAGGTGGCTACGATGAGCTTAGAAGTTTCTTTAATAAATCGCCTGCCGGTCAGCAAGGTACAACCTATACCCCTGTGATAGCGATTTTTGCGGTTACCTTGTTGCTCAGTTTCGCTTTTTCGTTAAGTGGTGCAGGGCTAAGCATGTATACACTTGAGCTTTTCGTGGCATTAACCATGGCCGTACTAGCCATTCAAAAGCTACAAGATTTAACCAGCTTCTCAAACTCGTTTATCACTTACGACTTACTCGCCATGAAAGTGATCCCTTATGCTTATGTATATCCATTTTTAGAAGCCTTTGTGGGTATAGGTATGATTGCAGCGCTGCCCGCTTATTCAATTGCCCCTATCTCTTTATTTATAGGTAGTATTGGCGCAGTCTCTGTTATTAAAGCTGTATACATAGACAAGCGAGCACTAAAATGTGCCTGTGTTGGCGGCGATAGTAATGTACCCCTTGGCTTTATTTCATTAACCGAAAACCTATTTATGATAGCTGCCGGTATATGGATGCTAGTTAAATAATATAAAAGCGCGGTAAGTTACAACTTACCGCGTCCTTCATATTTTGATAGCGGGCTACGAGCTGCGGGAGGCGCTGCGCTAAAAGTGCAGGTTCTGGGTTTTAGGTTCTGGGTTTTAGGTTTTAGGTTTTAGGTTTTAGGTTTTAGGTTTTAGGAATAGTATGACTAGATACTAGGTTGTTTGCACAAGCTCGCTACTCGTCACTCGAAACCTGTTGCCTGTTTACTTTCTTCTCATTCGCTTCTCTGTGGTCAAATAGGTTTTAGTAAAATTTTCACATAGAGGTTATGAGACGCTGCGCGGAAAGAGAAGGCTAAAGGTGCTAGGTTGTGTTCGCTGCTCGTGACTCGAAACCCGTAGCTCGTAGCTCGTAGCTCGAAGCCTGCCTTATTTCGGTAAGTTCAAAAGCCCTATTTGATCGGTGCTAATTAAGCCGCGATTAAATAGGACTCTTGTCCTGCATGTTTATTGTTGCGTTTAAACGAGCCTTTGCCTTTTTTAGCTTTAACCACTTGCGGTTTAAATACTTTAGAGGTTACCAGTGCTGCTAATGCGTTGTGTTTAATCACGCCGCGGCCGGTGTCTACGGCGGATTTATTAACCGCTTTTGCTTTGCATTTTTTAGTCATATTATTTCCTATTCGTTAAAAATAAAAGAATCACTCGAAGGAGCAATGCGCCTTCGTTATGGATGGCGATTGTAGGCTTAATTTTCAAGCATGCAATCATTTTTAATGCTGTTTTAAATATATTTTAGCCATAAAAAAAGCGCCGTTTATAACGGCGCCTATTTAGCTTATAAAATTAAAAACTAAAACTTAATTTTGCATAGTAACTACGGCCATCAAAGCCATAGGGTACAGCACGCAATGGGTATTTAAATGCCCCATTAGAGATAGCATTTAATACTTCATCATCACCTAATTCATCCGGTGTTTCGTCAAATACGTTGTCTGCGCCAACCGATAACGCAAACATCTCGTTAATTTGATAACTTACATTTAAATCCACTAATACGGCTGATTCTACCGTACTCGTCGCTTTAAATGAGCCATCAGTAGCTAGCTCAATATGATCGTTAGCAAAATACTTCACATCGGTTTCGCCAAAGTAATTAAAGCGGATCATTGAGCTGTACGAATCACGCTCATAATCAAAAGTAAGCGTTGCACGTTCACCCGGTTGTCCGTCGGTTAAAAAGCTACTTTGAATGTCATCAAGTGCTACACTTTTTGGAATGCCGGGAGCTGCATTCACACTATCAATTTTAGTTTCGTTTAAGTTACCCGCAAACGTAGCAGAAAAATTACCATCATATAAATCGGTGCGGTATGACGCAATAATGTCCACGCCTTGAGTGGTTGAGTTTACAGAGTTTGAAAAGTAATTCGCTTGCACTGCACCCGTTGCTTGCAGAGCAGCAACCGCCTCAGGACTAAACGCCACATCATCCGCCGACAACAAGCTACCTAATGTAATACGGTCTTCAATTTCTACTCGGTAAAAGTCCACCGTTAGCGATAAATCACTGGTCACATCGTAAACAAAACCGGCACTGTAGTTAGTTGATGTTTCAAGCTTTAAAGTATCAACACCTAAAGCAGCAGGGAACGCTGAACCTGTTGTCGCAGTAAACGACTGACTTAACGTGCCGTCAGACCCTAAGTTAGTGGTAAAAGCAGTGTAACCACTTTGCTGTAATGATGGTGCTCTAAAACCCGTTGATAACGCACCACGTACCGCAAAATCATCATTAAATTCGTAACGTGTTGCCACTTTACCTATGATGTCGTCACCCGCATTCGAAAAATCTTCATAGCGAAGTGCGCCACTCACATTCCACGCATCGTTAATCATGGTTTCTGCATCCACATATACTGCGTAACTATCACGATCGCTTTTGTTTGAAGCTTCAGGGCGAAGGCCGTTATAAGCTTGAAAACCACATTGTGCAAATTGACCCGGATCGTTCACCGATGGGTATGAGGTATCCGTGTTGGCTGTTCCACATGCGTATGATGCTTCTTCACCGGGTACAATTTCATAGTTTTCTTTACGGTATTCAGCGCCAATTGAAACATAAACAGGCTCACTACGACCAATATCAACAATCCCGTTTATATCTGCATTAAAGGTTGTTTGATCAAACCTAAAACCACCCGAGTATCCCTCTGTTGGGCCAGCATTCGCGGCTATATCGGCATCGCTTGCATCCGGGTTATTAAATAAATACTCCGCCGCGTATGACGCATTTAAAGTATTGCGTGAGGTAAAATCGTATTGGTTTTCACCATAAACTGCAGAAACATCGTAGGTCCAATCAGGGTTAATTTCACCTTTAAAACCAACTGATACCGAAATATCTTGTGCTTCATTATCTATTTGCGGTAAAAAACCGTCGCTGTAAACTTGCGTTACGTTTTTAGACGCTTCATTAAAATTACGGTAAAAGCCGTTGCCTAGTGCAGTTCGCTCAGAGTAACCACCAAATGAGTAAAGCTCCCCCTCACCCATTGGCAACGCCATATTGTAAAATACCGAAGTAAATTCACTCTCTGCATTACCTTGTCCCCAACGTACTTCGTCCGATAAAGTACCTGGTGCGACATCAAGTGAACCACCGGTATCTCGCTCTGCGCGGTTAGTTTTATCTGCATCGCGGTACTCAAGCGATAAATTAATAAAACCGCCTTCATTACCTAATTCAAAACCACGATTTAAACCCGCAGAAATTGTTTCTCCATCACCTATCGCCGTTTCGCCATATTGTACGTACCCGGTGGTTAAATCTGTTGAGTTATTAAGTGATAAGTTGATAACCCCTGCAATTGCATCTGAGCCATACTGCGCCGCCGCACCATCACGCAACACTTCAACCCCTTTTAAAGCAATAAGCGGGATCGCATTCATATCAGTACCCGCAGAGCCGCCGCCCACAGTACTGGTTAAACCAAAAATAGATTGATTATGACGGCGTTTACCGTTTACTAAAACCAAAGTTTGATCTGGTTGTAAGCCGCGTAATGTAGCAGGGCGAAATAAATCTGAACCATCAGAAACCTGTGTACGCGAGAAGTTAAATGACGGTGCCGTTGCCTGTAAGCTTTGGCCAAGCTCGGTAAAGCCACCTTTATTTAAATCATCTGCGTCAATTAAATCAATAGGTGATGACGACTCAGTGGCAGTTCGGTTTGAAACTCGCGATCCTAAAACAGATATTTGTTCGATATTTTTTTCAGCTTTAGCAGGCGCTTCTTGTGCATTAACCATACTTGGCGCACTGAAAGCAAAAGCAACCGCTACAGCCAATGTGTTTAAACGATATGTTGACATAATGATGACCCTGTTTTGTGTATTCTTATAATGTGTGTGGGGTATATTCCTTTATCCCCTTGCCAACATCCTAGCAACATACACAAACAAAAAGAAACAAAAAAATTGATAAAATTAGCATAAGAATGCAAATAACTTTAAAAACAGGAAAATAACACCTTTAAAAGCTCAAAATACAACCAAAGTAGCAATTTAATATCACAACCCCAAAAGTTAATGTAATGTTAACATTAAGGTTTCGTTTATAATTAGTAAAAACAACAGTTTTGTATGTTTTTTACCCTGAACTGGGTAAAAAACACACTCCAAATGACGTTTTATGCGGTTTTTATTAGACTAAAGTAGATAGCAAAAGGTAAGAAAGGGTACTCAGCAGAAACTATAAATAGGTCGTTATGTAGTACTGTCCGTTTTTAAACAATATTTTATACAGGCCTATTTAAGAGGTGTAACTATGCCAATCAAACTCACTAATAAGATGACAAAGTAGAGGGTCTACGCCTGTTGATTCACAGTACGCACGTAATTGCATGGGGGTTTGTTTATCAAAAATAACTTGCCTAACTACATATAACATATGATTGAATGTGATTAGATCATTATCATTAATACCAGCTAAATCATGGCAACTCATCAGTAAGTTACATATTTTAGTATCGTATCCCCATAACTTTAAAACGTAGGCCGAAATAAAATTGGCACTTACGTACCCATCGGCCATAGTTTGGGCATGCTCATCTGGCGCATCGCTTTGAGCTTGAGACAATAAAATAATCTTGCCAACAAAACTCAATAACGCCACCGAGAAAAGTAGCTCTTGATGTTGTAGACTAAACCCAGCTTGTTTAGCAAAGCGCTTAACACAGCTAGCGTAATTCGCCGCTATATTTAATTGCTTTTCATGTACGTCACTAGGAATAGACGATTCAAAATTTTTAGCAACTAATAAAGACGTCGTAATTGCCATTAATATGGTAATTCCAAGCCTCGATACAGCTTCATCTATTGACGATGTAGGCCTAACAAAACCAAGATAAGCGGAGTTTGCAAGTTGTAACAATTTAGCCGTTATTATTGGCTCTTGGGAAACAACATTGGCTATATCGTGCAAATCAAATTCATTGCTTTGTATTAAGTCTCTAAGTTCTTTTAAAATAAGAGGGTAAACAGGAAAGCTAATCATAGCCCCTAACTGCCTGCGCACATTAAAAGCAAAAGGTAACGACTTTAACGCCGCTACATTGTCAAAAAGCGCGGTTATATCTGCTTCATTAAACGGCTTAGCAAGATAAGCATGAACAACATTAGGTTGTCGCATCATAGTACTAAGCGTCATATCGCCGGTAAGTAACGCCCTCACTGGATAGGGGTTTTGTGAAGAGCACTGCTCTAAAACATCCAATCCATTCATTTGCGGCATTAAATAATCACTTAATACTAAATCTAAGTCTTGCTTAGTGTTTAGCAGCTGCCAAAATTCATCAATATCAGAGGTTGTCATTATATCAACCTCTGGATAGGCTCGATGAATAGTCCTTTGTAATACTTTTAATAAAAAAGCATCATCGTCTAGTATGACGACCGTTATCGAACTCATTGCGCACCTTGAGAATTAAAATGGTTTAAATAATTACAAAAATCATTCTGCTCTAAAGGCTCACTGTAGTAATAGCCTTGTATGTAGTCACACCCTAACTTTTTAATTAATTCACATTGATAGGCTGTTTCTACCCCCTCAGCAACAACTTTTAAATTTAGATCATGCGACATACGCGTAATATTACGAACCATACTTTGCATCGCTAAAGACGATTCAATATCAGTAATAAGGGTTCTATCTAGTTTAACGCCATCTACAGGCAGCTTTGAAAGGTAGCCAAGTGATGAGTAACCTACACCAAAGTCATCAATCAATAGCTTAAACCCTAACGATCTTAGCCTTATTAATTGCTGTTCGCAGGTAGTAAAATCTTCGATTAGATAAGTTTCTGTTAACTCAAAAACTAACTGTGCCGGCTCTAAACTATTGCTGCTTAAACACTCGAGCATGTAGTCAATCCAATCGGGATCATCTTTTAATTGCCTAGCAGACAAGTTAATTGCTAATACACCCACGCCTGTTTTGTTATCACCCCAATATTTTAGTGTTTTACAGCTTTGAGAAATAACCCAGCGCCCTATTGAGATAATTTGACCATCGCATTCAGCAATAGGGATAAAATGAGCTGGCGCTACCCAGCCATGTTTACTCGGCTCATACCAGCGAATTAACGCCTCAGCAATAAATATTTGGCCTGTTTTAGTATCAATCTTTGGTTGAAAGCGTAATGAAAGCTCATCTTTATTTACCGCTGTTAATAATAAACGGCTTAACTCAAAATTCTTTTTATAATCTGCGACCAGCTGAGGGTCAAAGCGAGAACAAATACGCTGCTGATCACCTACTTGATAATTCATCGTCAACTGCATTTGATTAACGAGTTCTTTTCCCTCTAAGCTATCCTCAGGAAACAAACCATACACCCCATAAAGCTGCACATGAGCATCGGTGTATTTACTAGGGAGTACTTTTTTCAGATCATTCATCGCCTTATTTAAATCGGTTAAAATTTCACTATCAGATTTAATTTCAGGAACAAATAATACGAACCGATCGGCGCTCTTATGAAGAACTTTGACCGCTTTTTCTGATACACCTTTTAGCACTTCCAAAACCAATTTTACAAGGTGGCTGCCATCTTCTTCCCCTAGCAGATCATTGATTAATTGAAACTGCGCAATACCTATATAAACTAATGCATAACATTCTTTATTCGCTTCACATAAAGCTAAATGATTATAAAAGTCAGACTCGTTGGTTACCACCGACTGTGTTCTGGTGAGTTGAAAAATGTTACTCATGCTATTTGAGTTGCTTGATAACTTTAAAAGTTGATAAGAATCATCATTTAAACAACGCTCTATCATAACTTCTTCGCTTTTAGCTAGATCAGAGGCGTGTGCGTAATTAATAAAAAGTGTACTGCTTTTCTTATCAATAAAAGCCTGGCTTACCGCTTTATTTTGAGCTGTATCTAAATGGGCGAGGTGTTTATTTTCATATAAATGAATATCTGGAATGATTTCAGCGGCAGGCGCGTTAAAACGATTAATAATACCGTTATTGTCTATTTCTATTAGGCCAGACATGCTGCCCATTAATAATTGATCTCTTACTCTTTTAGCTCGGCGCTGTTCATATTTTACTTGCGCCTCGCTAATGTTCTCAAGTAGCTCACTATCGACCCATGGCTTTTCTAAAAAACGAAATACCAATCCCTGATTCAATAACTCAACCACAGACTTAAAATCAGCATATCCACTTAGCACTAAGTTTACGCAATCGGGCCAGCGACTTTTAACCTGCCGTAATAAGTCAGCGCCGTTCATTTCTGGCATTCTAAAGTCAGTAATGATGATTTCAATTTGATTAGCCGCTAATATTTCAAGCGCTTCAAAACCAGTGGATGCTGTTATTACATCATAACCAGAACGAACAAGTACTCGCTTTAAAGACTTCAATACATTGAGTTCATCGTCTACTAATAAAATTCGCAAAGCCACTATTTACACCCCAAGAAGAATTCTATTTTCACCAAATAAAATATTTACACGGTTTATCAATGTATCGTTACTAAATGGCTTACAAATATACCCATCAGCACCGGCATTAACTGCATCGATTAGTTGAGTTTCAGGCATCCCTGAAATCACTAATACCTTAATATCTTTAAACTCTTCGCAAGAGCGGATAAAACGAATGACCTCAATACCGCTTAGTCCCGGCATAGATAAATCAACAGTTATCAGCTCTGGTTTTCGCTGGTGCATTAACGTACCAGCCTCGAACCCACCTGCGGCTTCTACAACGTCAAAACCGCTTCGTTTTAAAACACGCCTAATTGCAGAACGAACATTAGCCTCATCATCAATAATTAAGACTTGCGGCTTATGCGACAAACTTTGTGGAACGGGCATTTTATTTCTGACTAAAAAGTCAATAAAGTCAATCACCTGCACCCTGTAATTACCTCGACCAGTTAGCTTATGCCCTTTTAAGTCTCCCGCGTTAATCCAACGGCTTACCGTACGTTGGTGAACATCGCAATAACTAGCAATCTCACTTGGCTTTAATGTTTTTAGCATGCTAATAAAATTCAACTTGATTTTAAAATCACATTAACATAAGTTTAATGATATAGCGACAAATAGGACATTTAAGACGTAAGTGACATTAATTAACAGCTAACTCAATAACACACCCTATTCAAGAATAGTCTAGAATAAATCCTAAGCTATTATTAATAGTTAAAAACACCCACAATTGTGGCTATCTTTATTACCAAGGGGCATCTATGTTCGCCATTGATACTTTTCACACACACGGCAGCGATATAGATAAATTTATTCAACCTATAAGCCAATTTGTGGACCATGGCCCAGACTTGCTGCTAGGGTTTGCAACAACCGATACCATTAAATACCTTTATAATAATCAGCCACGCTTTTTAAAAAACACTCAAAATTGTTTAATCATCTCTTCGTGCCTTGGTTCATCAACCGAGCAAACCCTCTCATTAAATGAGCACAGCATTAGTTTATTCTCGATTAAAGACTCAAGGGGTCATTATGGGATTGCCAGTTGCAATACAACCAATAATCTAAGAGAAAATGCCTCTAAAACCGTACTCAAAGCCATTGCTAATGCAGGCCAGCCAGGAATAACCCCCAAAATGGTTTGGTGCTTTCAAGTCCCAGGGAACGAAGAGCTAGTATTACAAGGAATTCAAGATGCGATAGGGCAGCGTATACCCGTTTTTGGAGGAAGTTGCGCCGACAACGACATTTCAGCACAGTGGCGTTTTAGCGATGCTAATAGTGTATACCAACAAGGCTTTATTATTGCGGTGTTATATCCCTCTGTAGAAACGTTCGGCTTTTATAGTTCAGGCTACGATAAAACCGACCAGCTGGGTACAGTTACAAACGTTGATGGTCGCATATTAAATACTATCGATAACCAGCCCGCCTTTGATGTTTATAATCAGTGGCGAAAAAACATAGGGTTTGAACAGTTAAAAGCGGGAAATATACTTGCCCAATCAGTAATGACCCCACTGGCAAGAGCCCTTTCCTCTGATGATGATATTCCTAGGCTGCTGCTAAGCCACCCAGCGGTAGCTGAAAATGGCACGTTAGAATTATTTTCAAATTTAAGCGTTGGCGATACTGTTTATCTTGCTTCGGGAAGCCCTGAACAATTAATAAAACGAGGCGATATGGTCGTTTCTTCACTGACCAAACTGGCAGACTTACATGCAATAAAAAATATAAAGGGCGCTATTATTATTTTTTGTGGAGGCTGCATGTTATCTATTCAAAGTGCAATGCAAGAAGTAAAACACTCTATTGCAGCACAATTACCCAACACACCGTTTATTATGGGCTTTACCTTTGGAGAACTTGGCACATTTAGCGACTCAACTAGTAAGCACGGTAACTTAATGATCTCATGCGAAATATTTGGTGATTCTGTATGACTACCAACGAAATACTATTAGAAAAGCTACATTTGTTACAGGTTCATAATTTAGCACTTGAAGAAAACCGTGCCTTCAACAGCCTGATTTTAGACGGCCTAGATGCAATCTTAAAAAACGACAGCACAGAAACCTTACTCACTGAGTTTTTTAATATTTTGCAACAAGCGATCTCTTTTTCTGCGGCTATTTTAATTAAAATAAATCCCAGTGATGAATTATCTACATTAGTCACAGCATCGCATCCTCATAGCGATGCAATAATTACCCAGCTTACAGTTCTCGATAAACCGAATAGAAACATTAAAAATGTATTTAACTTACACCAACTTCCTAATTGGCAAGTAACCGATCCTTTTTGGCATTCGCAGCATGCAATGCTCACCACCCCAGTAAGTACCAGCACAGAGAGCTATCAGTTGTATATTTTTTCTGAAACGATTGGCGCATTTAATCAACACGACATTACTTTAATGCAACGCTTTGTCAGTTTTGCAGGAAATACGATTTCACAATTTGAAAAACGAAATCTACTTGTTAAACAAAAAGAAATGCAAGAAAAACAAAATAACATAGAGCAAATGTTAATCAACTCTGAAAAAATGGCTTCGTTAGGGCAAATGGCTGCAGGCGTTGCGCACGAAATAAATAACCCTTTAAGCTACATAGTCAGTAACATCCAAAATTTGGCTTACAACCTAGAGCAATTTAGCCATTTAATTAACGCACTCAAAGCAGAAAAAGCCATAACGCAGCAAACATTAGTAGATACGCTACAGCATTACCAATTTGATGAATTACAATCAGACTCAAGCGATATCATTACTGAAATGAGTGAAGGGGCTGATCGTGTTAAAGAGATTGTACAAGGGTTAAGACAATTTGCTCATCCAGATCAAACCCAAATTGGCGACATTGATATAACCGAGCTTATTGATAACACATTACGTGTTGCCTGGAGCGAAATTAAATACAGCGCCAACGTTGAAAAACACTTCAACACAGAGCCAATCATCATCACTGGTCGTTCGACTCAACTCTCTCAAGTATTTTTAAATTTATTTTTTAATGCCGCTCAAGCTATTTGCGACAAAGTTGGAGTGATCAGTATTACCACTAAAGCCGATAAAAATAATGCCTATATAACGATTGCAGATAATGGCTGTGGAATTGATGAGGACAAATTAAATAAAATTTTTGATCCCTTTTACACTACAAAGCCGATTGGCCAAGGTACAGGGTTGGGACTGGCTATAAGTAAAGCAATAATAGAACAACACGGTGGCCTAATTAGTGTTAAAAGTCAGTTAAATCAAGGCACTATTTTTAACATTACCTTACCTAAAAAGCCTAACTTAACTGACGATGCTTTGAGTATTTTAAACGCGTAAAAAAATCGCTAATGAGTGATTTTTTATCACATTATCAGCTGTTTACAGCCAAAGTTTAGACTAAATTTAATCTTATAACTCATAATCATATTGGTGGTAAAAAGATCAATGACAGATATTGCTCAATTAGAACAGTTAAAGCAGCAGCCACCGAGTATTTTATGCTTAGATGATGAAGCCAATGTGCTTAAATCTTTAGTTCGTTTATTACGCCAATATAAATTTGATGTGAGTGTTTCAACCAGTGGACAAGATGCACTTGAAAAAATGCATGCAAAGGAATTTGACGTCGTTATTAGTGATATGCGTATGCCACATATGAGTGGGGCGGAGTTTTTAGCTAAAGCGAGAAAAATCGCTCCCGATAGCCAACGTATTTTGTTAACTGGTTTTTCTGATTTAGAGTCAACAATAAGTGCGGTAAACGAAGGAGGCATTCACGCCTATGTGCAAAAGCCTTGGCAAAATGACCACTTAATTAGCGTTATCCAATCGGGTGTAGAAAAGTTTAGACTAAAAAAACAAAATGAAATTTTACAGTTTCATGTAAATCAGCAAAACCTGCAATTAAAAGAACTTAACAGTAATCTAGAACAACTCGTCGACAAACGAACAAAGCAAATTAGAAACGTACTAAAAAAGCTCGAAGTCGCAAATGAAAATGAAAAACGCGAGCACCAATCCACCGTTGAGCTGCTTTATAACTTTATTAACGCAAACCCTTACCTCGATGGAAAAATAGCCGAAAGTATAGCAGGTACATGTACCCAAATTGCGCGCTATCTTAATGTATCTCAAAAAAGCATTACATTGGCGCCTATGGCAGGATACTTAGCTCAAATTGGGTTACTTGCTATGGATCCTGAGCTTTACAACAAACCCATTAATAAGCTGAATGAAGTACAAAGAAAAACCTTTTATACACATCCTAGTATTTCACAATTAATGCTCATGCCAGCAACTCATTTAAGCGATGTTTCTGATGCAATTTATCATCAATTCGAACGCTACAACGGCCAAGGAATACCCAAAGGGCTTGCTAAAAACGATATTCCTATTGGGGCTATGGTGCTCAGCGTTGCTCGCGATTACTGGGAGCATTATGAGCAAAGCGATCCATTATTAACTACAAAAATGCGTCATGAGGTGGCACTTAATAATATTAAGCTTGGTAGTGGCAGCTTATATCATCCAAAAATAGTAAAATCGCTTGAGGCAAGTCATGTACAGCTTATGGCCTCAGACACGTCTATTGGCTCGATTAAAGTAATTTGCGCTCAAGAACTTGAAGAGAGTATGACACTGGCAAACTCACTGCACAGCCATACAGGTATTATGCTTTTACCTAAAGGGCACGTTTTCAATTCAAAATCGATTGTGAAACTACAGCAACTCGAAGCCAAGAAGCCGACTCCGTTTAGAATTATGGTTAAAACGGCTAAATGATTGATCTAAAATGCTCTTTTATTCGTTATACTAAGCCATAATAGTTACTTTCAAATATATTGCTTGAAGGAGCACACAGTGTCGCGATTTTCTGCCGTTACCGATAATCCCCACGACGGGCGTTTTAACCAAAAAACAGGTATTTTATTAACCAACTTAGGTAGCCCCGATGCCCCCACAGCAAGCGCGTTACGTGTTTACTTACGTGAGTTTTTGTCAGATCCGCGTATTGTAGAAATACCACGTATAGTGTGGATGGTCATTCTTCACGGCATCATTTTGCGTATTCGCCCAAAACGCTCAGCTAAATTATATAAAAGTATATGGACCGAAAATGGCTCGCCGCTTACTCACATTACACGCCAGCAAAGCCTTAAATTAAATGCCTTATTAAAACACCATGGCTATACCAACACCGAAGTGGTTATGGCGATGCGCTATGGTAATCCATCAATCGAAGCGGGTCTTGAAGAACTCAGAGACAAAGGTCTAACGCGTATTATTGTATTACCACTTTATCCGCAGTACTCAAGCCCAACCACAGGCTCTACCTTCGACGCGGTTGCCAATGTATTAAAAAAATGGCGCTGGGTGCCAGAGCTGCACTTTGTAAACGGCTATCACAAAAACGCTAAGTATCTTGAGTCACTCGCTAATAGTATTAGTGAGGATTTAGAAAAACACGGAATGCCGCAAAAAATGGTGTTTTCGTACCATGGTATGCCTAAACAGTTTTTAGATAATGGTGACCCTTATCACTGCTTATGTCAGCAAACAACGCGTTTAGTTGTAGAAAAACTAGGCCTAGACAAAGATAAAGTGATCACTACATTCCAGAGTCGCTTTGGTAAAGCTGAATGGTTAAAACCATACACCGACGCTACTTTAGAAAGCCTACCTGGCGAAGGGATTAAAGATATTGCAATTATTAGCCCGGCATTTAGCGCCGACTGCCTAGAAACACTTGAGGAATTAGAAGGTGAAAACCGCGAAATTTTTGAAGAAGCAGGCGGCGAAAAATACCGATACATTGCAGCCCTAAATGACCGTGATGATCACATTGACGCCATGTTTGATGTGTTAAAGCCAATGCTATAAATAAAGAGAGCAGCGGTTAGGTTTTAGCTCTCAGCGTTCAGCTGGAGATTAGCCAGGTGCGGTGAAAGCTTGTAGGCGCGAGTATATCTCGCGCTTTCTCTTGTATCACTTTCTGATAGCTGACAACTTATAACTCAAAGCTGCGCTTAGCGCTTACGTGTCACCATTAACGTGAGTGCTCCTGCTATTATCCCCCAGCATGCTGAACCTACCGACCACAAAGTTAAATCTGAGGCCGTTACTAAAAAAGTAATAATGGCCGCCTCAGTATATTCAGCACTATGCAAAGACTGCTGCAAACTATTGGCTATGGTGCCAAACAAAGCAATACCCGCCAGCGCCAATACCAAGGCCTGTGGCAGGCTTGCCACAATTGCCACTAACATAGCCGCACATAACGCCATAATTATGTAAAACACGCCACCAGCAATACTTGCCCAATAACGCTTATCAGGGTCTTTATCGGCCTCTTCGCTCATACAAATAGCCGCTGTTATAGCTGCTAGATTAATAGAATAGGTACCAAAGGGAGCCGTCACACAATTTATTAACCCGGTCACAGTTAATGACGATGATATAGGCGCCTTATAATTATGCGCTTTCAAAATAGCGAAACCGGGTAAGTTTTGTGAGGTCATAGTTACTATATATAAAGGAATACTTATACTTACAAATGCCTGCAAACTAAAGCTTGGCGCAATATAAGTAAAACTACTGGCTTGCCAATGTACGGTACTGGTATCGATATTGCCCATATACCACGCTAAAAATATACCCGCTAGCAACACACTTAGCATCGCAAAACGGGCAAAAAAGCGCTTACCAATAAAGTACACCACCACCATTAAACCAATAACTAATGGCATATCGTTCATAAAGTTAAACACATCAATGCCAAATGTGACTAATACCCCCGCTAACATGGCACAAGCCAGTTCACTGGGAATGCGGTTCATGATTTTTTCAAACCACCCCGTTATTCCCGACACCAGCACCAATAAGGCTGAGAGCATAAATGCACCTATCGCTTCAGGTAAGCTATAGCCCTGGGCACTTGAAATCAGTAGTGCAGCTCCAGTGGTAGACCATGCAATTAAAATAGGCACTTTATAATAAAACGACAACACAATAGAGGTACTGCCCATTACCAAGCCCAGCATTAATATCCAGCTTGCCACTAGTTCAGGTGTGCCACCTAAAGTGATCACCACTTGGTAAATCAATGCTATTGAACTTGAAAAACCAATAATAACGGCAACAAGCCCCGCCATAGTGCGACTAAGTAACTGATCAGTCCCTGCCATAATTCCCTCATTAAGAAACCCTAATGTTACAACATACTTTGCCTATTTATACTTTGCAATTTTGAATAATGAATAATGAAAAATGATCACGTTGCTAAAAAATTTTATTGGTCAGTTTTGCTTGTCAAAATCGGTGTAATTTTAAAAACATGCATGTACCTAAAAACATTCCACAGGGTGCGTCATTACTGTAAACATCATTATTTTTAAGCTAAAAATAAATACCTAAAAAAGGTAAAGCAAATACTAACAATGAGTTACAAAAACACTAATTACCACTTTATGATTACAATTTAAATTTGATCTCATCCTATTTTTAATATAAAACTTAACAATTAGTTCACCAATAACCCTAAAAGAGAAACAGATGAAACGTTACATTGTTTTAATTATCGCTATTCCTTTGTCTGTATTTGCCATTTATACACTGCTTAATAATCAGCAAAAAACCGATGAGGTAGACCCACTCATTGCCATTGACATCGTCCCTGTTGATTCTGAATTTGTAAAACAAACTCGTAAACCATCGCCCATTGATATGAGTAAAGATCCTATTAAAACCAAACCCTCAGAAACAAAATTAGCCGTTATTGAAAGTTCGTTTGACGCAATTAATAAACCCTCAACCAAGGCCAAAGAAATCCTTAAAGCGGCAAAAGTACTGCCTACCGATTTGCAAAATGAAGCCTATATAGAATTTGATTTAGCAGCGCTTAAAACCCTTAAAGCGGGCGATAATTTTGACCTCGCCATACCGCAAACTGCCGAAACCTACAGCGCTGAAATAACTAACGTTACCAGTGCCAGTAACGGCGATAAAAGTATTGTAGGCCAAGTGATTGGTGCCAACGGAGCAATGCACACCACCATACTAACCGTGGGCAATGATGCGGTGTATGGTCAATTTACTGCACCTAGTGGCAATTATGTTTTTGAAAGCAAAGGCCAATATGGCTGGATTGCAGCAAAGCGCGATTTATACAAATCACATATAGAACACCAAGTGGGTGAACCCGCACCAAAAAATACGGATGGTAAAGACCCGTTTGCGCCCAGTGATAAAAAATCACCTGCTAGTTAATTTTTAGCCTAAACACAGATGACTCAGCAGTAAAACTGCAATTACAAAAGAAAGGAAATACGACTATGAAAAAAATAATATCAACAGCCGCTATTGCAACAGCATTATGTGCCGCCAGCACAGTGTCAGCAGAAACAATTGATATTGGTATTTTATATACCGACCAATCAGCTGCCGCTACTAGCAACATTAATACTAAAATTAATCAGCTTATTGCTTTTAGTAATCAAGTATATAGCCAAAATGGCGTTGATATAACACTGCGTTTAGTGGGCTCTCAAAACTTAGGTAATCATGCAATAACGCCTTCAGAAGACTGGCTTAACGCCGTGACAAATAGCAGCTATGTCGATGGTTTACGTAATAATTGGAAAGCCGACATGGTAGCCGTATTAGGCACAGGCCAAAGTGCAGGCAGTGGCTTAATCTCTTGTGGACTAGCTTGGGTTGGTCAAGGCACGAATGGCAATTTATACAGCTCTATGAGTAACCGTATGTATTCAATAACAGCCGTTGACTGTGGCGCTTCAACATTCGTGCACGAACTAGGTCATAACCAAGGTTTAGCGCATTCTCGTAAGCAAGGCGATACGGCAGGTGGCGTATACGTTGATGGTATGGGCCACGGCGTACAAAATGAATTTGCCAGTATTATGGCTTATCCTCATGTATTTGGCAGTGCAACTCAGTACGATTACTTCTCCAACCCAAACTGGAGTGTAAACGGCATTCCATTTGGTGTAACCAATCAGGCATATGCCATTCGTACCGTCACTGATACCAAAACCAGTATCGCCAACTTTAAATAACAGCGTAAAAATGGGTAAATAATCCATTTTACCAATTAAGTTCCCCTGCTGAGCGCCTTGGCGCTCTTTTTAATGATTAATCATTTTCTGCTTTATTGCAGGGAGTAAGGTTTTGCCATCGCTATCTACTTTACTCATTAGCTTCAACCCCATTACCTTGGCAAGCACAGGGTAAATATCTAAGTTATTTACCAGCTCAATACTCATTCCTTGTTTAAACGCTGGGCCTGTTGCTATAAAGGAGGCTGCCATATCGTCGCTATACGCATAGCCGTGCGTACCTAAATAAGGCGCTTTAGTACCGTTACTAAATACTGCAGGCGCATTGGTTTGCACCACAATATCGCCCACTCGGCTCCCGCTATTATAATGATAGCCATTAAGCTGTTCGCTACTTAAAACACTATAACGCCCCTTAGCTGCCTTTTGTAAGCGTGCTTTATACGCTTCAATATCCGCATTTTGAGCATCGCTTTTGGTATAAATAAGCAAGCGAGGACCGGTATTCACAGTAATAAAGTTATCATCTTTAGGTAAACTGCTGACAATAATGCTTTGCTCAGGATCAACCTGTGCCATACCGTGATCAGAAACAATCACTAAGTTTATATCCTGCGCTAATTTGCTCAAACGAGTGCGTAACTGCCCCATTAAGGCATCTAGTTTATGAACAGCGTCACGTGTTTGCACTGCATCTGGACCAAATTCATGCCCCATACTATCAACCAACGAAAAGTAACTGGCTACAAAACGTGGGCGCTGCGCTTGAGGTAAACTTAACCATTGCACAATTTGGTCAATTCTATCTTGGTAGTCACCTTGTTTAGAATAATGAAAATAGTAGTCTGGCGTCATACCATTAAAGCGCGCATCCGATTCAGGCCAAAAATACACCGCCGATTTAAACCCATGCATTTTTACTAAATTCCACAGCGGAGTACCCCGTACCCAGGTACTGTCTTTTTGTCCTTTTCCCATGCTGTAGCATTCATTATTGCGCGCTTTGTCACAAAATTTATTATCAACAATACCGTGGTTAACGGGCATTAAACCGGTGATCACCGAAATATGATTAGGAAACGTTTTACTAGGGTATACAGGCTGCATTTTTTGCGCCCTAACCCCCTGCTCACCCATTGCTTTTAAATTTGGCGCGCCATGTTTTTCAATATAGTCCCAGCGCAAGCCATCAATTGAAATCATCACTACGGTTTGCTCTTTGGCAGCAAATGCATTATTCATCCCTAATAAAAGGCAAAAACAGACTGCCTTTGTGATCCATAACTTCATTTTAAACACCTATATATGTATGTTAATTTTAGAAAAAATAATACTAAAGCAAGTTGTTACTTTATGATACATGCTGATAGATTAAAGGTAGCTCAGTAAAAAAGCATAACTCGGCATTTAATAACAGCTCACATGCAAAATAAAAGGATTGCCATGATCGACTTCAGCAGCAAAATAACTCCTGCGCGTATGCAGCGCACTACAGCCAATTTACAAATGGCACTTGAGAGCGATCGTGGCCGCATAATTAATAGTGCAGCCATTCGTCGGCTGCAACAAAAAACCCAAGTATTTCCGCTTGAGCGCAATGCAGCCGTGCGCTCACGCCTTACTCATTCATTAGAAGTGCAACAAGTTGGCCGGTTTATTGTGCAACGTATTTTTGCTAACTTAAACTACCAACAGCAAAAAGAATATGGTTTATCGGGCTTAGAACGCCCACTAGAAACCCTAGTAGAAATGGCCTGCCTAATGCACGATATTGGTAATCCGCCGTTTGGTCACTTTGGCGAAGCCGCCATTAATAATTGGTTTAATACCCATTTAGCCAGTATTACACCTGAGCGTTGCCAAACAGCCAATAGCAGCATAGGGGTTATTTTTAAACATTTAGCGCAAGATATTTGCAACTTTGAAGGTAACGCCCAAGGCATACGTATTATTCACTCATTACTGAGCCTAAATTTAACCTACAGCCAAAGTGCGGCAATTTTAAAGTACACACGCCCTGCAAGCTTGGCAAAGCAAGATATCCCACAAAATAAAAACTACATTATGAAAAAAGTGGGCTACTACTACAGTGAAAAAAGCTTTATAGAAGCACTGCAAACAGAGCTAAAAATGGAACCCTATTGCCGCCATCCTGCCAGCTACATTATGGAAGCCGCAGACGATATTTCTTATTGCTTGGCTGACATAGAAGACGCGGTAGAAAAAGACATAATAAGCACTCAGCATTTATGCGAGCAATTAAAAAAGCAGTATCAAAAAGCACTGATTAACTTAACCTTAAACGACACCCAACACCAAAGCTTTGTAGATGACGCAATTAACTACGCTATTGAACGCGCTCAAGCACAGCCTTTTAATTTTAATAGTGAATTTTTTATTTATTTACGTGTGTCGTTACTACACCCGTTAGTAAACCATGCCGCTAAACGCTTTATTGAAAATATAGAGCCAATTTATCATGGCGACTTTAACCATGCCCTATTAGAAGATCGCAGTTACTTGCATGCAGCAACCCAAGCCCTAAAGCAAGTGGCGCTTGAGCATGTATTTTCTCATAAAGAGGTCGAAAAGCTTGAACTACAAGGCTACCGTATTATTAACGGCTTACTAGAATGCTATAAACCATTATTACAATTAACTAGCGACGACTTTAAACGCGCCTTGCATGGCGACAACCGTCTATTAGTAGAATCGAGATTAGTTAAAAAGCTCTCTAAAAAACATTTAAGTAGCTATCAGCACGCCATAAATGCCATGCAAGAAGAGCCAGATCATTTTGCTGCTTACGAATTTTATTATAGATGCAGGCTCATTCAAGACTACATAAGCGGCATGACCGACCAATTTGCTTACGACGAGTACCGTAGCTTAATGGTTATCGACTAGTTTTTCATGCTAGGGAGTGGTATTGCAAAGCCCTAGATAATTTTTCACTTTGCGCTTAAAATTAGTGTATTAATGCTTAACCGCTTTTGAGTTTTATGAAACCGTTACTGAGTTGCTTACTTTTTTGTTTTGCTTTGTTTTATAGCGCCAGCAGTGCCGCTTACAACGAAGCTATGTGTATTCTTATAAAACAAGAAATGCAGCAATACAGTAATAACAAAACCAGCCGTAAGTACCGTAACGCTGCCCGTGACTTTGAAAAAAACTGCAGTAATCCACCAACGGCACGGTCGCAGTCTGCAGCTAAGCCTAAACCGCAAGCTATTATTGAACAACCCATACCAGAGGTTACAAAGCCACAAGTAACTGAGCCTGTTTCATCAATTGCAGTTACCCCTATCGAACCTGTTCAAAACAAGTCGTCGCTTACGCAGCAAAACCCACAATTAAACACAGAGCAAATAGTCGCAACAGCGGCAGATGAAATTACTCAGCAAAGTACAGAGCAAACTCAAAACACAACGAACCCAGCATCAGCAATCACAGTGCCGAATAAGTCACAAAGCAATAAAACAGCAACCGTTGAACAAACTGATGCTGCAAAAAATGATCAGCCTAGCAGTGGCCCAACACCCCAGAACAATACGGCTCCAGCAGTCACAAAAACAACAGTAGAGCCTTTACAAACGGCCATACCGGTTACTATAAAAGCCTCAGAGCAAGCAAAGGGTGTTGTCTCATCTATCCCTAAAGAATCAAACATATTGTCGTTAGTATTACCCAGTGTAGCGTTACTATTAGTGGTCATAATTGGGGTTGTTGTATTAATGCGCCTGCGTAATGTTAAACAAAATAACCAACCTGCTGATACCAGCATGGCGCTGCACACAGCTCCTTTTGTTAATCACGACAATGAGCCAACGAGTGTCGCTGTGGATGAATCAGGGGGTGTTGTCGCAAGCGCTAACGAAGAAAAAACAACAACCGACAGTCTTGAAATAAACGCTAGTAAAGCAAGCACAGTTAAAGTAAAACCTAAACCGAATACCGCAGAGTTTGAAGCCGCCGCAAAAGCCACTTTAGAGCGGATAAAAAATGCCACCGAGTATGCAGAACCACAAGTAAGAAACTTTGACCCCGAAGCCAAACAAGTCAAAAAGCAGCGCAAGCCGGTTAATCTGCCTAGCGAACCTGTGCCAGCAGTTAAAAAAGAAGCACCCATAGAGCCAACAACGAGTAAAGCTGAGCCTATTGCCCCTCATCAGCCAAAGGCAGACTTACATTCGCCTAAACAACCGCGTTCACCGTTAACGCCATCTACCGAGCACGACTTTAAAGAGCCTGAAATACGCACTTTCGATCCTGATGCGCCCTTGCCCACTAAAAAAAGTGCGATAAAACCAGAGCAAGTAAAGGTGTCGCCAGTTGAGCCCACTAAGCGCGATGTCCCGCCACAAAGCAGTAACCCATTTGCTAACTTATCGCTTGATGAAAGCTGGGATCCAAATTCACCACAAAAACCAAAAGTGGAAGAAAAGCAACGCGCTCCTAAATCACAAGCACTAATAGAAGCAGAAGAGCGCGCAAAAAACATGCAAACAAAAGAATAATAGAGTACGCTGAACGTATTCAAAGGTGGCTTTAAATCTAACTTAAGCGTGTATTCAGTTTCACTCACTACAATAGCCTACTTTTTAAACAGCACCAGTCACAACCTAATGGCTAAAAAGGAGCGACCTATACACATGCATGTGATGTTATCAGCTAAATTAAGATACCTTATTTTTACCGCATCTTTTTTGCTGATGGCTTTGATGAGTGATTACAGCTATGCAATTGAAGCAATTCAACCCAAAGACGAGCAGCCCTCTAACACCGCAACATTAAATATAAGCACCGGCGAATGGCCCCCTTTTTTAAGTGAATCATTGCCTAACCAAGGTGTGATTGCCCATTTAATCACCGACTTATTTGCACAAGCCAATATTAAGGTTAACTTTACCTTTTTACCCTGGCCGCGTGCTTACCACGACACCATTAATGATAAATACGCAGCCACCGCCGTATGGATGTTTGAACAACAACGCACTGAGGATTATTTTTACAGTGAGCCGGTATTAAACGAGCGTTTTGTATTTTTTTATCACAAACAACGCCCATTTGATTGGCAAAATATAAACGATTTAAAAGGCTTATTACTCGGTGGCGGGCTTGCTTACAGCTATGGCGAAGAGTTTGATAAAGCCCTACAAGCGGGTCTATTTGATATGTCTCGAGTAAGTACCACAGAGCAAAACTTTAAGCGCTTAGCCATGGGCAGAATTGATGCCTTTGCCGAAGAAAAAAGTGTAGGTTATTACACCTTGGCCAGTAAGTTACCTAACTTATTTAGCTCAATTAACCATCACCCCAAAGCGTTGCTCATAAACCAAAGTTTTATGATGTTCCCTAAAAATAACGAACAGAGTAAACAGCGGCTTGAAATTTTTAATCAGCAATTACTTAAATTTAAACAAAACGGCCGTTATCAAGCCTACTTTGATGCGTTAGATAATGGTGACTATCAGCCCACAAATAGCGCCTTGGCCGACTGACCTGGCACGGGTTGCGGGCTATGAGCTAGGTTTTAGGTAATAGCAAAAGCTCGCTGCTCGTCACTCGAAGTCCGCAGCCCGTAGCCTTCTCATTTACTCCTCATTCGCTTCTCTGTGGTCAAATAGTTTTTAAGTGATTTATACACCACAGAGGTTAAGAGGCGCTGCGCTAAAAGAGTAGGTATTAGATTTTAGGTATTAGCACAAGCTCGCTGCTCGAAGCCCGTTATCTACTCATTTACTCCTCACCCGCTTCTCTGTGGTCAAATAGGTTTTAAGTAATTTATTTACAAAGAGGTCATGAGACGCTGCGCTTTTAGAGGAAATACAAAAAGCTATATATTGATCTGTAGCAGCGATTTTACATCGCGTATTTATAGGCATTTGCATTTTACCCGCGCCTCGCTGCTCGTCACTCGAAGCCCGCTGCCTTTATCAATGTAAGCGTTAAGCTTGCTGACGCGAAAAGCACCGCTTTTAAATTAGGTTACTTTCACGCCATTATTCGCCTCACACAATGAGGCGAATAATGAGCTTAATTGCCTCACTGTGTGAGTTAATAAGTTGAAGTCGTAGAAACCATTTTTAGCTGTGATTATTTTAAACGCCAATTTCGGTTTCGAGCAACGAGCGACTGGCAGCGAACACATCCACGGCCTTTATTAACGCAGACGCACAACTTGCTGACGCGAAATGCACCGCTTTTAAAAATAAAGATTTACTTGCTCAACACTTTTGCACTTATTAGTGTTTAATCTTTCACTACTACCTGCTTGTGAGCAATAAAAAGTAACTTGCGAGCCCACTTTATATTGGTCACTCCCGCCTGATAACTTACTTACACTGAAATGAAAATCGCCATAGTCTGAGGCGATAAATCCAAACCCTCTATTTTTATCAAACATACGGATCTCACCAAACATACCGCCTTTAACATTAGGGATCTGTTCTTTAGCGAGTTTAATAAAGCAGCGGTCGTGGCTTTCTTCTGCAATTTCAAAAAGATTTGGCTTCTCTTTGATAAGCGCCTTTAAGCTAGTAACACTGTAACTTCTAAAATCAAACGATGAATCGAGCATTTTAAGCGCACTACCTAAGTCACCTAAATAAACAGGTTCATTCTTTTGTACACAACGTTTATAAGCCGTAATCAATAATGTATTTAAATCTTTAAAAGCTTCTGAGTCATCTTTGTCTATTAAGTTTTTTGAAAATACAAAATTATGGCAAGCTTTAATAAGCCGCCCTGGCGTGCTTTCATTACCTATAGCCATTATGTGTAATCCTTTCTCTCTTATCCGCTGTGCTAAGCTGTAAAAGCCACCGTCACTCGATACAATACAGACTCCATTAATTCGTTGGTTATTATTTATAAGCTCAATTGCATCCATCACCAGTGCATGGTCAGCAGCATCTTTACCATAATGAAATTGTTGTTTGGGACTAGAGGCTGTTTTATGTAGTATGTTCTGCCAGTTACTGTGTTGTACAGATGTCCAATCCGCATAGACCCACTTAATTGCCACCGTGCCATATTTTTCAACTTCGTCGAGCACCGCTGAATAAGTGTTATAAGACGCATTTTCTCCATCAACTAAAACAGCAAATATTAAACTCATTTTTAATCCTTAAATAAGGGCAAAGAGCTGCCTAGTAAGCAGCTCTTACAGTTAGTTACTTACAAGCACCAGGGACACGGCATGCACAAGTTGAAGGAACATGACATGCATGATCTTCGCAACGTGCCATTTGTACTGACTCCATTGGATAAAGCTCAGCAGTAGGAAAAGCACCAAAATGCTTCTCATATACTGCTACCGTTGCATCAAATGAGCTTTGTAATTTGGATTGATCTTTATCACCATAGATTCCAAAATACGGATAGTGATGTAAGTAAAAACCGAATAAAACGTCACAATCATTTGTGTAACTTTGTGTATCTAAAATATGCTCGTGCCAAAACTTATCAACTAACTTGCTCGGAACGAGTGATAATTTGGGATACCACTTTTTAAGTGATAAAAATTTGCGGTATTCAAGTTCAGCAAAATCACACAGCTCATCATTCCAAGTTGCTTCAGCTGATTGCGTCAATTTCCATTTCAGTTTTTCAAAGTTCAGTACACAAACAGCAGAATGTAATTGCTCGTATATATTTTTACTTAACTGAAAAGTAGGCGATGGTTTAATTTCTACTAATTGTTCCATTAATTATTACCTCCATTTTTATTCAATTGCTTACCGCGATTCCCATGCACTTTGGCATATTGCTGATTCACACCCTCGTTACCTTTATTCGCATTTTTTTGGTTTGCTTCATTATCAGCAGGGCTTATTTTTTTAGCCATTACAGCCTCCTAAATTTAATTATTATGTGAACAACATTATTCACCTTCGCTTTAAATAGGATTCAAGATTTTTGCGAGCAATAAATGCCACAGGTTGAAAAGTTCCATTTTTGAATACGAAAATCAAACGGTAATCACCTAATTTAAAACGTATTAGTTTAGGGTTTATAGTGAGTTTTCGGCCGCCAATATCTCTATAGTTATGACTTTGTAAAAGATGACTATATATATCTTTAGCCTCTGCTACGTAACGAACAGATTGACATTTTGGGAGGGTTTTAAGTAAACGATTCATTGATTTCATTATTAAACTCCAGTTGGTTAACTGAGTTCAATAATGAACTTGTGCGGAGCACTACAAACACTTAATTCAAAATATTGTGTAAATACTCCCATGCATCTTTATTCTCATTAATTTGAGCATCGATGCTATCACTTAATTCTTTAACTAATGGAAGCTGAAGTAGGCGTTTATCAGTTACATTTTGAAGGATGCTCTTAGCCTCTATGCACTCTTTAGACTTAAGTTTTTTATCCGCTTTAATATAATTTTCTATAAAGCTATGCCAATTAACGTTCCTATCATAAAGAACACCAAGAGGGGATAAATCGGTATTACCCGCTTTTAAACTTTGAAAAGGAGACGGCAGCTGCTCAGTGAATAAATTAAAGTTATTATCAATCAATTTATTTTTAATGTTCTCGAATGAAGATTGAGATACTCCAAAAAACAACATTTCTGCACTGAGCTCTTTTTTAGCGAATAGGTCTAACAGTTTAAATTCACGCTTATTAACTGATGATTTGGTAGCATAGTATTCTTGAAATATTTTTTTTGTACCTGCAGTACCCACCAATGTATACAGACACAAAGCATTATATATAGAGGCTCGTCGACCACGAATCACTCTATGCTCAACACGCTTACCATAATTAGGTAAGCTTGAAGCAATAATCGCCTTTCTATATTCAAGCATGCGGCTATTTGAAACATGCTTATCGGTTGATTCTTTATGCCCTTTTGTAAATATATTATTTAACGCATCATGAAGCTCTTTCGGTAACGTATCAGAAACTTTTTGTTTGATGTATAACTTTGCAATTTGAGGAATAAGTTCAATTTCAGTGTCAACTGTCTCAGCCATACTAGTACACTCTATCGCACAATATGTCTCTTAGTTCCGAACGCTTGTAATATTCATCTTTTGCGCTTGCAACGAGTTCATTCACAGCGGCCATGCCTTTTTTACAACTATAATAACGCTTTGTACTACGGTAACGACTATTTACTAAAACAAGTTCTCTATCGTAACGGTTATAAACTGCCTTAATAGCGCCTAAACAAACGCCCATTTTAATTGCTTCAACCTTCGATAAGCTAAATATACCTAATAAACTATTTTTATCTTCAACAACCTCTGAGCATGCAGCTGCGATATTATAAATCTTTTTAGCTTTCACCAAAGCCTCTCCTGCGCATTCTCCAAGCTCTATAAATTGTTTTTTATTAAATAAAACAAAACTCTTTTCTTCTACTTTGGAATACTCATCGCACCCATAAGGCAACTCACTTTTGGCATAACTAGGCTGAGGATATAAAATTAGGATAAGAGCTAAAACAATAATATATTTCACTGCTTAACCTCCTTTCTACAAAACTTAAAGGCATGCCAAATAATGCCAAACGATATAAACGTATCAAAAATTAAAAACTGTTCATAATTAGTGCTATCTTCAAGCATTTCGAGCGCACTAAATAAATCCACCCCTTTAGAGGCACCAATAAAAGCCATACTCAAAAATATCAAAAGTAAATAGTAAATATTTAAAATAACAACTTTAAGTAACGAATTAGATGCCATAGCAAACCAATAGCGTTTAATAGGGTATGCCTTTAAATTAACCCTTAACGAATTTAAATTGAATAAAATTAAGCCAACTAATAAAGTTCTCGAAAATCGTTCAAGTGGCGTTATCGTGTTGTAGCTACCTACCCCATTAATAAGCTCATTATCAAAAGGTAGATAGTGAATAGAAATAAAAAGAAATGAACAAACTAAAAAAATAACGATGTGCAACAAATGGTTAAAGATACCAACTGATTGATCTCTGAAAGTATATAAATCTTTCGGATTTGCAAACTTCCAGCTTCGACGTTTTTTATTTAAAAATGACAATTCATCCCTAGTAAGTGAAACAAGTTTATGTTCGCTTTGTTCAGTATAAGCTGGTTTACTTGTCTGCTCTTGGGCTGAGGAGGAGTGATCGGTATATTCTGTATCTGTAGTAGCTGATTGCATCTACATTCCTTGTAAACAATTTTTACTAATTATGCCAATTTTTTAATATAAAACAATAACCTCATTACTTTCGTTACTTACTTTAATGATCATTAGATATTGTAGAGTGTAATCTAGCTCGTACACTGGTTTTTAATTGCAATTTTAGTTATATGTCGCGTTGGCGACGACAACCAAAGTGTGATTTGTCTTTAAATCAACTCTGCTGCAAATAATTCATCCCTGAAGCTGGGTCACTGTCGGCATCCATGCCTTCACTTTCTCAAGCTGCAAAGCTGCGCTTTGGTCATTCGTCACCTCGGCGCTCCGGGCAGTTTGCACTTTCTTCAAAACTAAATATAAATATTGCGGTTACTTTGACTTTCATCCTTTTTTTAGTATGTTAATTGTTCAACTATAAAGGAGAAAGCTACATGGATGGTCAATTACCATTATTTGATGAAATACCAAATAAGTATGAACATACAGGCTCGCCACAAGAATCAAACCGTAAGTTTTGTACAGAACTAGAAGAAGACCTTACATCTATTGGCTTTACTGAATGTACAGACTCTCAACCTCAACAGCAGAAATATATTAAGCGTGCAGTCTATCAAGATATGTACGGCAGTACACGCCACAGTACTTTTTTGATACATCATAAAACTAAAGGCTTATTAAGAATAGAAGCTCATAGACAAGTACAAAGCGGCTCTGTCGACCAAAAATTCCCATTCTTTTATGAGTCATTAAGTAATGCACCCGAGAGAACTGTAGTTATTGTTTTCGATGGAAAAGGCTATAAAAAAGAAGCATATGACTGGTTATTAAAACAAACCAAAAACCATGCCGATAAAATCTTCAAAGTGTTTGCTTCAAAAGAAGACTTTCTTAATTATCTTATAAACGAGTAAATGTCGCGTTGGCGATGGCAACCAAGGGGCGGATAACGCCAACCGCCCCTTGGAACCCCACGGCGCCCCGAGCATTTTGCTATTTCCTTAAAGCCTAAATTGATATAAACGTAAACGCCGTGTATTCGCCATCCATGGCGAAGTCACGGCTTTAATTGCATCCATGCAATTAATTACTCATCAATTGAGTCTTTTCGGGCAAAATGACGGGGAAATTTTCTTGGCAGCAGTCTTTAATTCAATAATGAGTTAATGCTTGTTTACATTGCATTTTTTAGTAAACTGAATGCTCGCAAACAGGGAGCGATTTAATGCAGCAAATTGGTATTTACGAGCAGTTAATTACACAAGTAATTGAGCAGAACTTAAATCGTGACCAATTTTATGTGGGCGAACGCCAGCTAGAATCGGCTGAGGCGGCTACGTGGCTTTCGCGTTTTTTAGGCAAGCTGGTTGAACATGCAATTGATGCAATCCCTAATTCAAGCGAGCGTTTACAAGAGCAAATAAACCTCGCAAACAGCCTTGTTCTGTGGCTTAAAGATCATATTCGCGATGACGAGCTAATCAACGAAAACCTTATCGACAGCCAAGGCCGTATTCTTACTGCACTGTTTAATACTCAAAACCCTATTGCTGCAAATCTTAAAGATTACTCTCACGATATTTTTCCGCTAACAGGGCTTACCCAAAGCGAGTTATTTAGCGGAGCTAATGCAGGTATATCGCTCGAAACCGAGCTAAAGCGCGAGATTAAATCATCCGACACTATTTACTGGCTTGTTTCATTTATAAAATGGACGGGGCTGCGCATATTTAAAAATGAGCTTGAAGCGTTTACTAAAAGCGGCAATAAACTCAAAGTAATTACCACCTCGTACATGGGTGCAACGGATGCTAAAGCGGTTGAGTTTTTAGCAAGCCTGCCAAATACCGAGGTAAAGCTTAGTTACAACAATCAGCAAGAGCGCTTGCATGCAAAGTCATATTTGTTTATGCGTAATACGGGTTTTCATACCGGTTATATTGGCTCGTCTAATTTATCGCATTCGGCGCTTACTAGCGGCCTTGAGTGGAACTTAAAAATTACCGCCCAAGAGATCCCGCACATCATAGCCAAAACTAAAAGCACCTTTGAAACTTACTGGCAATCGCCAGATTTTGAATTATTTACTGGCAAAGCTGAATGTAAAGAAAAGCTCATAAATTCACTTAACGAGCAACGCGGTGTTGGGCAATCAAGCAGCCAGTTTTATTTTGATATAACACCAAAAACCCATCAACTCGCTATTTTAGAAAAACTAAGCGTTGAGCGTAGCGTTCATGATCGCTTCAAAAATTTAGTGGTTGCTGCAACGGGAACTGGTAAAACAATAATATCGGCATTTGACTTTAAAGCCGTTTACGATAAAAACCCAAACGCACACTTTTTATTTGTAGCCCACCGCGAAGAAATACTCAAACAAGCGCAAAGTGCTTACCGTGGTGTACTTAAAAATAACGACTTTGGTGAGCTGTGGGTGGGTAACTACAAACCACAGCGTTACAACCAACTTTTTGCGTCAATACAAACATTAAACAGCCAAATTGAATCGCTTAATTTAACTCCTGACTATTACGATTACATAGTTATAGATGAAGTACATCACGTAAGCGCCGCCAGTTATCGCACTATTTTAAATCACTTTACGCCCACAATATTACTTGGCTTAACCGCCACGCCAGAGCGACAAGATGGTGCCAATATACTCGATGATTTTTGTGGCGTAATAGCCGCTGAAATTCGCTTGCCAGAGGCAATAAACCAACGTCACTTATGCCCATTTCAATACTTTGGCTTAGATGACGATACAGACCTAAGCCAAATAACATGGCGTGGTGGCCGTTACGATATAAGCGAATTAAGTAACCTTTATACAGGCGAGAACAGCCGCGCAAACAAAATTATATCCAGCCTTGCTGATATAGTGACTAATGTTCAGGATATAAAAGCGCTGGCATTTTGCGTAAGCCAAAAACACGCAGAGTTTATGGCGTCTAAGTTTAACTTAGCAGGCATAAACGCCGATGTGCTGACCAGTAAAAACACCAATGAACGCGCGGCCAAACAACAAGCACTGCGACAAGGTGAAATACAAATACTGTGTGTAGTTGATATTTTTAACGAAGGTGTCGATATTCCAGAGGTAGATACCCTATTATTTTTACGCCCGACCGAAAGCCTAACGCTGTTTTTACAGCAATTCGGCCGTGGCTTGCGTTTACCAGATAATAGCCAAAAGCAATGCTGTACCGTACTCGACTTTGTCGGTAATGCCCGTCCAGAATACGACTTTGCCAGTAAATTCCGTGCATTGATTGGTAAAACCAACCAACCAATAAAAACTGAAATTGAAAATCACTTCCCGCATTTACCGCTGGGCTGCCGTATAGAGCTACAAAAGCGTACACAACAAACGATTTTAAAAAATATTCAGCAAGCTATAAACACTAAACGCCGACTACAGCAGCTTATAAATAGCTATTCACAACATACCAATGATACGCTTACGCTAAGTAATTTTTTACGTATAAACCCACAAGTCACACTTGAAGATATATACAAACCCAAAGATAAAAAGCTCGGCGGCTGGCACTGGCTAAAGGGCGATGAAATACCCGCAGGGCAAGGCGATATTTACGCCGCATATTACCGCGCAATCAACACCCAATTACTCGGCTGCGACTCGCTCAGTTACTTATCCTTTTTACGTGATTTATGTAACAACAACTTTAGTTTTACGCCAACAGCTCAAAACCAACAGTACGCGCTTATGGCGCATTACAACTTTTGGGATACCACTGGCGCAAGTTTAGGGTTTAAAACCCTTGAGCAAAGCTTACAGGCACTTAAACACAACGAGTTACAGCAGGAACTTGCACAAGTGATTACGCTGTTAATAAACCGCATTCATCAACAAGAAAGCGATTTAGCATGCTTACCTAATCACGCAATCAAATTACACAGCCGCTACACGCGCCAACAAATACTCGCAGCATTTGGGGCACACACGTTTGATAAAAAATCGACCGCCCGCGAAGGTGTTTTAGAATTTAAAAACCAAAACCTAGAACTGTTATTTGTAACACTCAACAAGTGCGAAAAAACCTACTCGCCCACCACGCTGTATCACGACTACGCAATCAGCCCCACCCTGTTCCATTGGCAAACGCAAAATAGCGCCCGCCCAGAACACGGACGCGGTCTTAGTTATATTGAACACCAAAAAACAGGCAAAACCATACTGTTATTTGTGCGTGAACAAGGCAAAGACGAAAACGGCCGAACTATGGGGTTTGTAAACTACGGCGAGGTTAAATACCAAAGCCACAACGGCAGCCAGCCGATGAATATAACATGGGAATTAATCAACCCCATGCCAAGTGAAATGTGGCATGAGGCTGGGAAATTAGCGGTTGGGTGATAATTTGAATTTTTATTAACCTTTTCTACTATACCTCAATTACAGACGGTCAGGAATATAATGTTTGAAGTCAGGCTTTGCCTCCTTAGAATCTCACGAAACAGCATTGGGGTTGATACAAAAACACTGTTTTTAGACAATATTTGTTTAAATTATTTTTTCTTAGTTGTTTTTATGCCATAGTTTAAAAAGTATGTTACTTAACAGGGAATTAATACGAAATGTCTAAACAGGCAATACTCATTTACTGCATCATTTTTCTTTTAGCCCCGCAATGTTTTGCTGAACGCTTGGCTACTCTTTCAAAAAATAGTTTTAATGAGCACTTTAGTTCAGTCGTTCCGGTTTCTGGCAATGTTTTAGTTGGTGCTGTTTACTCATCAACGAGTACTAATAATAAGTTTTTTCTTGATACGACTAATGGTATTAGTGATTTTTGTTTTAAAGTTTCATCTATTAACGGTACATATATCTCAGAGAATGATTATAAACTGATTGAGTCTACTCCAGATAAAAGCAATAGGGTTTATATAGAGTACCCCACTAAATTTGAAAAAATAATTACAGCTTTTAATATTAATCAACTGGCTCCTCTTGCTACAACCGGAAGTTGTGATGATCAACGTTATCAACATGTTTTGCTTTCCTCTCGTGCTGTAAATGTTGATGACTCGCAAGTTCTTTTTATGATTAGTTCGGGTCGAAGTGAAGTTTTTATGCAGCTTAAATCTGCAACAGGAAAGCGAATTAAAGCAAAATGTGAACGTTTAGAGGAAGGTAAACGCACTTCCTACGACACAATTTGTGAAGTGCCTGCCTCAACCATGTCTGAAGATACGTACAATATTAAAATTGCACGCCGTAAGAACGGCCGCAGCTTACCCGCTACAACATTTACCTTACAGAAAAGCATAAATGAAACTCACGATTGAACGGTTAATAATTCTTCTTCGTAGTCAAAATAAAAAGCTTAATGCAGGTTACGCGTTAATTTTTGTTGTAGGAATTATCGCTGCTTTTATTTTGTTAGGGGATCGAACCAATATTTATAGTGTAAAAGGCAATACACAGGCTATAACCATAGACACCACGGGTGCATTGATCAATCAATGGAGATTCTCTGAAGGTGTATTAGTTTCTGAAGAGTTTTTTATGGAACCTATTGATTTATCATTGAATAGATCTTTTGAATTTGCCCCTGGTACTAAACTTCGCATTACATCGATTAATAATGTGACTAAGCATCAGCTACTGATCACCGGAAGAAGCGATGACGTAATGGGTGAACTAATAGCAAATAATTCGGCACAACCATTATCTGGTTATGTAGAGATTGTGCTGACGCTTTCGAGGAACTTTGTTCTTCCCTTTGAGGGAACTGCATTTGTTGGCGAAGATGTAGGTCAAAATGTTGAGTCATTACTACTCGCAGGAGAGGTCAATATATTAGAAAGTCGGTTTCTATCTTCAGGTCGATACCCAGGAGAAAGCTATACCTTAGACACAGGAGATCGAATTTCAATAGTCGATAACGATGCTGAATATGTATCTAAAGGCTTTCTACGGATAACTCAAAGCGACGCTTTTTATTTTTCAGTGGTGTCCGAAGGTGACGGTGTACAAGTAACTAGATTTGGGAATGAAGATTTACTTATCACCCCTTCTGTATGGAGTCGTGTTACCAAAGACCCCGTGGTTGCTGCTATCACCTCATTATTTGCACTCATGTTTTTACTGCTAGAGTTTGCGCTTCTTTTAAAACAAACGTTATTAAATAAAGAGTAAAAATGATAAAACAATTAAATTCACTACTCCTTTTGCTTTTGTTCACGTTTTCAGTGTTGGCACAAAACCCCACCCAAATTTATATTGAAGGTGACGACATTGGGCAAGGCTTTTCGGTTAAACGTTTGAATCTCTGTTATTTTATTGCACCGAACCATGTTGTTGCAGAGAGTGTTTTTTTGACCCTTAAAGGAAGCGATAATCTGCGTTCATTAGGTGACGGGCAAACTTTACAACCTTTTGGCTATGATTTAGCTGTTGGCCATATTGCCGGTTCATTGTCTAATCAATGCGGTATTGAGTTTAATGCACTGTCAGTTAATCAAACCGATATTGATAAAGCGAAAACGGTGGTTGTATCAACAGTGAATGCTGATGGTCTTATATCAAGAACTCCGGCTGTGGTTCAAGAAACGGGGCTTATTTATTTAACAATAAGCCCACAAGATGAAAAACAAATTTTTTTTAAAGGTATGAGTGGCAGTTTAGTTTACGCTCAAGGCAACCCAATTGGTATGCTACAGTCTGTGGAGAGTGGTTATGGGTTTGGTAAAGTATTAAGGCTAGATCGATTAATAGAGACGACCGCTCCGTTTTTTTCTTCTAGCTTAAAACAGCCTACAGTACAAAAAATACAAACTGAATCGTCGCAAACCGTAGAATTTATAGTTAGTTATTGGAACTTACCGCCTACGAGTAATGAATTGTCGGCACAGTTAATTTCAGATCAAGATAAAAATACGTACTATGAAACCCAATTACAAGGTACCGCGGAACTTGATTTATCTTTTAAAGCACATAAAGATATCAAAGGTATCAGGTTATCTCTACCAAATAATTCTGGTATTAAAGATATTGAAGTATTGGTATCTAGAAAAAAGTCAGGAAAAAGAGGGTGGATATCGTCTGCAAGCAACACTGTTTTGCCAAGTAATAATGAGGTTATTATTAATTTGCAAGGTGTAAAAGCCCAACGTGTTAAACTAAAAATATACTCTAGTTGGAATGACAAAGGGCTTATTAGGATTTCAGAAGTTCAGGTATTTTAAAATAAGTTAATAACCGCGGGAAACTCTTGTTTGTCACACGATATTGTGCCTTTATAGCTAAGGTCTTCCGCTAATTTAAATGCACCTTGACAATTACTAGAATTTAAAAAGAGATTTAGACCAGAGATAGTGGAGCTTTTATCTGTATTAGAAACATGAGTATCATTGACAAGTGTAGCTCTGTCTTTATCGTAACTTATAACCTTAAATAATACTTTACCTCCAAAGTAGTTATAAGCTTTTAGAGCTTTTTCATTATCTTCAGGCTTTGAAAGCAAAACGACAAAGCTGTCGATTTCGGAAAAGCGGTTGCGGATTGTTAATGCAACCACAGACTCATCTGAAGCATTTATACCAGTAGAAAATGCAAGCTCCTTCATTGCTAAGTCTTTTGAGTTTTGCATTGTGTCTATTGCTGCAAGCCTAAGAGCGGGATCAGGGCTTTGTATCAATGTTTTTAGTTCATTAATTTCAGCAGCTCGTTTTTTTATTTGTTCGATTGCAGACTCAGCAGATACCGATGAGGTTGATATAAATAAAAGCGCTGAAGTAGCCACTCCAAAAACTGTTTTTAACATAAATATAAATCCTTTGAATGATATTCCTAGTGAAGCTTAAACTAACCAATTTTTAACTTTAAAACAATAATTTTTAATGACACTTATCCACCCTAGTTAATTAAAGCATTTCCTATCATGCCTTGAAGTGCAATTGCGAACTAACTTGTATGAATATACAAAGTGTAGTTATGACTAAAACTGATCAGATAAAGGCTATTTAAGTTAAAAACGCGATAAAACCTCGAATAGAGGTTTTTAATCCCTCAAGCCCAAACGCCACATTGAAAATACATACGAAATATAAACTCACATCTACACATTTAAAAGCTTTTCGCGCGAGCAAACTCTGCACCCACAAGTTAAAGCGCGACTACAAACTACTCTGCCACCACTTGTTTAAAGCGTGCGAACGTTCGCATGCTTTCATCTGCAATCATTACTTCGTAATCGGGGTTTTGAGCAATTAGCTCATATTGCCCATTAGATAATTTATTAACTTTGCGCAGTAAATACTGCCCTTCCCCGCCTATATCATCCCGCTCTATAGCGACTATTTGGCCGCGCAGCGAGCCTGCTTTATCGGACGTTATAAGCTCAAGTAACAATAAATCACCATCAAGTATTGGGTGTTTACCGCCATTCATTGAGTTACCCGATGCGTGCGCTAAAAAATGCACTTGCGGGTCGAGCTTGCCCGCGCCAAGTGGTGCGTCCATCAATTCCATATCGCTTTCATCCCCTGTTTTAAAATGCCCACAGGCTATTTTTATATTGGGGAAGTACGGCAGCTTTAATGCATTATCTATTGATTTTAAGCTAACTTCGGGCTTAGCAACTTGATTTAACTCAGGTTGTGATGCATTTGGGAACGTAAACAACTCAGCAGTTGGTTTTGCTTGTTCGAAACTGTTTTTGCCAAGCCATAATTTAGCACTGCTTGATTCGGCAACCTGATACGCCCAGTTACTTACTGCAAGCGATTTATCAGCATCGCAATAAAAGTAAGGTTGCAGTTTATTCGTTATTTCGGCTTTATGAGTATCAAGATTTTGTTCTAGCCAGCGGTCGCGGTGAGCAAAAGCTGCGAGGTGATCTCGCTTATTGTTATTACAATCAGCATGCGCAGCAACAAAGTTATGTGCTAAGTCGTTTGGATAGCGCTTAAAAGGAATAAAGTGATCGATCTCTGGCGTTTTTTTAGTTTCTTTTTCGTTTTTTAGATTCATTGGCTTTTGGCAGTAAAAGCAAAGCCCGTTTTGAATATCTATCAATAGTGGAGTTACCACTTTTAACGCAGTTCTGTTACTGCCAAACAAGAACTCTTGTAGCTGGCTTTGCGATCCTAATAGTGTTTGATTCGCTTTTATAGTTTGTACTTTTTCTATCCATTCAGTAACACTAAGATGCACAACCAAATCGTAAAAACGCCTAAAACACTGAGCTATACCAGCATTTAAAACAATTCGCTTGGGCTCTCTGCCTTTACCTAAAAGTATATGGGGATATAAAAAACATTCTTCTTTACCCGAAAGTAACTGTAAGCGCCAAAGAGGGCCATCGATAAATGTTCGCCTAAGAGAACTAATTACTTGGTTATATTGTTGGTAGTTTTTGAATGCGTTGTAACTTTTCACACCTGCATTTTGTAGTTTGTAAATTTCGGTGATGAACTTTGCCTGTCCTTGGCTATTTTGCTTTAACAGCATGTCTTCAGTATTAGTAATAATATCGGTAGAGTGCGCAGCGTAAGGCATTGAGTGGTTCCAATAAAGTTGAATAAATTTATCGACTAACGTGTCGATTTTTATTTCCATTGGAGCACTCTGATCTTCATTTTGCTGTTCTACGCAAATATCAGCAATAGCATGTAATAGTGCATATTTATAAGTTGCGGTGAACTCTCCCTCAACCAGCATGCGCTGAATATAGGCAATAAAGTCGAGTTGTTGCTGCATTGCGCCAATCATAAAACGGGCACTGCTTTAATTAGGGCATTGAGCCATACTTCACTCTCGCGCTCTGGGCGTTGGTCAACCGTTTGCCATTGTTTTAGTATTTTAAACTCGGTGTGGTGGGTAATTAGCGCGGTTAGGCCATCTTCATTTAAATCGGTAAATTCACGGCCATTATGCACGCGTTCTTGCGTGCCGTATTTAAACGACACATACAAAACCCCGTTTGGTTTTAGGGCATTTTGCAGCTTTAAAAACACCTGCGGTAACTCTACTTTTGGCACATGCAATAAACTGGCGCAGCACCAAATACCGTCGTACATATTTGTACAGTTAAGCTGCTGAAAGGTTTTAACCTCTACGGCTTGTTGTAAGTAATTACTGGCTAACTTTGCAAGCTCGGGGCTTGCATCAAACGCGCTAACAGTAAAACCTTGCTGTTTAAAATACATAGCATCGCGGGCACTGCCACAGCCAGCATCTAAAATATGGCCATGTTTAGGAATAAGCGGTAAAAACTCAGCGTAAAGCGCCGACATATCAACATTAAGCGTTGAGTCGCTAAAAGTTTGTGCATGTTGATTATAGTAATTGAGTGTTTTAGTAGGCACTAAATTCACCGCTCCTTGGTTTATTTATTAACAGCGCAAGCTATTAATCTGGCATTCATTTATAACTAATCTACAGTATCAACATTTAAAAATATAGAGCTACAACAATATATACGCCCTAAGTAGTATGTTTTTATTACAAAAAAGCACTGTTTAACTGCTATAAACCAATGTTATTTACACTTTTACCTATTAACTCTACATCTTTGAAAGTATTAAAGTTATATAAACGCCTCGGCGCTATTTGAATGAGTAGCAATAATTAAACACTTACCTTAATCCACACTAAAAACATGGCTGTTATTTACCCTGCAGTGTAATAGTATGAACACGTATTGCACCGTTCATTTATTGGTCAGCGAGGTGTGCTATGTTTACTCATAAGATCGCTCTTCAGCGCTTACTAGTATAAATAATGTATTGGCTAGTGTGGCTGTGCTTAAGTTCCGAGGTGTTACTTACAATGAATGTTAGGGTTAGGTGGTTTTTAGCTGTACTTTTAGCGCTTTGTTTAGGCGTGCCTAGCAGTGGTTGGGCGTCGAGCGATATTAAAAAAATTGTACTGGCTACCGACACTATTGACGGGCTGGTAGAAAAAGACGGCTCTGGCCTTTACGTTGATATGCTGACTAAAATTTTTGCTGCGCAGTCGATTGAACTCAATATTATGATTGTACCTCAGTCGCGTGCTTATTGGTGGACGGCTAACGGCAATGCCGATGCTATGTTAAGTGCAAGGCAAAATGAGGTGGAGGGGTTGTACTTTCCGGTTTGGCATTACGATATTACTTTTGTGTCGGCGATGTTTAAAAAAGATCGGTTTAAAGATTGGCAAGGCGAGTATTCTTTACAAAACAGATCAGTGGGTACGTTAAGGGGCGCTAACTACAATAATTATTTGTATGTGCCGATTGATTTGCAGCAGGTTACCCAGCGAATTGAAGGCGTTAAAATGCTTAAGCTCGATAGGCTTGATTTCTTTTTAGATAACCGTAAAGCGCTGCAGCAAACCCTGATTGCTAACGCCACTGAGTTATCAAAAATGAATTTTGACCCGCAGCAGTATCAAATCGAAAACATTGTGCCTGTAAAACAATACATTGCCTTTACCGATAACGCGAAAGGCCGCGAGTTAGCACAAATTTTTGATGAAGGATTTGCTAAGTTACTTGCCAGTGGTGAGTTAGAAGCGCTTTTTATTGCTTACAACTATCTGCCTTTTCCTTTTCCACAAAATATAGACTAGAGTAGTAATTACATATTGCTGTGGTTGAGTATTTTATGAAAGTTGTGTTTGGGTTAGCTCTAAGCTTAATATTGGTATTTCAATGCGTTGCACAAAGTAACCTGCCAGCTTCTAATATAGAAAGCCAACCCAGTACAGTACTACAAGCAAACACCCAGCTTAATATTCTCACCGTTGATTTAGGCACTCTTATTAGCCAGCCGCTAATACAAAGGGGCTTAGAGTTTGAACAGCAAACCGGTATTAAAGTTAATGTAACTAAGGTGCCTTTTGGTCAGTTATATAACGAAATAAGTAAAGATTTAAGCTCGCCAACCAGCCAGTACGATATTATTGCCTATGCATCGCAGTGGATGGTTGATTTTGCACAAAACAACTATCTAGAGCACCTAGACACCTACGTGAGTGCCGATCCTCTAATTCAGTGGAATGATGTATCGCGCTTTTTTAGAGATTTTAGCTCTAAATATAATGGCCAAATTTACTCCATCCCTCTCGATGGCGATATACATTTGCTGTATTACCGCCTTGATATTCTTAAAAAGTATGGCCTTACCCCACCCAGAACCTGGGATGATTACCTTGCTATTGCAAAGCAATTACATGGGGTTGATATGAATGGTGATGGCGAGGGTGACTTTGGCTCATGTATTTCTAAAAAAGCCAATGAGCAGTCGTATTGGTCGCTGCTATCTATTGCGGGTAGCTTTTTGCAAAGCAAAGGAACATCGCAGGGGATATTTTTTAACACCAAAACCATGGCGCCGTTAGTAAATAACGCGGCATTTAAAAAAGCCTTAAAAGTTTATAAGCAAACCACCGAATTTGGCTCTGCTGACGAGCTTAACTTTGACACTAACGATGTAAGGTATGCGTTTATTAACGGACGCTGCGCCTTAGCAATTGAATGGGGCGACATTGGCACCATGACCGTGTTACCCGAATCTAAAGTAAAAAACAAAACAGGGGTAAGTATATTACCGGGGTCAACTGAGGTACTCAATCGTAAAACAGGTCAGCTTGAGCGATGTAATGCTACCCTTTGCCCATTTGCTATTGGCGATATTAACTATGCGCCTTATGCCGCGTTTGGTGGCTGGGTAGGTTCAATAAACCGCGCCAGCAGTGCTGGCAAAAAAAAGCTGGCTTATGAGTACTTGTCGTATGTTGCTCAGCCTTTGCAATCTAACGAGGATGTAACCAAAGGAGCCACGGGCATGAACCCATACCGTACCTCTCAATTGGTTAATCAGCAAAGTTGGCTTAAGCAAGGGATGAGTGAAAACACCCTTCGCTTTTATTTAGGTTCTATTTCTAAAACGGTGAATAATGCCAATATTATTCTTGATTTAAGAATTTTTGAAAACAACCGTTACTTTAGAGACATACTCGACACCGAAGTAGCTAAATACTTAAGACATAGCCAAACCGTAGACCAAACGGTTGAAAACATTGAAGCCGGCTGGAATAAATTAACCGATGAAATTGGCCGTGAAAAACAATTAAAGGCTTATCGAGCGTCATTAGGCTTAGTTGCAACCCCTTAGGTACACAGTTAGAGCATATTATTAAAACTAACCACAAAGCTTTTATACAAATATGTTTTAAACTATGCTTTGTACTCGCAAAATTTGTAGCACAAATTTTATAACCAAGTCACAATCAAGCATTCACTTTAACTATTTAATTTTATGACTAATTTTCTATATTTGCTACTGGGTATTGGGCTTTTAACTTTAGGCGGAGAAGGCTTAATTAGAGGAGCCTTGGCTGTAGCTAAGCGCTTTAAGTTGTCACCCTTATTGAGCGGTTTATTAATTGTTGGGTTTGGTACCTCAGCACCAGAGCTGGTTGTATCGATTGAAGCTGCCTTAAGCGGCCAAGCTGACATTGCCGTTGGTAATGTGGTGGGCAGTAATATTGGTAACATTTTGCTTATTTTGGGCTTATGTGCGGTGATCACACCACTTACTATTTCTCCTTTAGGACTAAAACGAGATGCCTCAGTGATGTTGCTGTCCTCGGTTATTTTTAGTTTATTGGCTATTAATCATTTTATTAGTGTTACTGATGGCGTATTACTACTTTGCGCCCTCTTGGCTTATTTAATTTACACTTATAAAAGTGAGCAAGCGGCACAGGCTGAATTACATAAAGCACAAAGCACTGAAATAACAGCGTTGCCTAATTCTTTATGGTTGAGTGCAGGGTTTCTGGTCGTTGGTTTAACACTATTAATTATTGGTTCTAAGGTGTTACTAATTGGCGCTACCGGTTTAGCATTGGCTATGGGGTTATCGGAGGGGGTAATTGGCTTAACCATAGTTGCTGTAGGTACCTCGTTACCTGAGCTCACCGTCTCTGTTATTGCCGCATTACGTAAGCATGCCGATGTGGCTGTGGCTAATATTTTAGGTAGTAATATTTTTAATATGTTGGGTATTTTAGCTATCTCAGCAATATTGCAGCCATTACCGCTCAGTTCTCGCATAGTTAATTATGATCAGTGGATATTATTAGCCTGCTCTTTGCTTTTATTGCTATTTTTATACACAGGGCGACGTATTGCCCGAGTTGAGGGCGCACTATTATTAACAGCATATGTTGGCTATTTAGCGTTCTCAATTAGTCTGTAAGTAAGGCTAATTGATTTTGCTCTTTAGGGTGTGTTGACCTTAATTATTTTGCTAACAAATATGTTTAAACAGGCTAAATCTTCAACTTGGTTTATACTAAGGTGTTGTATTTTTTTAGAGTAATAAAATGCTAAAAATCGCTTTTGTTGTATTACTAATCTGTAGCTGGAACGTATTTGCCTGTACCAAAACACTCATTGTGGGCACTAATGAGCGCAACTGGCCACCCTATGTAATTGCCGTTAATGATAAGCTAACCGGCGTTGAAATTGATGTAGTAAATACGATTTTTAGCGGCTCGTCGTTTTGTTTAAAGTTTATGTTGCTGCCTACCTCTGCTCGCGCTTTTGAAGAGCTAAAAGAAGGCCGTATTGATGTTACTTTTGCAGCCAGCATAGCCCCAGATAGGCAAAGTTATGCCTATTTTAGCGATACTTATCGCGATGAAATAATGCGTGTATACAAATACAGCGATTCACCCGATATAACTAACCTAAATGATATTTTTTATAGAGATTTAACTCTCGCTACTGGTCGCGGTAGTTATTATGGCGCTGCATTTGCGCAGTTTAAACAAAATCATCCTGCTCACGTTATTATGATGCCCACAGCCGATAAACGCTTTGCAATGCTTAGTAAAAACAGAGTGGATTACGCAATAGAAGACGAAGTAGCAGCACAATATTTTATAAACCAACATCCAAGCGTTGAGCCAGTAACTAAAATGGCGGCCATTAATAAGAGTTCTATACATTTAATGCTAAGTAAAAAAACCATTAGCCAAGCCGAGTTACAAACTATAAATGAGTTAATTAAACAAAATAAATCCGCTATAGAAGCTATTTACACGCATTACTAAACGCGTAGATTATTCTTTTACCTTTCATCTTGAAGCGCGGATCTGTATAATTCGCGGCCTATTATTTACTCTATTGCTTGTTTATTTATGCGGCGCCTTGCTGCAGCTTAACCCTGCCATTAATTTTCTAGGATTACTTTTTTTGATCTCCACCGCAAATATTACGATGCAGTTTGGCGCAGAGCCGTTGTTTGAAAACATTTCAGCTAAATTTGGTAACGGTAACCGTTACGGTTTAATTGGCGCTAACGGCTGCGGCAAGTCGACTTTTATGAAAATTTTAAGCGGAGCACTAACACCAAGTGCGGGTAATGTGTCTATTACCCCGGGGCTAAAATTAGGTAACCTAAGCCAAGATCAGTTTGCGTTTGAGCAATACAGCGTTGTAGACGCGGTAATTATGGGCGACGTTGAGCTTTGGAAAGTAAAACAAGAGCGCGACCGTATTTATTCGTTGCCTGAAATGAGCGAAGAAGACGGCATGAAAGTGGCCGAGCTTGAAAGCGTATTTGCTGAGATGGACGGTTACACCGCTGAAAGCCGCGCAGAAGAAATACTACTTGATGCGGGTATCGATAAAGAATTTCATTATGGTTTAATGGCAAACGTAGCCCCTGGTTGGAAATTGCGTGTGCTTTTAGCACAGGCGCTATTTGCTAATCCTGATATTTTGCTACTTGATGAGCCAACCAATAACTTGGATATTCATACTATTACGTGGCTTGCGAATGAGCTTAACCAACGTAAATGTACCATGATTATTATTTCCCATGACCGTCACTTTTTAAACTCGGTATGTACGCACATGGCCGATATTGATTACGGCGAGCTGCGTATTTACCCAGGTAACTACGAAAAGTACCTTGAAGCCTCAGGCTTGCAACGCGAACAGTTATTAGCTGAAAACGCGAAAAAAAGCGCTGAAATAGACGAGCTGCAAGACTTTGTTAACCGTTTTGGGGCTAACGCTTCTAAAGCAAAACAAGCCAGCTCACGCGCTAAAAAAATGGACAAAATTAAACTTGATGAAGTTAAGTCATCAAGTCGTATGAGCCCGTCTCTTAACTTTGACGAAGGCAAAAAGATGTATCGCCAAGCGCTTGAGCTAACACAACTTGGCCATGGGTTTGACGGTGAAACATTATTTACCGGTGGCGACTTATTGCTAGAAGCCGGTGCTAAATTGGCGGTTATAGGCGAAAACGGTGTGGGTAAAACCACCTTTTTACGTTGTTTAGTTAACGAACTTGAAAGCTTACACGGTGAAGTTAAATGGTCGGAAAACGCGACTTTTGGTTACTGCCCGCAAGACAGCACCAAAGACTTTGATAACGACTTAACTTTATTTGATTGGATGTCGCAGTGGCGCACTGCTAAACACAACGATTTAATGGTTCGTGGCATGTTAGGCCGTTTATTATTTACTGCGGACGATTCAAATAAAAAAGCCCGTAACTGTTCAGGTGGTGAGAAAAACCGTTTGTTATTCGGTAAGTTAATGATGCAAGACGTTAATGTACTGATAATGGATGAACCAACAAACCACATGGATATGGAAGCCATTGAAGCGCTTAACAATGCCCTAAAAGACTTTCAAGGCACGCTTATTTTTGTAAGCCACGACCGTGAGTTTGTATCGTCACTAGCAACCCGTATTGTTGATATTAAAGACAAGCAAGTAATTGACTTTCAAGGTACGTTTGACGAATACCTAGCAAGCTGCGAAGAAAATACTAAAGTTGCTTAGGTTTTAGGTTGAAAAATAGCCTAACCATTTAAAAGCGGTGCTTATTTAAGCGCCGTTTTTTTGTGCCTGTATTTCGGGGTTCGGGGTTCGGGGTTCGGGGTTCGGGGTTCGGGGTTCGGGGTTCGGGGTTCGGGGTTCGGGGTTCGGGGTT